>CAZYYP010000027.1:0-24120 GCA_964651695.1 uncultured Gaiellales bacterium | reverse complement strand
GGAGTACTTCGCGTCACTCGCGAGGAAGCGCTGCATCCGGGCGACTATAGTCACGTCCCGTCATGCAGCCGCTCACCGATCAGGTCGCAGTCGTCACGGGCGCTGCCCGCGGCATCGGGCGCGGCATCGCCGCCGTGCTCGCAGCCGAGGGCGCTCGCGTCGTCATCGCCGACATCGACGGCGCGGCCGCCGAGCAGACCGCCGCAGCGCTCGGCGCCGGCGCCATGGCGCTGGCGACCGACGTGCGCGACCGCGCGTCGGTGGATGCGCTCGCCGCCGCAGCGCTCGCAGCCCACGGCCGCATCGACATCCTGGCCGCGAACGCGGGCATCTACCCGAGCACCGCTCTCGCCGACATCGACGACGAGCTGTGGGACCGCGTGATGGACATCAACGTCAAGGGCGCTCTGCACGCCGTGCAGGCCTGCACGCCGGCGATGCTCGCGCGCGGCTACGGCCGCATCGTGCTGACCTCGTCGATCACCGGGCCGGTCACGGGTCAGGTCGGCTACGCGCACTACGGCGCCTCCAAGGCGGCGATGCTCGGCTTCATGCGCTCGGCGGCGGTCGAGCTCGCGACCAGCGGCGTCACGGTCAACGCCGTCATGCCGGGCAACATCGAGACCCCGGGGCTCGGCGAGACGAGCGAGGCCCACCAGCGCCTGATGCTCTCGTCCATCCCCATGGGCCGTTTCGGGACGGCCGAGGACGTCGGCTGGGCGGTGCGCTACCTCGTGTCGCCCGAGGCCGGCTACGTGACCGGACAGACCGTGATCGTCGACGGCGGCCAGGTGCTGCCGGAGGCGCCGCCGCTGCCGCCCAACTAACGGTTGCTTGACACGTCCTTTGCAACAGGCGAGTCTGCCGGTCATTCACGCGGGACGATTGTGATGGGAAGCGAGGAACGATGGTGAGGAAGCACGTTCTGGCAGTGCTCGGAGCGACGCTTGCGCTGGGAAGCGCGGCCTTCGCGACAACCGCTGCATCCCAGCAGACGCGCGCGGCAGCGGACGACCCGAACAACGCGACGCTGACCTACTGGTACTGGGGCGAGGACGACGCCCCGGGCGCGAACAACTGGATCAAGAAGGAAGTCGCGGCCTACGAGAAGCTGCATCCGAAGGTCAAGATCAACGTCGTCACGCAGTCCACCGACACGCTCATCTCGGCCTTCACGACCGTCGCCCAGACCAAGAGCGGCCCGGACATCGCCACGCAGTGGGCCACGCTGCCCACGCTCACGCCGGCCTGGAACGGCTGGTCCGTGCCGATCTCGGACTACGTGCCGGCGAGTGAGACCAAGAACTGGATCGGAACGGCCGAGAACATGTCGGGCGGCAAGCTCTGGGCGATGCCGCAGTACCTGCTCGGCATCCCGTTCGTCTGGAACAAGGCCATGTTCAGGAAGGCCGGTCTCAACCCGAACAAGGGCCCGAAGACCTGGGCGGAGTTCCTCGCCGACGCCAAGAAGCTCAAGGCCGCCGGGTTCACGCCCTTCGGCATGGGCAACAAGGACGGCTACGGCGGCGCCTGGTTCTTCTCGCTGATCGGCAAGCAGAACCTGAACTCGATCAACGAGCTCAAGGCCGCGATGATCGGCAAGGCCAAGTTCTCGGATCCGAAGTACACGGGGTTCTTCCAGGCGCTCGCCGACCTCAAGAAGGCCGGCTACCTGAACTCCGACGTCGCGTCGATCAGCTTCGTGCAGGGCCTCCAGCTGTTCCAGCAGAAGAAGGTCGCGATGTCGTGGGTCACCGACGGCGACGCCGCCGCCGCCGCGAAGGCGCTCGGCGGCGCAAAGGGCATGGGTGTCGGCCCGATCCCGGTCTGGGGCAAGGGCAAGCTCGCGACCAGCTACGACACGACCCAGTCGTCGGACGCCTTCATCACGAAGTGGTCGAAGCACCCGAAGGCGGCCGCGCAGTTCCTGGTGTTCCTGCATTCGCCGAAGGTGCTCAAGGACTGGTACGCCGCGACCGGGGTGTTCCCGGCCGACAAGCGCTTCCCGGCCTCGCTCGTGAAGGATCCGATCGCGAAGGAGCAGCTCCTGCTCGACCACTCCGCCGTGTCGGTCTGGCCCGAGAACTTCGTGCCGCCGCAAGTCGACGGCAACGCCGACCTCGCCGCCGGTGAGCTCATCACGTCGGGCTCGGGCACGCCCGCCGATGCGGTGAAGCTCTGGGAGAGCGAGCTCGCGAAGTGGAAGAGCCAGCATCCGGACGAGTTCAAGAACTACCAGAAGTGGGTCACCTCGGGCTAGTCGCCCCAGGCCCCGACTCGTGGCAGTGACCTCTGAGGCTCCCCGCCGCCGGCATCGCCGGCGGCGGGAGGTCTGGCCCTATCTCTATGCGCTTCCCGCGCTCGGCGCGATGGCTTTCGCGTTCGGGTTCCCCCTCGTGCAGGTCGTGCGCGAGAGCTTCTACGCGGGGTCGTTCTCGTCGCCGGTGTGGGTGGGGCTCGACAACTACAAGGGCGTCATCGACGACCCCGAGTTCCGCACGTCGTTCTTCAACAACCTCAAGCTGCTGCTCGCCGTGCCCGTCATGCTCGGCCTCGGCCTCGCGATCGCGCTCGTGCTCAACGACCGCATCCGCGGCATGCGCCAGTACCAGGCGATCGTGTTCCTGCCCTACGTGCTGCCGGCCACGGCGATCGGGATCGCGTTCTCGTTCCTGCTGCAGGAGAACGGCGTGCTCAACACGTTCCTGCGCGATCTCCACCTCGGCTTCATCGCGCAGGACTGGATCGGCAACTCGCACCTCGCGATCGTCTCGGTCGGCGGGCTCGTGATCTGGCAGCAGCTCGGCTTCGGCGTCGTCGTCTTCACCGCGGCGCTGCTCTCGCTCCCGCCCGAGACGGCGGAGGCCGCGAGGATCGACGGCGCGGGGTGGTGGAGCCTCCAGTTCCGCGTGCTCGTGCCGCAGATCCGGCCGATCGTGGAGCTCCTGACCGTGATCCAGGTCATCACCGTCCTGTCCTGGGTCTTCAACTACGTCTACGTGCTCACCTCGGGCGGCCCCGGCTACGCCTCGAGCGTCATGGAGCTGTACATCTGGCGGAGCTTCTCCAACGGCGCCAACGGCACCGCGGCGAGTGTCGCCGTCATGCTGCTCGGCATGGCGACGGTGCTCATCGGGCTGTCGCTGTGGGTGCGGCGGCGCGCCGAGGTCCCGGCGTGAGGCAGGCCACCGGAGGACGGCTCGTCGGGATCCTCGGCAAGCACGCGTTCCTGCTCATCTTCTGCGTCGCGGCGCTCTACCCGCTGTACTTCATCGTCTCGACGGCGCTCAAGTCGAACGCCGCCTACCAGCTCGATCCGACGGCGTTCCCGACCCACCCGACGTTCAGCTCGCTGCGCGCGATCATCGCCGACCAGCCGCTGCCGCGCTGGATGTGGAACAGCTTCCTCGTCACGCTGACCTCCGTGGCGGTCTCGACGCTGTTCGCGCTCTTCGCGGCCTACGCTGTCGTCTTCGGGCGCTTCCGCGGCCACAAGGTCTTTCTCTCGACGAGCGTCGCGCTCATGGTCGTCCCGCCGGTCACGCTGCTCGTGCCGATGTTCGTGTTCATGGTCGACCGCGGCTGGGTCAACCACCTGCAGTCGGTGATCATCTTCTACACCGGCCTGCTCGTGCCGTTCGCGGTCTTCTTCCTCACGAACTTCTTCCGCACGGTGCCGCAGGAGCTGATCGAGGCCGCCTCCGTCGAGGGCGCCGGTCCGTTCACGGTGTTGCGGCAGGTCGTCATGCCGCTCTCGGGCGCCGCGAGCTTCACGCTCGTCGTGGTGCAGGCGATCTGGGTCTGGAACGAGCTCCTGATCGCCCTCGTCTTCCTGCAGAACGAGCAGGCGCGCACGCTCATGTCCGGCCTCGCGCAGTTCCAGGGCCGCTACTCCACGAACCAGCCGCTCGTGCTCGCGGGCGCGCTCGTGTCGATCGCGCCCGTGGTGCTGCTCTACCTCTCCGGCCAGCGCTTCTTCGTGCGCGGGCTGACCGCCGGCATCGGCAAGTAACGCGTTCAGGCGTCGAGCAGGGCGAGCGTCTCGCCGAGCGCGCGGATGCTGGGCTCGGTGATGGGATCGACCACGAGGATGGCCTCGTCGGCGCCTGCCTCGGCGAGATCGTGGAGGGCCCGCGCCATGTGGCGGGCGTCGCCTTCGAGCGGCGGCGTGTCGGCGCCCGGGCGCTCGCTGCTCTCGCCGCCGAACGAGACGAGCACGCAGGCGCTGCGGTCGATGCCCGCCGGTTCGCAGCCGGCTGCCTCCGCGGCGGCCGTGATCTGCGCGTTCAGCGGCCCGAAGCCCTCCGCCGTATTGCCGAACTTGTCGAACCACGTGTTCCAGCTGCCGACGTGGGGCAGCGTCGCGGCGAGCTGCCGCGGCCCGAGCGTGCCGACCATGAGCGGCACCGTGCGCGCCGGGGGCGGTAGCAGCACCGCGTCCTCGACCTGGTGCCAGCGCCCTGCGCTCGTGACGTGCTCGCCGGCGAGCAGGCGCCGGATGATCTCGAAGCTCTCGATGAAGCGGCTCGCGAGGTGGTCGAACGGGACGCCGAACGCGCGGAACTCGGGCTCGTTCCAGCCCGACCCGACGCCGAGCACGAAGCGCCCGCCGCTGATCTCGTCGATCGCGGCCGACATGCGCGCGACCTGACCCGGCGTGTGGAACGCCAGGCACGCGACGAGCGGGCCGATGACGACGCGCTCGGTGGCCGACGCCAGCGCCGCCATGACCGTCCACGCGTCCCACGGGCCGCGCTCGGGCAGGCCCTCGTCGCGGTAGAGCAGGTGGTCGCCGAGCCAGATCGAGTCGAACCCGGCCTCCTCGGCGGCGCGCGCCATCGCGAGGTACTCCGGCCAGCGCACGACGCGCTCGACCTCGGGCAGCTGGACTCCGACGCGCAGGGGACGGCTCATGCGGGGGACTCTAGGCGCAAGGAAACGCCGCCGGTGCGATGACCGCACCGGCGGCGTGCTGCTTGCGGGCGCCTACCAGTCGGATCCGGCGGGCTGGATGCGCTGGTTGGCCTGGAACAGGTCGGAGGGGTCGAAGCGCTCGCGGATCTCGCGCAGGCGGTCGTGCGTCGCGCCGTTGTAGAAGGTCTCGCTGTCGACATGCCGCTCGGCGAAGTTGAAGTAGTTCTGCGCCGCGCGCCAGGGCTCGATCGCGTCGCCGACGACGTCGAGGTGCGCCTCGATCGCCTGCGCCAGCTCGGGCGTGAACGGCAGGCCGACCGAGAACATGAGGAACTCGCTCTCGAGGTGGGAGGCAGCGCCCGAACCGGGGGCCGGACGGCCGAGTGCCCCTCCGAGCTGGCGCAGCTCCCACGAGATGAACGGCGAGCCGGAGCCGGGGCCGACGGCAGCGAGCAGCGACCGGATGGCCTCGTCGGGCAGCGACGCGAGCATGCCGCCGTCGCCGATCGCCGGGGTGTTGCCCTCGGGGTCGGCGTGCAGCCGGATGAGGCCGGCGGCCGGCATGGTGGCGAGCGTGGAGGTCTCGGGCCCGAGGTCGAGCAGCGGCTGCATGAGCTCGCGACCGCTCTCCTCGTCGCCCGTGTACGCGACCTCGACGACGACCACGTTGCGGCCGCGCAGGAACTCCGGGATCTGCTCGAGCGGCGGGAACTGGAAGATGCGGCCGACCGAGGTGACCTCGTCCGGCGTCGTCTCGGTCCAGTCGCGCCAGGCGGTGAGCACGCGCTCGGACTCCTCCCACGGCCAGATCAGCCAGCCCGCGAAGACCTCCTCGAGCGGGAAGAGCTCGAACTCCATCGCGGTCACGACGCCGAAGTTGCCGCCGCCGCCGCGCAGGGCGAAGAAGAGGTCGCGCTCGTGCGTGTGGTCGACGCGGTGGAACTCGCCGTCGGCCGTGACGACCTCGATCGCCGTGACGGCGCTGGCCGCGAAGCCGTGCTTGCGGGCGAGCCAGCCGATGCCGCCGCCGAGGGTGTAGCCGACCACGCCGACATCCGGCGAGGACCCGTGCAGGGCCACGAGTCCGTGCTCGGCCGCGGGCGCGACCACGTCCTCCCAGAGGACGCCGGCGCCGACGCGGGCCTGACGCGAGCGGACGTCGATCTGCACGTCGTCGAGCTGGTGGGTGCGGATCAGGACGGCGTCGGACAGATCGCCGAGCGACGGGACGCCGTGACCGGTGCCCTGCGCCGCGATGCGCAGGCCGTTGGCGGTCGCGAACCGCACCGCCGCCTGCACGTCGTGCGAGCTCTCCGGCACGACGATCAGCGCGGGCTGCTGGTCGAACGCCACGTTCCAAGCCGTCCGCTCGCGATCCCAGCCGGCTTCCCCAGGTGCGAGGACGCAACCACGAACCGCATGACGCAGCCTCTCGATGTCGATGTCCGAGGTGGAGATGGTGGTAGCCACGGTGATGAGCCTCGCTTCGGGTCGCAGTCGTGACGACCCGCCTGCCGGGTCGTCGTGTCCAACGCCCACAGCATCGAATTCCGCGCAGGTTCCAGGCGGGCGGAGCGCCTGTGTCCCGCAGTGCGGTTATCCGTAAGGCGCCCGGTGGGGCCTGCCCGAGATCCGCCTCAGGCGCCGGGTGCAACGTCCGCGCGGCTCATCACGACGGCTGCACCTGTGCGCGCGGCGCGGCCCGGCGTCGAGATCAGACGAGCGACAGGCGTTCTGCGGCTGCGAGTGCGAGGCCGAGCCGCTCGCCCAGCGCGTCCTCGATCGCATCGTCCAGGGTGCGCTGCGCGCGCCAGCCGGTGTGCTCCGTCAGGCGCGCCGTATCCGGCATGCGCCGCCGGACATCCTCGTAGCCGCCGCGGGGGAAGGCCTCGGCGTAGGGGCGCAGCGTGATCTGCCCCCGCCGGGCGAGCGCAGGAGCGACGGGCTCGAGGTGCACGCACGCCCGCTCCAGCACGCGGCCGGCGAGCTCGAGGATCGACACTTCCTCGCACGAGCCGACATTGAACACCCTGCCGGCCGCCGTCGGCGCGCAGGCGAGGCGCACCAGGGCATCGACGGCGTCGTCGACGTGCAGGAACGTGCGCGTCTGCAGGCCATCGCCGTTGACGGCGAGTGCCTGGCCCGAGAGCGCGGCGTCGGCGAAGCGCGGCAGCACCCGGCCTCCGTGCCCGGCCTCGCGCGCGCCCACGGTGTTGAAGAGCCGGGCGACGACGACGGGCAGCGCGCACTCGTGGTGGTAGGAGAGGGCGAGGAACTCGTCGAGGAGCTTGCCCGCGCCATCCGACCAGCGGCGGATGCTGCTCGCGCCGAGGATGACGTCGTCCTCCTCGTGCTGCGGGAACGAGACGGACTTCCCGTACACGGCCGCGGTCGATGCGAGCACCGTGGGCACGCCGTGACGCGCCGCCACCCGCAGGACGACCGCCGTGCCCGAGACGTTCGCGTGGAGCGAGCGCAGCGGGCCATCGACGATCTGCTCGGCGCCGACGGCGGCCGCGAGGTGGAACACGACGTCCGACCGCTCCATCAGGCCCGCAACGAGCTCGTCGTCGGCGACATCGCCGACGACGAGCTGGAAGCCGAGACGCGGATCGAGGTGCGCCACGTTGGCGCGCGACCCGGACGAGAGGTTGTCGAGTGCGACGACCTGGCAGCCCAGCGCCAGGAGCGCGTCGCAGAGATGGCTGCCGACGAATCCCGCGCCACCGGTGACCAGGGCGCGAGCGCCCTCGAGGCTCGTTCCCGCCATCTTCACGTGCGCCCGTCCCCGTCCTAGAAGACGGTGGCGTAGTGGTACGCCGCGCCTTCGAGCAGGCGGTCGGTCGAGCGCACCGCGAGCGCGGCGAATCCGAGCGTCCCGGCGACCAGGCCGCCGACGGCCCAGGCGGGCCCGAGGAGCAGTGCGAGCGCGAGGCCGACCACGAGACCGAGGACGACGCCGGCCAGGGCGGCACGTCCCGGGGAGCGCGGATTGGCGAGCCCCATCGCGTAGCCGGCGCTCAGCTGTGCGGCTCCGAGCGCGGCGAACGCGAAGAGCGCGAATCCGAAGACGACGGCGACCGTGGTGTGGCTCTGGAGCGTGGCGACGTTCTCGATCGCGCCCGTCGGCATGACGAGCGCGACGATACCCGCCTCGATCAGGGACAGCAGCGTCACGACCAGCGCGAACCGGCGCAGGCTCTTGGCGTGGTGCGTGCGCAGCGTGTGCGCGAGGATCCCCGGCTGATCGGCGCGGGTGCCGTGCTGCATGTGGACGGCGATCTCCCAGACGCGGCGGCTGCTCACCGCGACCAGCGCGGAGGCGATCATCGCGGGGAAGAGCGCGAGCGTGGTGCCGATCTCGAAGTCGCCGACTGCCGCGACCATGTGCCCCGTGCGCGCCGCCGCGACCCATGCGCCGACGTGCGGGGCGACGACGACGAGCAGGGCGAGCAGGCCGTAGCGCGCGAACGGGAAGAGCTCGAGCGCGAGGCGCCAGCGCGGTACCTGGAAGTAGCGGCGCGAGGCGTTCGGGGGCGCTCCGCCGGCGCCGAGTGCGAGCGCGCAGGCGACGCCGGCGCCCGCGGCGCCGGAGAAGGCGGCGTGACGACCGCCGCCCGTGACCTGCGCGTACGCGACTCCGGCAAGGAGGCCGCCGATCAGGCAGAGGCCGGCGACACCCGCGCGGCCACCGGCCACCAGCCGGGCCATGAGCATCCAGATCGCCGAGGCGACGCCGAGCGCTCCGCAGAAGGTGAGGCGATCCGTATTCGAGATGTCGAGCGCGAGCGTGACCGGCAACAGCGCGAGCATGACCAGGAAGGCGACGGCGACACACGCACCGCAGGTGCGCAGCAGGAAGCGGTCGGCGGCGTGCACGTGCCCGACGCCGATCAGGATCTGCGCGCGGAAGACCATCGCCGTGGCAGGCCCCGCGCTGAGGACGAGCGCGAGCGTGATCCCCGCCGAGAGCGCGAGGAGCTGCGATGCCGGCCAGCCTGCGGCCGCGAAGAGGCCGATCACGGTGAAGAGGGCGCCGAGCGGTGCGAGAGCCGTCGCACCGCGGATCGCGGCGTCGATGATCGGCGAGCGCGCCGTCTTGGGCGGCGGCGTCCCGAAGGCCGTGTGCTGTGCGGCGATCTCACGGATGCGCGGCCACAGGGAGTGCGCGAGCGTGAACGTGTCGGCGCTGCCGTAGCTGTCCTCGGCGACCGCATCGGTGACGCCCAGGGACTCGAGCGTCGCGGTCGCCTCGTCCGCATGCAGCGGCATGCGCAGGCGTCCGGCGATCTGGGCGACCAGCGCGTCGAGCGGCGTGTCCAGGCGCTCTGCGAGCTCGCCGGTCGGATCCACCATCTCGACGTCGATGATCATCGCGTGCGGGCGGCGCGTGGCCGGGCGGTCGAGCACCGCGATGCCGGTCGCCTCGGCGGCCAGGGCGACATTCGCTCCCTCGGCCGCGAGCCCGACGGTCGAGTTCTCCGCGGCGACGACGAGGGGCCCGCCGTTGCGGCGCGCGACGCCGTTGCCGTTCGTCGTCACGCGGCTCGTGCCGTTGCGGCGCGCGGTGCCGTTGCCGTTCGCGTGGCCGTTGCCGTTGGCGTGACCGTTGCGCGCGGCGCTGTGGGTGCCGTTGCGCTTGGGCCTGGGCTTGCGCTTGGTGGTGCTCGCGGCGGCCTCGGCGTCGGCGCGCGCTGCCGCTGCGTAGATCGTCGCGTCGGCGTAGAGCGAGCGGTGCGCGGCCTCGAACGTGTCGATGCCGAAGCTCTCGGACGCCCATGCGCGGGCGGCGTCGCTGCGCTCCTGCCAGCGGACCGGGTCGGCCAGCAGCTCGAGTACGCCGTCGGCGACCGCGCGGGCATCGCGCGGGGGCACGACGAGCCCGCAGGCCTCGGTGATCTGCTCGGGCACGCCGCCGACGGCGGTCGCGACCACGGGACGCCCGCACAGCAGCGCCTCGAGGGTCGAGAAGGGGAAGCCCTCGGAGATGCTCGTGAGGGCGACGATGTCGGCCTCGGCGAACGCATCGGCGGTGCTCGACGTCCAGCCCTCGAAGAAGACGCTGCCCTCGAGCTCCAGCTCCCGCCAGAGCTGCCTGCAGGTCTCGTCGTAGGCGCGCTGCGTCGGATGCGCGGAGCCGTAGAGCTTGAACGTGACCTCGGGCCGTTCGGCGACGACCAGCGCAGCGGCGCGGAGGAGCGTCTCGACATCCTTGAGGGGGTCGATGCGACCGGCCCAGACGACGACCGGCTCGTCGCGCAGGCCGCGGTCGACGACCGGGAAGCGCGTCGCGTCGAGTCCCGTGTAGACGGTGCGGATGCGCTCGGCCTCGACGCCGTAGCGCTCCTCCCAGCGGCGGTTGTACTCGCAGCAGGGAGCGACGCAGTCGGCCGTCGCGTAGTGCAGCTCGGTCATGCGGCGGGCGAAGCCCAGGCGCACGAGCTTGCCGGTCAGGCCGTCCTCGGCGCGCTGCTCCCAGAGGTAGGCCTCGCGCAGGTAGATGCCGTGCTCGGAGAGCACCGAGGCCGCCCCGTGGACGCGCTGTGCGGCCACGGCGATGAGGGTGCACGTGCCCGCCATGGCGGCGTGGACGACGTCCGTGACGGGGAGCGGGGAGGCGAGCGGCGTCAGCCAGTGCGCGATCCAGCGGCGGACGTCGGCGACCTCTTCGAGCGTGATCACGGGGGCCGGGTAGCCGTTGGCCTCGGCCACGCGCGGGAGGAGACTGAGCAGCTCGCTGCGCACGACCTCCCAGGCCTCCTCGGAGCGCATGAGCGCGTCCATGTCGTGCAGCAGGAAGAGCCGGTGCAGGGCCTCGATGGCGGCGCCGAGCGCTTCGTCGTCGTGCTGGGCGCCGAGCGTCTCGCGCATGAGCGAGCGCAGGGCCGCGACGAATGCCGCGGGGACGCGATCGGTGTTGCGGAGGCGGCGCCGCTCGCTTGCGAAGGGGGAGGCCCGACGCGTCTCCCATGCGCTCCGCGTGCCCCACATGGCCACGTTGCGCAGCCGCACGTTGGCCGGAACGGGGAAGAGCGGCTCGAGCGTGGGGTCGTTCGTGAGGGCGTAGAGATCGAACTCGACGTCGTCGAGCACGTTGAGGAGCTCGTGGCACCACGTGCTCACCCCGCCCTTGGAGTAGGGGTAGGTACCTTCGGTGAGGAGGAGGACACGCATCAGGTGAGGTCACGCCCGGACGGCGCGGTGGGAGACAGCGCTGCCGGCGACTCGGAAACCGTCGAGGCGGACGCGGCCCGGGCGCCGATGAACGAGGCGCACACGCAGCAGATCCGGCGGAGACGGTATTCGCTCATAGACTTCGTCGCTGCGTCGGGGCCCGTCCGGTACGGGGCGTTGACCCGAAGCCTCCCGGAAATGAGCGTAAGCGTAGGTTTCTATAGATTCAAGGGGTGTCTGGGGCCACCCACATAGGGTGTTTTAAGCCTGTCGCGGATCAGCGAAAACGCTGCTCAATCCGTGTTCTCATGCCAGATCAGAGTAGCCACCCCCGTTACCCACCCATGGGGGGAAAATACGTGTTTCAAAGGGTGTTGGGGCCAGCCTAGGCGCCTAGCACATGGGGTGGACGGCACGTGAATCGCACCCGCGCGGGGGTCTGCCGGGAAGCCGGGGGCTTCTAGTGTGTGCCGATGGGTCCACGCAGCATCCGCCGTTTCGCCTGCGCGCTCGCCGCGACCGGTGCGCTCGGCTCCCAGGCGCTCGTGCCGGCCACCCTCGCCGCCGGCCCGGGTCCGGTCGTCAAGCACGCGACCATGCACTACTACGCCGTCCGCGGCAGCACCGAGGCACAGATCAGAGCGAGCCTCAACGCCCGCGCCCCGGCATCGCCCGACGGCTTCAATGGCGACGCGTTCACGCAATCGCACTTCCACTGGAACTGGCCTGGCTACGGCACGTCCACGTGCAGTCTCGCGCAAGCGTCGGTGACGCTCACGATCTCGGTGTCGTTCCCGCGCTGGACGCGTCCCACGGCCGTTTCCGCCGGCGTCGCGGCAGCCTGGGCCCGCTACGCGAAGGCACTCGCCCGACATGAGCAGGGCCACGCGGACATCGCTCGCGCCCGCTACCCCGCCGTGGTGCGCGCGATCAAGCGCGCGACGTGCGCGACGGCGGACGCCGCGGCGCACGCGCAACTCGACCTGATGCACAGGCAGGACGTCGCCTACGACGCCCGCACGAACCACGGGGCGACCCAGGGCGCGCGCTTCCCGTAGGGCCCGTTGGCTCGCGGAGCGGGCCGGGGGCCGGCCGGGTGGTGCACAATCGACGGCCATGACCCGCTTCCACGATCTCCCCGACGGCGCCCGGCTCGCCTATGACGACGCCGGGGAGGGCCGGCCCGTCGTCCTGCTGCACGGCGTGTGC
The DNA here is from genome assembly GCA_964651695.1 of uncultured Gaiellales bacterium. Taxonomy (GTDB): domain Bacteria; phylum Actinomycetota; class Thermoleophilia; order Gaiellales; family JALYLC01; genus JALYLC01. The sequence continues at coordinate 11,823 of CAZYYP010000027.1, read as the reverse complement.
ATGTCGCGCCGCTTCTTCGAGCGCAACGCCGGCGCGCTCGCCCAGCGCTTTCGCGTGATCAGCGTCGACCTCCGCGGCCACGGTGAGTCGCCCGCGAGCGAGGGCGGTCACAGCGTCGCGCAGTACGCCCAGGACGTGAAGCACCTGATCGACACCCTCGCGCTGGAGGACGTCGTGCTCGTCGGCTGGTCGATGGGGACGTTCGTGATCTGGGATCTCGTGCGCCAGTTCGGCGCCGAGGGCATCGCAGCCCACGTCAACGTCTCGCAGGGCCCGACCGACCTCAACGCCGGCGGCTGGGATCTCGGCATCTTCCCGCTCGAGGAGCTCTTCGGCGCCCTCGCAGCCGCGCAGGACGACTTCCTCGGGTTCATGCAGCATTTCGTGCCAGAGATGCTCATGCACCCGCCGAGCGCCGAGGACGAGGCCACACTCCTCGCCGAGACGCAGCGCATCGGCGCCAACGCCGGCACGTGCATCCTGCTCGACCAGTCGCTGCAGGACTACCGCGCGTTCGCGGCGACCTACAAGGTGCCGACCCTGCTCGTCTGGGGCGCGGACGAGAAGGTCGTCGCTGCGGCCAACGGCCCGTGGCTCCAGGTCACGCAGCCGGCGGCCGAGCTCGTCGTGTTCGAGCAGTCGGGCCACTGCCCGATGTGGGAGGAGCCCGCCCGCTTCAACCAGGTGGTCGGCGACTGGATCGAGGCGCTCTAGACCGGATGCAAGATCGGCGTGGCGATCCGAGCCCTCCGAGCGCCCCGCCGATCGTGAAATCGGCTCCAACTAGACGAAGACGGAGCGCGGCAGCAGCATGCCGACGTTCCACATGCCCGCGTCCACGACTTCCAGGATCTTGAGGTCGCCGGCGAGGCTGCAGAGCATGTACGCATCGCGCGGCGCGAGGCCGTGCTGCTCGCCGAGCAGGGCGATCATGCCGCGCACCGCGCCGCGCGCGCCCTCCATGAGGTCGTCCGCGATGCCCATCGTCCCGTAGTAGCCGCCGAGGTCGGCACGCGGCGTGAGCGAGCCGGGGGCCGTGACGAACCAGGGCCCGGGGGAGGATCGGTGCACGACGTCGAAGCGCAGGCTTGCGTGCATCGGGCACTCGATCGCCGCCACGCAGACCTCGCCGTCGCCCTGGGCCGCATGGGGGTCGCCGATCGAGAAGCGCGCGCCCGGAAGGTGGACGGGGATGTTGAACGTCGTGCCTGCCGTGAGGTGGCGCGTGTCGACGTTGCCGCCACCCTCGTGCGGCGGGAACGGGACGAACACGCCCTCGCGATCGGGACAGGTGCCCATCGTCCCGCAGAACGGCGTGATCGGGACTTCGACACCCGGCACGAGCGTCGTGGTCGAGCCACCGCGCAGGTCGAAGGTGCGCACGAAGCCCTCGGGGAAGTCCTCGGGCAGCAGGCCGAGCTCAGGGAGGATCGAGCACCAGCCCCATTCGCCGGTCTCGAGGGAGAGGATCTCGACGGCAAGCGTGTCGCCCGGGCCCGCCCCGTCGACGTGGATCGGCCCTGCGAGGTTGTAGAGCGTGTCGAAGTCGAAGGCGCACTCGTCGAAGGACGCGCCCTCGTGCACCTGCCGCGCGCCGGCCATGAGCAGATCGAAGTGCACGACATCCCCCGGCGCGATCGCGAGGGCGGGCTCGAGATCGCGATCCCAGGCGTGGTGGTAGATGGACGCGTCGAAGACGTGCTCGGCCATGCGCAGGCTCCAGTCGTTCAGTCGGTGAGCAGGCGCGGCAGCGTACGCGCCTCGGAGATCCAGCCCGCCAGCACCCTCTCGGACGGCACGCGCCGCACGAGCGGGTGGCTGGCGTTGGTCGCTGCCAGGACCGCGGCGAGTTGGGCCGGGCTGCGCCGGGCGAGCTCGACCGGCGAGTCCACGCCCGCTGCCTCGAGCAGGTCGGAGTACTCGGCGCCGACACCGCGGATCCGCATGAGGTCGATGTGGTTGAACCACTCGAGCAGCTGGGCGGTCGTGAGCCCGCTCTCGCGGGCGAGCGCGTCGCGGCCGCTCGCGGTCTGGGCGCGCTGCAGCAGATGGCGCACGTGCGTCACGCCGGCCTGCCGGAGCGCCGACGCATGCGCCGTTCCGATGCCCTCGATGACCTCGATCTTCACCGCGAGTCCTCCCCTTCGCCCGCTCGCCGGGTGCGCGGGCGACGTTATCCCTTTGCGGCCGTCCGTGCTCGCGGAGCCACGCCCGAGGGGAGGTGAAGCCCCGCGGCGAGTCGGGCGATACCATCCGCCCTCCGCCGAGGAGAAGCTGTGCGTCGATCATCGGTCTGCCGCTGCGTGCTCGCCGTCCTCGCGGCTCTGCTCGCGCTGCCCGGCGCCGTCCAGGCGGCCACGCACCGCGGGGGCACGTTCGTCGCCCTCGCGCACGCGAACGCCGGCACCGCCGACCCGCAGGTCAACGCGACGTCGCAGTACGAGCAGCTTTTCCAGGTCACCCAGGACGGGCTCACGGCCTTCCGCAAGACGGCCGGCGCAGCCGCGAACAGCCTCGTGCCCGACCTCGCGACGACACTTCCACGCACCGCCGACGGCGGGCGCACGTGGACGCTGACACTGCGCAGCGGGGTGCGCTACTCCACGGGTGCGCCGGTCAGGCCAGGCGACGTGCGCTTCACATTCGAGCGCCTCTTCAAGGTGCATTCGGTGTTCGCCGCTCCGCTCTACGGTCTCCTCGACGGGGCGGCGGCGTGCCTCGCGAACCCGGCGACCTGCACGCTTCAGAGCGGCATCGAGGTGACCGGCAGGACGATCGTCTTCCATCTCACGCACGCTGACCTCGCCTGGCCCCAGAAGCTGGCGCTGACGCCGGCGGCGCTCCTGCCGCCGAGCGTCGGCGACGAGGAGATCGGCACGGACATCGCGCGGCTCGCCGGCACCGGCCCGTACTACTGGGCCGCCTACGCGCCCGCGAGGAGACTCGTGCTGCGCCGCAACCCGTACTTCGAGGTCTGGGCGCCGGCGGCCCAGCCCGACGGCAACGTCGACAGCATCGTCGAGCGCTTCGGCCTCGGCATCGAGGCGGAGGTCACGCACGTCGAGAGCGGCCAGGCCGACTGGGTGGTCGACGACCTGCCGGGCGACCGGCTGCAGGAGCTCGGGAGCCGCTTCGCGTCGCAATTGCACGTCAACCAGTTGCCCGCGGACTGGTACGTGGCGCTCAACGTCAACATCAAGCCCTTCAACCAACTCGCGGCGCGCGAGGCGATCAATCTGGCGATCGACCGCGACGAGATCGTGAAGCTGTTCGGCGGGCCCCAGCGCGCAACGCCGACCTGTCAGGTGCTCCCGCCCGGCTTCCCGGGCTACGCGCCGTACTGCCCCTGGACTCGCGGGGGCGCGGCGCCGTGGTCGGCGCCCGATCTCACGCGCGCGCGGGCGCTGGTCGCGCAGTCGGGCATGGCGGGCGTCAGGGTCGACGTCGTGGTCGCCAACGACGGCGTGCAGAAGGCGATCGGCAGATACATTCAGGTCGTGCTGTTCCAGATCGGCTTCGATTCGCGCGTGAAGGCCCTCCCGGCAGGCGTGCAGCACCCGTACGTGCAGAACTCGCGCAACCGCGTGCAGGCGGGACTCGCGCAGTGGCATCCGGACTATCCGGAGCCCGCCGAGGTGCTCGACGGGCTGCTCGGCTGCGACGCATTCGTGCCCGACTCCGATTCGAGCGCGAACATCAGCGGCTTCTGCGACCGCACCACCGTGCAGCCGCTGATCGAGCAGGCGATCGCCCTCGGCGCCACGAAGCCGCAAGCCGCCCGGCGCTTGTGGCGGCAGGTCGACCGCCGCGTCACCGACCTCGCGGTCTGGCTGCCGCTCTTCAACCCGACGAGCATCGACCTCGTCTCCGCTCGCGTGGGCAACTACCGCTGGAGCCCGCAGCTGCATCTCATGCCGTCGCTGCTCTGGGTCAGGTAGGCGGGACGGTGAGCGGCGACGACGCGCGCGGCGCGGGCACGCGCGTGGAGCTGACCGGACTTCGCCGGGGCACCGTGCGCTCCATGAGCGTGAGCGCCGTCGTGCCCCAGTTCACGCTCCAGCGCGACGTCCCGACGGCGGGGCTGCACGAGTTGCGCAAGGCGCTCAAGGGCGGCAGGCACGCCGCCACGCTGACGGATGTCATGACGATGGCGTGCGCACGCGCGCTCCGCGAGCACCCGGGCGTCAACGCGAGCTTCGGCGATGACTGCGTGATCGTGCACGAGCGCGTCAACATCGGTCTCGCGCTCGCGCTCGACGACGGGCTCACCGTCCCGGTGGTCCTCGATGCCGACACGCTCGGGCTCGAGCAACTGGCGGCCGAGCGCCTGCGCCTCGCCGAGAGCGCGCGCACGCGCCGCCTGCGGGCCGAGGAGATCTTCGCCGGCACGTTCAGCATCTCGAACCTGGGCCCGCTCGGCGTCGATCGCTTCCACGCGCTCGTCCTGCCGCCGCAGGCTGCGATCCTGGCGGTCGGCTCGCTGCGCGAGACAGTCAGCCTGTCGGCGTCCTTCGATCACCGCGCGGTCGACGGCGCCCCGGCGGCGCGCTTCCTGGCGACGATCGCACGGCTCCTGGCAGAGCCGGCCTGGGCGCTCGAGGCGTAAGGCCGCCTCAGCCCACGGCGAAGCCTCAGCTGGAGAGGCGGGCGCGGAGCGGCGGCGCGACGCGCGGCAACTCGAACGCAGGGCGCGGATGCGGGCGATGACCGCCCGCTGCGCTGAGCCCCGCCTCGCAGGCCGCGACGTGGTCGGTGCGCCCGGCCTCGTCGTGCAGCGTGCGCGCATGGCTCAGGTGCTCGACCGCCGCGCCCGGCCGGTCGAGCGCGAGGAGCGCGTACCCGATGTGCTCCTCGCAGTCGGCGACCGCGAGGTAGCGATGCTGCGATGCGTAGGCGCTGCGCGCGCTCTCGAGTCGCTGCAGCGCCTCGTGCTCGCGGCCGAGGCGCGCCAGCACGATGCCGAGGCAGTGATCGCAGATCGCGATGTCCCCGGCGCGCTCCAGGACGCTGCGCGCAGCGTCCAGACGCACGAGTGCGCCCTCCAGGTCGCCCGCCTCCGCCAGTGCGATCCCGATCTCGCGATCGCAGGTCGCAGCCGCGCGCTGGTCACCGATCGACAGGTGCTCCCGGCGGTCACGTTCGAGCTCTTCGATGCTGCGGAGAACGTCTGGCATAAGAAGGGCCGACGTGCGCCCTGCCCTCACCATCGCGCATAACAGCTCAGATTTCAAGACAATTCTGTACGTAATCTGCTGACGCCGTCGAGAAGTGGCGCTACTGCGGGTCAGCGAGCAGCGTGATTCTGCGGGCGAGTGCGGCCGTTCCGAGCGGCTCGGCACGGTCGTCCGAGATGCGCTGAAAGAGCACGTGATCGCACCAGGCACCGGCGATGCGCAGGTACTTCGGTGCCACCCCGAACGGGGCGAAGCCGTTGCGGTCGAGCACGATCTGCGAGCCGGTGTTGTGCAGCAGCGTGCCGGCCTCGAGCCGATGCAGATCGAGCTCGCCGAACGCGAACTCGCACATCGCGGCGACGGCAGCGGTTGCGACGCCGCGCGCGCTGCGCTCCCGGGCCACCCAGTAGCCGAGGTTCGCGCTCTGGAACGAACGGCGCACGACGTTCGAGATCGCGATCTCCCCGGCGAGCTCGCCGTCCTCGAGGATCAGGCACCGGAAGGCGGTGCCCGCGGCCCGGTCGCGCTCGACGCCGACCAGGCGGGAGCGCTGCCCTGCGCGCGTATAGAAGCCGGGATCGCGGCGCGGATCCCACGGACCCAGGTGCTCGCGCTGCGCCGAGAAGAGCGCCGCGAGCGTCGCCGCGTCCCCGCGCACCGCCGGGCGGATGGTCACCGTCGTGCTCACGGGCGGAAGGGTAGTGCCCTCTCGGGAGCGAGCCGCGATTCCGGGCTGGGAGCCGGGTACGATCCCCGGGTGTCTGCAGCTCGGCGCACCGCGCTCTTCTCGCTCGGCGCGGCGCTGGCCCTCGTCGGCGTCAAGCTGCTCGTCGGCTACCTCACCGGCAGCCTCGGCATCGTCGCGGAGGCCGTCCATTCGGGCGTCGACGCGGCCGCCGCGCTGCTCACGCTCTATGCCGTCGGCGTGGCGGAGCGCCCGGCCGATCACGAACATCCCTACGGCCACGGCAAGGCCCAGAACCTCTCGGCGCTCGGCGAGGCGGCGATCCTCGTGATCGCGGCCATATGGATCGCGCTCTCGGCCGTCATCCGGCTGACCGGCAACGGGGGAGACGTGCATGCCACCTGGTACGCCGCGGCGATGCTCGGGCTCGTGCTCGTGATCGACGCCGCCCGTGCGACGACCTCGGCCCGCGTGGCCCGCAGCGAGGCGAGCGCGGCCCTGAGCGCCAACGCCGTGCATTTCGCGGCCGACTTCGCCGGCACCCTCGCCGTGCTGGCCGGGCTCGGCTTCACGGCGCTCGGCCATCCGCGCGCCGACTCCCTGGCGGCGCTCTTCGTGGGCTGCCTCGTCGTGCTCGGGGCAGTCCGGCTCGCGCGCTCCAACGTCGATGCGCTCATGGACAGCGCGCCCGTCGGCGCCGAGGCGAACCTGCGGGCCGTGGTGGCGTCGCTCCCGGGCGTGACGGAGGTGCGGGCCCTGCGCGTGCGCTCCTCGGGCGGCAAGTTCTTCGCCGACATCGTGATCGGCGTCGACCGGCTGGCCGGACTCGAGCGCAGCCATGCCGTGATGGACGAGGTCGAGCGCGTCGTCGAGCACGAGCTCGGCGGGCCCGCCGAGGTGTCCGTGCACGCCGAGCCGCTGGCGGCCGACGAACGGCCGAGCGAGCGCGTCGTCGCCGCCGCGATGCGGGTGGCGGGCGTCATCGAAGTGCACAACGCGACCGTGCTGATGCGGCCGGGCGGGCGAGCGATCACGCTCCACGCGCGCGTCGACGCGGGTCTGCCCCTGCAGGAGGCGGCGACGATCACCCAGAGGCTGCGCGCGGAGATCCGGCGCGAGACCGGCGCCGCCGACGTCTACATCCACCTCGAGCCGCACACGCCGGGCGTGACGGCCGCCTTCGACGTCACCGGGCGCCGCCGCGACCTCCGCGACGGGGTCGCCCGGGCTGTCCGGCCGGTCGCGGGCGAGCCCGAGGAGGTGCTCGTGTTCGAGCACGACGGCCGCTACGTCGTCGTGCTGCGCGTGCGCGCCATCGCCGGGCAGTCGGTCGCCGATGCGCACGCGCTCGCGGGCAAGGTGGAGGAGGCCGTGCGAGCGGCGATCGGCGAGCTCGAGGAGGTCGTGGTCGAGGTCGATCCGTGACCGTCGAGCGTGCCCCGGCGGCCGAGCTCCTGGCGCGGGCTGACGACTGGCTCGAGCGCACGCGCGACGATGGCGCGCTGCGCGCCGGCTGGTCGCGCCCGACCGACGCCGTGATCGTGCTGGGATCGGCCCAGCGGCCGGCCGCGCCCGGGACGGCACTGCGGCGGGCGACGGGCGGTGGCGCGGTGTCCTGCGACGATCGCTACCTGATGCTCGACATCGCGCTGCCGCGCGGCCATCCGCTTGCAATCGACGACGTGGGTCGATCGTACCGGTGGCTCGCGGAGGCGCTGCTCGCCGCGCTCACGGCGCGCGGCGCCGATCTTCGCGCGGTCCTGCCCGAGGAGGCGGCCGGGGCGCCCGCGAGCGATCGTGCGGCCGCCCGGCTCGCGTGCTTCGCCGGCATCGGCAGCTACGAGCTCGTGACGCGGCGCGACGGGCGCAAGCTCGTGGGGCTCGCGCAACGGCGGCGGGGCGGGGCGGTGCTGCTGCAGGCGGGCGCCTACGTGGCGGCTCCGCGGCTCGACGTTCCCGCAGCGCTCGGCCTGCCGGCGGAGGCCGAGGCCGATCTCCGCGAGCGGCTCGGGCGGATCGCGACGCTTGCCGAGGTCGCACCGGGATTCGCGGACGACCCGCCGACGACCGCGTCGCTGATCCCGTGACGGCGCTGATCGAGCTCCGGCCGCGCGGCCCCTACCACCTGCGGATGTCGCTCGGACCGGCCCGCGATGGCACGGTTCGCGTGCGCGACGGCTGTGCCGAGCTGGCGTTCGCCACGTCCGCGGGGCCGGCCTACGCTCGGGTCGCGCAGCTGCCCGACGGGCTGCTGCGGGTCGCGCTCGACGCACCCGACGACGGCTGTGCGCTCGACCGCCTGCGCTTCCTGCTCGCCGTCGACGACGACATCGGCCCGTTTCTCGCCCTGGCCGAGCGCGACTCGCTGTTGCGCGAGCGCGTCGCCCGTGCCCGTGGGCTGCGTGCCGGGCGCACCGGCACCTGCCTGCACGCGCTCGTGCGCGCCATGGCCGGCCAGTTGATCACGACGCGCGAGGCCTGGAGCATCGAGCGCGCGATCGTGCGCCGCAGCGGGCGCGAGCACGCCGGGATGCTGCTCTCGCCGGGCCGCGACGACCTCGCGCGCCTGTCGGCGGCCCAGATCGCGGCCTGCGGACTCGCGCCGCGGAGGGCCTCGGCGCTCGTCCGCGTCTCGCGCCTGTTCGACCTCGAGCGCCTGGCCGCCGTTCCGCCTGAGGCCGCGGCGGCGCGTCTCCTGCGCGAGCCCCAGCTTGGACCGTGGACGGTCGCCGGGGTCTTCCTGAACGGCCTCGGGCGCTACGACCGCGGCCTCGTCGGCGATCTCGGGCTGATCAAGCTCTGCAGCTCGCTGCTCGGGCGCCGCGCCGAGGCCGAGGACACGGCCGAGCTGCTCGCGCCCTACGGCGAGTGGGCCGGTCTCGCCAGCCTGCACCTGCTGCGCGCGGGCGTCCCCGCGCGGCAGGAACGGGCGCGGCGAGCGCGAATCGCATCTCCATGAACAGCGTCCTCGTCCCGCCCGCCGGCGTGCTCGACGGGGAGCTGCGAGAGCCGCTCCTGCGCTTCGTGCAGGCCGCCTTCGCACTCGCCTCGCGCGACCTCGCCGGCGGCAGCGAAGTGCCGTTCGTGCTCGATGCGCACGAGGGCCGGGATTCGTCGTCGCTCTACAGCTACCGACCGCTCTACGGCGCCTTCATGGACGAGCGCCGCGCGCTCATCCTCGCGCTCCCCGACGCGCGCCGCGCGCTGGCGCTGCTCGAGGCGACGCCCGGTGCGGTCGCCTATGCGCGCCTGCACGTCGGCGACGGCGTCGACGATCGCGAGGCCCTGCGCGCTGCCGTGATGTGGCCGCTGCTCGTGGGGATCGCGGAGCGGGAGGATGGCTTCGAGACCCCCGACGACGCCTTCGACGCGATCTTCGGGCCGCTCGACCGCGGCGTCGCCGGCAGCCGGCACCTCTACGACGCGCTGGCGCCGCTCGTCGGCGTGCTCGTGAGCGAGCCGCCCGCCGATCTCGGGCGCGGCGTCTCGCTGGTGCGCGCCGACGTGGGCGACATCGCCGCCTCGTGGCCCGAGGCGAGCCTGCTCGTGCCACCGGGTTTCGGCGGCGAGCCGGATCGCCGCTGCGCGCTGGCCGTCACCCTCGAGCTCGATCCCGGCGAGCGCCCTCCGCGCCTCGCCGATCTCGTCGAGGACGCCGTGCGCGCCCTGCGCCTCGTCTCCGGCGCCGCCGTCGCCACCGGGCCCGTGGGCTTCGAGCGCATCGACGGCGGCCCGCGGCCGCCCGTCGCGCTCAGCGCGACCTCGTCGCGGCAGGTCGAGGGCGCCTACTTCCGCTTCGACACGCATCTGCTCGTGGTCGCCCGCGCGACGGCGCAGCGCATCGGCGCGCTCGACCCGCGCGACCCCCGCCGCGAGGCGCTCGGGCTCTTCGAGCGCGCGCTCGTGGTCGATGCGCCGCTGCGCGCGGACGCCCTCCGCGACGCGCTCTCGATCGCGCTGCGGTCGGAACGCTCGCTCGCGCTCACCGCCCTGCGCGCCGGCGCGCTCGCGGGTCGCGACGCGGGCGAGCGCCAGCGCGTGCGCGACCTCGTCGCCGGCGACGTCAGCCACGACGACGCCCTGGCGGCCGCCGCACGCCACGTGCTCCTCGCCGTCGTGCTCGACGAGCAGGAGGCCGATGCGCTGGCGGCCTCCGCCGACCAGGTTCTGCTGGGTGCGCGACCGCGCCCCAACCTCGTGCCGGCGGGCGTGGCCGAGTTGCCGCGCTGAGCACCCCCGGCGCGCCGCGCTAGTGCGAGACGGCCGCTGCGCCCTTCTCGGGGACGACGGTGTCCTTGTGGAAGCGCTCGAGCGCGAAGGGCTCGATCAGCGCCGGCGTCTTGCCCGTCGCGATCAGCTCGGCCATCGTCACGCCGCAGATGGGGGAGGCCTTGAAGCCCCAGGTGCCCCAGCCGGCGTCGACGAGGAACCCGTCGACCTCGGTCAGTCCCATCACCGGGCTGTAGTCGGGCGTCATGTCGCAGTAGCCCGTCCACTGCCGGAGGATCTTGAGGCGCGCGAGGAATGGCATCAGCTCGAGCGCGTTGTGCGCGCCGTGCTCGAGGAACGTGAAGGTCGAGCGCGTGTTGTAGGTGGTGTACGGCTCGATCTCGGCGCCGATCAGGAACTCGCCGCGGTCGGTCTGCGAGACGTAGACGTGCAGGCCGGCGGAGACGATGATCTTCGAGAGCAGCGGCTTCACGGGCTCGGTCACGAACGCCTGCAGGGGGTGGTTCGTGAGCGGCATCTCGATGCCGGCCATGTCCGTGATGCGCGACGTCCAGCCGGCAACGGCCGACATGACGGTACCGGCCGCGATCGGTCCGCGGTTGGTCTCGACGCCGACGCACGTGCCGTTCTCGATCTTGAGGCCCGTGACCTCGATGCCCTGGTGGATGTGCACGCCGCCGGCGTCGGCCTTGCGGGCATAGCCCCACACGACCGCGTCGTGGCGGATGACCGCGCCCGGCGGATGGTAGAGCGCGCCCTGGATCGGGTAGGCGACGTCGCGCGACATGTTGAGCTGCGGGCAGAGCCGGCCGACCTCGTCGGGCTCGACCCAGCGCGAGTCGACGTTCATGAGCTGGTTGGCCTCGGCGCGCTCGCGCTGCACGGCGACCGAGCGCTCGGAGTGCGCCAGCGTGAGGTGGCCGTGCTTCGAGATCAGCAGGTTGAAGTCGAGCTCCTGCGAGAGCTGCTGGTAGATCTTGAGGCTCTCGCCGTAGAACGCGATGCCCTCGGGCGTCTTGTAGTTGGCGCGCAGGATCGTCGTGTTGCGGCCCGATCCGCCGGCCCCGATGTAGTTCATCTCGAGCACGGCGATGTTGGTGATGCCGCGCTTCGTGAGCTCGTAGGCCGTCGCGAGGCCGTGGGCACCGCCGCCGATGATGACGACGTCGTAGGAGGACGCGAGATCGCGCTCGCGCCAGAACGGCTTGAAGGAGAAGAGACCGCTCACGCTGCCCCTCCCATCGCCGGAAGGCTGTGCGCGACGTGCTCGAAGCGGCCGCCGACGAACCACGCGACGTCGCTCGTCACGACGATCTCGATGCGGTCGGCACCGCAGAAGATCCGCGCCGGCACGCCCGCGAAGTTGCCCTGGACGAAGCCCCCGGCAGGCGGGATGCGGATGCTCGAGAGGCGTGCGAAGATCTCGCCGCGCTGCTCGCCCGTGAGCGTGAAGAGTGCGTAGCCGTCGCTGTGATCGACGACGGCGGCGCGGTTGCCGAGCGACCCGAGCTGCGACTGGAGCGACTCCAGCAGCGTCGCGATCGCCCCGGCGTCGCCGACCCACAGCACCTCGTCGCCTGCGACGCGCCCCGCGCGCACGCCCGGGGGCACCGTGAGCGCATCGATCGCGTCGGGCGGGCCGAAGGCCCGGGCCTTGGCGGTCTTCGTGACCTCCCAGTGCTCAGGCACGGAGCTTCGCCCCCTCGGCGTCGTAGAAGGCGCCCTTGACGACGC
>CAZYYP010000026.1:0-24253 GCA_964651695.1 uncultured Gaiellales bacterium | reverse complement strand
TGCGCGAGCACGGCGACCAGCACGGCGCGCTCGGGCCGTGCGTCGTACTCGATCAGCTTGGTGTCCTCCCCCACGCTTGGAGCATACGCACGGGATGGACGCACCGGGCATCCGGCCCGATCAGACGACGCGCGCGATGCGCTCGAGCGCCTCGCGCAGACGCTCCTCGGGCACCGTCAGCGACAGGCGCACGTAGCCGTCGCTCGACGGGCCGTAGGCCGCCCCGGGCCCCACGACGACGGCCGCGTGCTCGAGCAGGCGCTCCGCGAACGCGATCGATCCGCCGCCGCCGGGGACGCGTACCCAGGCGTAGAGCGCGCCACTCGGGCGCGCGTGCTCGAGACCGAGGGCGTCGAGCCCGTCGCACAGCACGTCGCGGCGGCGCCCGTAGAGCTCGCGCAGCCTCGCGGTGAACGACGGCACGAGCTCGACAGCGCGGACCGCGGCGTGCTGCTCGGCGAGCCACATGCCGGAGTCGATGTTGGTCTTGAGCGTGCGCAGCCGGCCGATCAGCTCGGCGTTGCCGACGGCGAAGGCGATCCGCCAGCCGGGCATCGAGAGCGACTTCGAGAGCGAGTAGATCTCGATCCCCGCCTCGCGCGCTCCGGGCGCGGCCAGGAAGCTCGGCGCCGTGATGCCGTCGTAGGTCAGCTCGGCGTAGGCGTTGTCGTGGCAGATCGCGACGCCGCGCTCCGTGCCCCACGCAGCCAGGCGCTCGTGGAAGGCGAGGTCGGCGACGGCTCCCGTCGGGTTGTTCGGATAGCCGCAGATGAGGAGGTTCGCGCGCCGGCTCGTGTCCTCGCCGATCCCGTCGAGGTCGGGCAGGAAGCCGTGCTCGGCCCGCAAGGGCATGCCGATCGCCTCGCCGCCCGCGATCGCCGGCCCGCCGTAGTAGACCGGGTAGCCGGGATCGGCCACCAGCGCGACGTCGCCCGCGTCGAGCTGGGCGAGACACAGGTGCGCGAGCCCTTCCTTGGCGCCGAGCAGCGGCATGATCTCGCGCTCGGGATCGAGCTCGACGCCGAAGCGCGTGCGGTAGTGCGCCGCCACGGCCTCGCGCAGCGGGGCGATGCCGAGGTTGGTCGGGTAGCCGTGCAGATCCTCGCGCAGCGCCAGCGCGCCGATCTCCTCGCGCAGCTCGAGCGGCGGCGGGGTGTCCGGGTCGCCGATCCCGAGGGAGATGACGTCGACGCCGCGCGCCCGCGCCTCGGCGACGGTGCGCATGAGGCGCGTCGAGAGGTACTCGGGAAGGCCGTCCAAGCGCGTCGAGCCGCGCATCAGACGGCCCGCTCCAGCTGCGCGAGCAACTGCGGGTCGAGCTCGGCGGCGTAGACGCGCTGCGCCGTGCCCGTGAGCGTCAGCTGCAGGTCCTCGTCGACGCCGACCTCCACGTTGCCGCCGGGCATCTCGACCGTGACCGGCGAGGAGCAGCCGCCGTCGACGATCGCGGCGACGGCCGCGGCACAGGCGCCCGAGCCGCAGGCCTGCGTCTCGCCGACGCCGCGCTCCCAGACGCGCATGCGCACGCGATGGGCATCGACCACCACGACGGCCTCGACGTTCGTGCGCTCGGGGAAGCGCGGGTGCAGCTCGATTCGCGGCCCCTCGACGCCGAGGGGGAACGCCGCCGGATCCGCGACCGTCAGCACGGCGTGCGGGTTGCCGACGGAGACGAAGCGGTACGCGACGCCCGGATCCCCGGCGCGCAGATCCTCCTGCGGCCCCGCGAGCGAGGCCCGCCCGAGCCGCACGGCGATGCGGCCGTCGGCGAGCACGCGGGCCTCGCCTGCCCCGGCGCCGGTGCGCACCCGCAGCTCGCTGCGCCCGAGGCGCGCGGCCGCGTAGGCGGCGGCGATGCGGGTGCCGTTGCCCGAGACCTCGGCGATCGAGCCGTCGCGGTTGTGCACGACGACGTCGACCCCGTCGGCGGTGAGCTCGAGCTCCAGCACGCCGTCGGCCCCGAGCCCGAGCGCGGCGTCGCAGAGCAGCCGCGCGCGCGCCGGCGTGATCGGCCAGGGCGGCGCCTCACAGGTCAGGAAGTGATTGCCGAGCGCCTGCCACTTCGCGATGCGCATGGCCGCAACGGTAGACGTCACCGCTGCGCGAGGAAGCCGGCGAGCGTGGTCGCGACGCGCGCGATCGCCTCGCCGTCGACCCACTCGCCGGGCTGGTGCGCCTGGTGCGCCTCGCCCGGCCCGTAGTTGACGGCGGGGATGCCGTGGGCCTGGAGCGAGGCGACGTCGGTCCAGGCCTGTTTGGGGAGCACGCGGACGCCCGTCTCGCCGATGAAGCGCGCGAGCTCGTGCTCCGAGAGGCGCGGCAGCGCGGCCGGACTCTCGTCGAGCCACGTCAGCTCACCCTCGCCCGCGACCAGCTGCTCGACCTCGGCGCGCGCCGCGGCCGCCTCGCGACCCGGGGCGAAGCGCACGTTGAGCGCCAGCTCGACGCGATCGGGCACGACGTTGCGGGCGACGCCTCCGTGGATCTTCGTGATGCAGAGCGTGTCGTGGAAGATCAGGCCCTCGACCTCGACCGGCCGCTGCGCCGTGGCCGCGGCCCGCGCGAGGAACGGCACGGCGCGCAGGATCGCGCTGTCGCCCTCCCACGGGCGCGCGCTATGCGCGGTACGGCCGTGGAAGACGAGGTCGGCGTTGACGCTCCCGACGCAGCCGGCATGGACGTCGCACCCGGTCGGCTCGCCGACGAACGCGAACGACGGCCGCCCGAGCAGCCGCGACTCGGCGAGCACCGCGTGGATGCCGTTCTCGCCGTTGGGCCCCTCCTCGCGGTCGTAGAACACGCACACGACGTCGGAACCGGTGTGCGCGCACTGCTCGAGCACCGCGAGGATCGCGGCGTCGCCGCCCTTCATGTCGGCAGCGCCGCGGCCGATCACGCGCGTGCCCTCGAGCACCGGCTCGTGGCCGGCCCAGGGCGGCACCGTGTCGAGGTGGCCGACGAGCGCGATGGCGTCGTCGCGGCCCCCCACGCGCACGACGAGCGAGTTGCCGATGCGCTCGACGGCGGTGGCCGGGAGCGCACGGCAACGTGCCTCGACGAGGTCGGCGAGGGCGGCCTCGTCACCGGTGACGCTCGGGACGGCGACGAGCTCGAACGCGAGCCGCGCGAGAGCCTCGGGATCGGACGTCAAGGGATCAGCTCCAGCAGGCGGTCGGCGTTGCGCTCCGGGCCATCGCCGCCCGCGAGCTCGATGGCCCCGGGAATCCTACGCGCCCAGGTCTCCTGCCTGCGGGCGTACTGCCCGGTGCGCAGCGCAATCTCGGCGGCGCACTCGGCAGGCGTCGCACGGCCGTCGAGGCAGGCGCCGATCTGCGCGAGCCCGAGGATGCGCACCGCCGTGGGCGACGCCTCGACGCGGCGCTCGCGCAGCGCGCGCACCTCGTCGACCGCGCCGCCCGCGAGCATCGCGTCGGTGCGCAGGGCGATGCGCGCGCGCAGCTCGGCGCGCGGCCACGACACGACCGCGACGATCGCCGGGCGGCGCACGCCGCCGCCCCAGAGGCGATCGCTCTCGGGCGCGAGGCTCGCACCGTGCCCGGCGAGCTCGAGCGCGCGCACGACGCGGCGGCGGTCGTTCGCGTGCAGCCGCCCGGCGGCACGCGGGTCGAGCAGCGCGAGCTCCGCGAGCGCGTCCTCGCCGCCGCGCTCGTCGTAGAAGCGCTCCCAGCGCGCGCGCTCGGCCGGCGGAACCGCCGGCGGAAGCGCGAGATCGGTCAGCGCGGCACGCAGGTAGAGACCCGTGCCGCCGACGACGAGCGGCACGGCCCCGCGCTCGGCCGCGGCGTCGATCGCCGCGTGCGCGAGTGGCGCGTGCGCGCCCACCGAGCTCGATTCCGTGAGCGGGAGGTAGCCCACGAGGTGGTGCGGCACCTCGGCGCGCTCGGCCGCGCTCGGCTGGTTGGTGAGCCTCTCCACGCCCGCGTAGACCTGCATCGAGTCGGCGCTCACGATCTCGCAGCGCCGGCGGCGGGCCAGTGCCAGGGCGAGCGCGGACTTGCCCGAGGCCGTCGCGCCGAAGATCCCGACGACCACTGGCTCAGACGGTCGCGGCAACGCACTCACGGACGCCGCGCAGCGTCTGCGAGGTCGCCGCCTCGATGCGCGCGCTCACGATCTCGCCCGGCTCGGCGCTCGTCAGCAGCACCGTCTTGTTGGTGCGGGTGCGACCGCGCAGGACCTGCGCGTCGGTGCGTGACGGGCCCTCGACGAGCACCTCCTGGAGCGTCCCGAGCAACGCCTGGTTGCGCGCGCGGGCGTGCCGCTGGATGACCTCGACGAGCCGCTCCAGGCGCTCGCGCTTGACGTCCTCGGCGACCTGCTGCTCCATACGCGCGGCGTCCGTCCCCCGCCGCGGCGAGTAGATGAACGTGAAGGCGTGGTCGAACGAGACCTCCTCGCACACGGCGAGCGTCTCGGAGAACTCCTCCTCGGTCTCGCCCGGGAAGCCGACGATGATGTCGGTCGTGAGCGCCAGGCCGGGCACCTCGTCACGCAGCCGGTATGCGAGCGCGACGAAGCGCTCGCGCGAGTACGTGCGGCGCATCGCGCGCAGGATGCGCGTCGAGCCGGACTGCAGCGGCAGGTGCACGTGCTCGCAGACCGCGGCGCACTCGCGGTGCGCGGCGATGACGTCGTCGCGCATGTCCTTGGGGTGCGGGCTCGTGTAGCGGATGCGGTCGATGCCCGGCACCGCGTCGAGCATGCGGAGCAGCTCGCCGAAGCCGCGGCGCTCGGCAACCGGCAGGTCGCGGCCCCACGAGTTGACGTTCTGGCCGAGCAGCGTCAGCTCGCGCACGCCGTCGGCGGCGAATCGCTCGGCCTCGGCGACGAGCTGCGCCGCGGGCCGTGACTGCTCGCGCCCGCGCACGGACGGCACGATGCAGTAGGAGCAGGTCGAGTTGCAGCCCTGCGAGATCTGGAGCCAGGCCTGGAAGGGCCGCTCCCGGCGCATCGGCAGGTCGCCCGAGAACTCGTCGAACGTCGAGAAGTGCCCGCGCGGTACGTCGCCCCCGGCCTGGATGAACTCGCCGAGGCGCGAGATGTTGCCAGGCCCGTATGCGAGGTCGACGAAGGGATAGAGGTCGAAGAGCTCGTCCTTGATCGACTCCGACCAGCAGCCGCCGACGACGATCACCTTGGACGGATCGCGCAGCTTGGCGGCGCGGGCGTCCATGAGCCGCGAGTGGAAGCGCTCGTCGGCCTTCTCGCGGATCGTGCACGTGTTGAACACGAGCACGTCGGCATCCTCCGGCGAGGTCGCCTCGCCCAGCCCGAGCGACTCGAGCAGCCCCTTCATCCGCTCGGAGTCGTGGACGTTCATCTGGCAGCCGAAGGTGGTGACGCTGTAGCGGCGCATCGGGCTGCAGTCTAGGGGCCCGGCCTTATTCGACCTGCACGGGCCGCGGGCGGATCCGGGTTCCGGAGCGCGCGATCAGGACGGCCGTGATCACGATCGCGGCGCCAACGGCGTGCCGGGCGTAGAGCGGCTCGCCGAGACCCACGTGGGACGACAGCGCGCCGCCGATCGGAACGAGGTAGAGGCCGAGAGCCGCCACCGCGGCGCGCACGCGCGAGAGCGCCGCCGCCCAGGCCAGATAGCCGAGACCGCTCGCGGCCACCGACGCGAAGATCAGCGCGGCGACCGGCCCGGCGTGCAGCGCATGGACGGCATCGCCGCGGATCACCTCGGTCACGGCGAGCGGCAGTACCGCGACCGCGCCGCCGGCCGACGCCATGCACACGACGGCGCTCGAGGGCAGGCCGGCGAGCTGCCGCAGCGAGACGCTGTAGCCCGAGAAGAGCGTGACCACTCCGGCCAGTGCGAGCAGCGGCAGCAGCGGTCGCTCGGCCGCCCCGGCGGTCACCGCTCCCGAGATGACCGCCTCGCCCGCAAGGCCGATCAGGAACGCGACGCGCAGGCGCGTGCCCACGTGCTCGCGCACCACGAGGCTCCCGACGAGGCCGATCACGATCGGCTCGAGTCCCAGGACGAGCGCGGGCAGCGCTCCGCCGACGTGCGTCATCGCGTAGGACAGGAGCCACGACTGCACGCCCAGGCCGAAGGCCCCGTACAGCGCGATGCGCATCCGCGAGCCGCGCAGCGCCGCCATGTGGCCGCGCGCGGCCACGGCGAGCACGGCACCGCCGAGCACCATGCGCACCAGCGTGGCCGTCGCCGGCCCGAAGTCGCGCAGGGCGATCACGATCAGCGGGAACGAGACGATGAAGACCCCGATCGCGAACGCGAGCAGCCCGACGGCCGAGCGCGGCGCCGGGGACCCGGTCACAGCGGAACGGAGATGCGGCGGCCGCGCTCGAACGCGACCGCCTCGTGCACGCCCGCGGCGCGCAGGATCCCGAGGCCCTCCAGCACGGCGCCGACACGGCGCGGCCGGTGCGCATCGGAGCCGAGGCTGACCGCCGCACCCGCGCGCGCGATCGATTCGCAGAGCACCCGCACGAGCTCCGGATAGCCGCGGACGTCCGAGCCGTTGAGCTCGAGCGCCGTGCCGGTCGCCACGGCCAGCTCCGCGATCCGGTCGAGCCGGTGCGCAAGGTCGGCCGGCGCGTCGGGGCGGCTGACGGCGAGTCGTATGGGGTGCGTGACGACGTCGAAGCCGCCGTGCTCGACGGCATCGGCGATGCGCTCGAGGTAGTCGTCCCAGGCCGCGGCCGAGCTCATGGGCATCGAGGGGTCGAAGATCGAGTGGTCGCCGCTCAGGCAGTGCACCGAGCCGAGCACGATGTCCCAGTGGTCGGCGTGCTGCGCGACGAAGGCGTCCTGCACCTCGCGCACGCGCGGGTCGTCGGGCCAGTGCTCGAGCTCGAGGCCGGTGCGCACGGCGACGGCGGGCACGCGCTCCCCCGCGGCGGCGATCTCGCTCAGGTAGCGATCGACGCCGATCGGCGGGCCCTCGAGCTCCGCCTCCCAGCGATTGCCGAGATAGCGGCTCGCGGCCCGCGCCTCCTCGAGGTGGAAGATGTGCTCCGTGAACGCGAAGCTCGCGAGCCCGGCGTCCTCGGCGGCCTGCACCATCGCCACTGCATCGCCGTTGGCGACGAGGTGGTTGTGGTTGTCGTGGATACCCGTCAACGCACAGCCAGGGCGAGCGCCTCGCGAAAGGCGCCGGCGACCTCGTCGCGCGACCAGTCGTGGCAGTCGTAGTCGAAGAAGAACGCCTGCTCGGTCAGCGTCAGCTCGGTCAGCCGCTCGACGTGCTCCTCGCGCACGCCGGCCTCGGTGGCCGTCGGGAAGCGCACGGCGGCGAGGATGCGGTGGACTGCGCGTACCGCGCGCGAGCCGTCGCCGGAGCCGTCGTCCGGCTCCCCCAGCGCATCGGCCACGCGCTCGAGGCGCGGCGCGCAGTCGACGCGCGAACGCTCGAGCGTCTCGGCGAGCACGAGCCCCACCGTGAGTCCGTGCGGGAGGTGCAGCATCGAGCCGATGGCCTGGCCGAGCGCGTGATCCGCCGCGCAGTCGGAGAGGTTCATCGAGAGGCCGCCCGTGAGGCTGCCGCAGGCGAGCTGCCGGCGGGCATCGCGGTCGGAGCCGTCGCGAACCGCCCGCTCGAGCGAGCGGCCGATGTGGTGCACCGCCTCGAGCCCGAAGGCGACCGAGAGCGGGTTGCCGTCGCGCACGGTGCACGCCCCGATGGCCTGCGCGAGGGCGTCGACGCCCGAGTGGGCGGTCGGGCCCGGAGGCAGGCCGAGCGTGAGCAGCGGATCGACGAGGGCGTGCTGCGCCCGCATCAGGCCGTTGGCGATGCCGACCTTGCGATCGCGCTCGCTGTCGGTCAGCACGGAGGCGCCCGAGACCTCGCTGCCCGTGCCCGAGGTCGTCGGGCAGAGCACGAGCGGCAGCACCGGCGGCGAGAACGGCCGCTCGTCCTCGAGATAGTCCCAGACCGTCCCGCCGGCGTCGGCGAGGAGCCGCCCGGCCTTGGCGAGGTCGAGCGCCGAGCCGCCGCCGATGCCGACCACGGCCTCCCAGCTCTCCTCCGAGATCGCGCGCGCGACCTCGTCGGCCGCCGCGACCGTCGGCTCGCCGGAGCGCTTGAGGTAGCGCTCGAGGCGGATGCCCGCGCCGGCGCACGCCGCGAGCGCCGCCTCCATGCCCTCGTTACCCACCATGGGCTCCTCGACCACGACGAAGACGCTGCCGGCGCCGAGCGATGCGAGCACGTCGCCGAGCTCGGCGATCACACCGTCGCCGAAGCTGAGCTTCACGGGGAGCTGCGTGTGGAACGGCATGAGGTCGGGCGTGGTCATCGGGCGCGTACCTCCGGACGGCGGGAGAACGGTCTCGCCCGGGAGTCTAGGAGCGGCCCGCGCCGCGGGCCGCGCTTCCGAGACGCGCTACTGCTCCAGCGTGGCCGGCGGGAGCGGCACGCCGTGCGCTTCGGCCGCGCGCACGAGCTCGCGCAGCGTGAGCGCGCCGCGCAGCACGCTCGGGGCACGCATCGAGAGCGTCGCGTAGAGGCATGCGAGCGCCAGCCGCTCGGCCAGCGGCGAGCCGGCCAGATCGGCCCAGACGTATGCCGCCGCGAACACGTCGCCCGCGCCGACGAGCGCGCGCGCCGGCTGCCGCGGCGCCTCGGCGTGGGCGATGATGCCGCCGCTCGCTGCGACGGCGCCGTCGGCACCGAGCGTGACGACGGCGGTGCCGACGAGGCGCGCGAGCGCCACGGCGGCCTCCTCCGGATCGCTCTGACCGGTCACGAGGGCGGCCTCGCCCGCGTTCACGATCAGCGTGCCCGCGGCGCCGATCAGCTGCTCGGGCCGCCCGGCGCACTGGTGCGCCTGCACGGTGTCGCAGGTCGCATACAGGCGCGGCGCGTCGGGGCCTGCGAGGATCCCCTCGACATCGCCGATCACCGCGCGGGGTGCGAGCAGCGCGACGTCGCCGGCGAGCAGCGGGCGCGGATCGCCCGAGTGCACGAATGCGCGGTCCCCCGCGGTGGCGAGGGCCACGGACACCGGCGTGCGGATGCCGGGCGGGCCGACCCAGTCGACGCCCGCCCCGGCCAGCCGCGCGGTCAGCAGCGACCCCAGGTCGTCCTGACAGACGGGAGCGACGAGCACGCTCGTGAGGCCGAGTCGCGAGCACGCGATGGCGACGTTGCAGGAGCCGCCGGGGGCGATCTCCGAACGGGCCGCGTGCGCGAGCTCACCGTGCGCCGGGAGTGCCTCGAGCCCCTCGAGGATCACATCCACGCTCGCCGGGCCGACGCACGCGACGTCGTGCGACGACACCGCTCAGCGCGCGACGTCCGTCGCGCGCAGCTCGCGGATCACGGTCACCCTGATCTGGCCCGGGTACTCCAGGCTGTCCTCGATCTCGCGCGCGATCTGGTGCGAGAGGATCGTCGCAGCGTCGTCGTCGATCATGTCCGGCTTGACCATCACGCGCACGTCGCGGCCCGCCTGCATCGCGAAGCAGCGCTCGACGCCGGGCTTCGAGGTCGCGATGCGCTCGAGATCCTCGAGCCGCTTGGCGTAGTGCTCCATCGACTCGCCGCGCGCACCGGGCCGCGCGGCGGAGATGGCGTCGGCCGCCTGCACGAGCACGGCCTCGATCGTCTGCGGCTCGACCTCGAAATGGTGGGCCTCGATGGCGTGCACGACCGCTGCCGACTCGCGGTGCTTGCGTGCGAGCTGAGCGCCGATGATCGCGTGCGAGCCCTCGACCTCGTGCGTGAGCGCCTTGCCGACGTCGTGCAGCAGTGCCGCGCGGCGCGCCGTCTTCTGGGACGCGCCCAGCTCGGCGGCCATGATCGCCGCCACGTGCGCGACCTCGACGGAGTGACTCAGGACGTTCTGGCCGTAACTCGTGCGGTACTTCAGACGCCCGAGCACCTTGAGCAGCTCGGGGTGCAGGCCGGGCACCTTGGCGTCGAAGCTGGCCTGCTCGCCGGCGCGCACGATCTCCTCCTCGACCTCCGTCTTGGCCTGGGCGTAGCACTCCTCGATGCGCGCCGGGTGGATGCGACCGTCGGCGATCAGCCGCTGCAGCGTGAGGCGCGCGATCTCGCGGCGCATGCCGTCGAAGCCCGAGAGCAGGACGGCGCCGGGCGTGTCGTCGATGATGATGTCGACGCCCGTGAGGTTCTCGAGGGCGCGGATGTTGCGCCCCTCGCGGCCGATGATCCGGCCCTTCATCTCGTCCGACGGGAGCTGGACGCTCGAGACGGTCGTCGACGCGGCGTGCGCCGAGGCGGTGCGCTGGATCCCGATCGAGATGATGTTGCGCACGCGGCGATCGGCCTCGTGGCGGGCCTCGTCCTCGATCGTGCGGATGCGCCGCGCGACGTCGTGCCGGGCCTGCTCCTCGACGTTCGCGAGCAGCGTCTCGCGCGCCTGCAGCTGCGTCATCGCGGCGACCCGCTCGAGCTCGCGCTCGCCCAGCTCGGTGAGCTGCGAGACCCGTCCCTCGCGCTCGGAGAGCGCCGCATCGCGCTCGCCGAGCCTGCCCTCCCGGGCGGCGATGTCGGCCGCCAGCTGGTCGAGCTGCGAGGCGCGCGCACCGAGCCGTTCCTCGGAGCGCGCCACCTCCAGGCTGCGCTCCTTGAGCTGTTCCTCGACCTCGGTGCGGGCCCCGAGCATGTACTCCTTGGCCGACACCTCCGCCTCCTTGCGCACGGCATCCGCCTCGCGGCGCGCGGTCGCGAGCTCGCGCTCGGCCTCGGCACGCAGTGCCTCGCCCGAGCCCCCGCGACCGTGCATCACGATGGCGGCGAGCGCAGCCCCGACGACGAGTCCCACAAGGGCAAGTGCTGCCTCGAGCATGTCGGTCCCCCTGGGCCGGCCGGCGGGCGCCGCCGGGCCCCGTGCTGTTGTGCCGCAGGGAGCACGCGGGCAGGTCGCGGAGTAAGGCTTTCCGGTCGCTCCTGTGCGGAGCGGTTGAAATGGCGCCTGAGCGCCGAGTCGGAGGGTCGTAGACGCGAACTGCCGGCGCATGGTCGCGGCGGCGAATGATCGAAACGAGAGTGCAGCGACATCGTAGAGCCTTGCCCACCGCCGGGGCGCGCGACCGGTGCCGCAGAGCGCCGCCGCCACACCCTGCGAGCGGGCAGAATCGAGCCGTGAACGTGCGGCGCATCACGATCGCGGTCGGCCTGACGATGCTCGTCGAGTCGACGCTCTACCAGGCCGTCGTCCCGCTCCTGCCGAGCTATGCCGACCGCTTCCACCTCTCGAAGACGGGCGCGGGCATCGTGCTCGCCGCCTACCCGCTGCCGACGCCGATCATCGGGCTGCTCTCGGGATTCATGACGCCGCGCATCGGCGGGCGCCGCATGGCGCTCGCCGGGTGCGCGCTCCTGACCGTCTCGACGCTGGCGTTCGCCTTCGCGCCGAGCGCCCCCGTGCTCGACCTCGCCCGCGCGGTACAGGGGTGCGCCGCAGGAATCACCTGGGCAGCCTCGATGGCGTGGCTCTCGGCCAACACTCCGCGGGAGCACCTCGCCCGCGAGGCCGGAATCGTCATGGGCCTGTTCTCGGTCGGCGCGGTAATCGGCCCGGGCATCGGCTCGTTTGCCCACGCCACCTCGCCGGAGCTCGCCTTCACGTGCCTGGCGGGCGCCGCGGCGCTGACGCTCCCGCTCGCCTACCGCGCACCCGCCGGCGTCACGATCCCGCGCGAGCACAGCTACCTGCGCTCGATCGGCAGCGTGCTGCGCAACCGGCTCGTGATCGCCGCGATCCTGCTCTCGGTCATCGACCCCGTCTCGCTCGGCGCGATCGACCTGCTCGTCCCGCGCCACCTGCACGGCCACGGCGTGCCGACCTGGCACATCGGCGCGGCGCTGATGATCGGGGCGGCACTCGGCGCAGTGGCCGGCCCCCTGGCCGGTCGGCGGGCCGACCGCGTCGGGCCGCTGCGCGTCGGCATGGTCGCGGCGACGGTGCTGGTCATCCTGCCGGCCGCGCTCATCACGGGTCTCTCGGATCCGGCGCAACTCCTGCTGCTGGTCGTCCTGGCGCCGGCGTTCACGATCCTCTCGACGGCGATGTACCCGCTCTCGACGAGCGGAGCGGATTCGCGCGGCGTCTCGCACGGCGTCGTCAACGGCGTGATCTCGGTGACCTGGGCGACGGCCTTCGCGACGGGGTCGCTGGCCTCGGGCGCGCTCGCCGACCACCACGGCGACACGGTGACCTACGTCGTCGTCGCCTGCGTCTGCGCGTCGCTCCTGGCTGCGCTGCTGATCGTCGCGCGCGGCGCGCCGCGCGCGATCGCGGCCGCGTAGCCTGCGCTACCCGTCGAGCACGCCGAGCACGCTCTCGGCGGCATCGGCGCTGAACCCGCGCCGGGCGAGCAGCCCCAGGCGCTGCGCGGGCGTGCGCCCGGCCGCCGTCCGCGAGGCGAGCAGCGCACGGGCCGCCGCCTCCTCCCCGGCCTCCGCCGCCCGCACGCCCATGCGTGCGGCGGTCTCGCCGACCGCGAGCCGCTCGAGATCGGCCTCGACGCGCCCGGGCCCCCAGCCGGAGGCGAGCCGCTGCTCGGCGAGCGCGAGTGCGAGCGCCTCGTCGTCGACGTAGCCGAGTTGCTCGAGGTCGTCGAGCACTGCCTCGCAGACGTCCGGCGACGCGACCCGTGCCAGCCGCTCGGCGAGCGCCGCTCGAGAGAGCGCCCGACGCGCCAGCGCCTTGCCGGCTGCGTCGAGCACTCGCTCGCGCGGATCGTCCATCACTCCGCCCGTGTGCCGGCCGAGGCTCCGTGCCGCCTAGGCGTCGCCGCCGACGCCGGCCACGACCGGGACGCCGTTGCTCGCCGCCGGCTCGGGTTCGGCGGCCTCGGGCGCCGCTGCCGCGGGTGTGGTGACCTCGCCGAGCGCGAGGCCCGGCGGCGGCACGGTCGCACCCGGGATGATCGAGCCCTCCGAGACCGCCTGGATGCGGTTGAGGATGCGCAGGGTCACCTCGGGATGCTCGCGCAGGAACGCCTTGGCCTTCTCGCGGCCCTGGCCGATGCGCTCCTCCTCGAAGGACAGGAACGAGCCGCTCTTCTGCACGACGGCCTTCTCGATGCCGACGTCGAGCACGGTGCCCTCCCAGGAGATGCCGTGCCCGTAGATCACGTCGAACTCGGCCTGGCGGAACGGCGGCGCGACCTTGTTCTTGACGACCTTGACGCGGACGCGGTTGCCGTAGGCCTCCGCGCCGTCCTTGAGGGTCTCGATGCGCCGGATGTCGAGCCGCACGGAGGCGTAGAACTTGAGCGCGCGACCGCCCGGCGTGGTCTCGGGCGAGCCGAACATCACGCCGATCTTCTCGCGCAGCTGGTTCGTGAACACGCACACGGTGCCGCTGCGGTTGAGCGAGCCGGCGAGCTTGCGCAGCGCCTGGCTCATGAGCCGCGCCTGGATGCCGACGAACGAGTCGCCGATCTCGCCCTCGAGCTCGGCCTTCGGCACGAGCGCC
The DNA here is from genome assembly GCA_964651695.1 of uncultured Gaiellales bacterium. GTDB lineage: Bacteria > Actinomycetota > Thermoleophilia > Gaiellales > JALYLC01 > JALYLC01. Next base: position 10,810 of record CAZYYP010000026.1, on the reverse strand, counting down.
GCGACCGAGTCGATGCAGACGATGTCGATCGCCCCGGAGCGCACGAGCAGCTCGCAGATCTCGAGCGCCTGCTCGCCCGAGTCGGGCTGCGAGACCAGCAGCTCGTCGATGTCGACGCCGATCGCGGCCGCGTACCCCGGGTCCATGGAGTGCTCCGCGTCGATGAACGCGCACGTCCCGCCGGCCTTCTGGGCCTCGGCGAGGATGTGGTAGCAGAGCGTCGTCTTGCCCGATGCCTCCGGGCCGAAGATCTCGACGATACGCCCGCGCGGGACGCCGCCCACCCCGAGCGCGAGGTCGAGCGAGAGCGACCCGGTCGAGATCGCGGCGACGGGCACCTTCGATTCGTCGCCCATGCGCATGATCGCGCCCTTGCCGAATGCCTTCTCGATCTGTCCGAGCGCCGCCGTCAGCGCCTGATTCTTCTGATCTGCCATCTCGTCTCCTCCACGCCAGCCGGGCTCGCAGTTTTGCAGCGGCCCCGGACGAGGCGCCGCCGAATGTCATGCGAACGTATGTTCTGCCGGTAGCTTAGCGGCCGGGGTACGCCGCAACCGCATGCGGAGTCACGAGAGCGTCACGGAGCGGCCAGGGTCGTGCGCACGAGATGCAGCGCGGCGATCGTCGAGACCTCGCGCACCTGTGCCCGATCGCCCTGCAGACGGAGCTCCTGGCTCGTCTCCCGGCCGGGCGCGGAGACGTGCAGGTAGACGAGCCCGACGGGCTTGAGCGCCGTCCCGCCGCCCGGCCCCGCGACACCGGTGACGGCGATGCCGACCTCGGCGCCCGTCGCCGCGCGCGTGCCCGCCGCCATCGCACGAGCGCACTCCGGCGACACGGCGCCGAACTCCCCGAGCAGCTCGGCAGGCACCCCGAGCAGCGCCTGCTTGACCTCGTCGGCGTAGGCGATGACGCCACCGAGCAGGACGTCGGATGACCCCGGGATGTCGGCGAGGCGGGCGCCGACCAGCCCCGCCGTGCACGATTCGGCGACCCCCACGCGCAGCCCCTGCCGGCGCAGGATCTCGAGCACGTGCTCGGCGAGCGGCCGCTCGTCCTCCGCATAGATCGCGTCGCCGAGCCGTTCCCGCAGGCCTGCGAGCAGGCGATCGAGCCCGGGTGCGCGCTCGGGCTCGGCGCGCACCGTGACCTCGACCTCGAGCATGCGCGCGCAGATCGTCGTGCGCGTGCCGCCGTCGTCGCCGCCGGCGGCCGCGAAGGCGCGCGCGACGGCGGGCTCACCCGTGCCGTAGACGCGCAGCGTGTGGCGCAGGAGCGTGCCCGCGCGGGCGCGCAGCGAGACCATCGGCGCGAGCTCGAGCGCGCTCCGCCAGACCGCGGCGAGCTCGCGCGGGGGCCCCGGGAGCACGAGCACATGGGCATCGCCCCACCTCAGCAGCAGGCCGGGTGCGGTGCCGGCCGGCGGGATCACCTCGGCACCCCGCGGCACGAGCGCCTGCTTGCGGTCGCCGTCGCGGTTGAGCGCAGGGTCGCCTCCGCGCCGCCGGGCGAACTCCGCCGTGATCGCGGAGATCGTGGCGAGCACCTCCTCGTCGACCGCGAGCTCCGCGCCCGCGACCCCGGCGACGGCCGCGACGGTGCGGTCGTCGTGCGTCGGCCCGAGGCCGCCGGAGGTGATGACGAGGTCGTGCCCCGCGAGCTCGCGCAGGCCCGCGGCGATCTCGTCGTGCCCGTCGCCGACGGTGCTGACGCGGCGCAGCTCCAATCCGAGCGCATCGAGCTCGTGCGCCAGGAAGCGGGTGTTGGCGTCGGCCACGAGGCCGAGCAGCAGCTCCTGCCCGGTGACGAGCAGCGCGGCGGTCGGCCGGCCGGACGTCACTTCCCCTCGGTCGCCTGCGCGGGCGGGATCGTGCCCTGCACGACCTGCGGCCCCGCGGAGTCGGCGGTGACGAGCCACGGCCCCTTGCCCGAGAGGTCGAACGTGAGCCCGTTGACGGCCAGCGAGAGGTTGCGCGGGATGGCGGTCTCGATCGCGAAGCCGTAGTCGTCCTTGAGCGCGCCCCCGCCGAGGTGCTTCCCGGCCTTCACCTGCTCCTGCGCGATCGCCTTGGCGGTCGAGAGCCGCGTGATCTTGACCCAGGTCGTCCCGTGCTGGACGTCGATGCGCAGCGTGACCGGCACGCGGGTGACCGGCGCTCGGCGCGTGTTCTGCTGGGTCGTGGCGCCCGTCGTCGGCGACACGATCCCGGAGTTTCCGTTGCGTGCGGTCGTCGTCTGCGTCTCGGTCACGGTGAAGCCCGGCGAGGGCGTGTTCGCCTCGCCCGGCCCGAAGCGCCAGGCGACGAAGAACAGCACGCCGATCGCGACCACCGCGATGAGCGCGACCAGGACGGCGCTCGAGGACTCGTGCCGCTGCGTCATCGGGCGCTCGCGGCGACGGCGGAAGAGCTCGTCGTCGTGCCGCGTGCCGAAGCGCGATGCGTACTCGTCGACGAACAGCCGCCCGTCGAGGCCGAGGTAGCTCGCATACGCCCGCAGGAACCCGCGCACGTACGTCCCGGATGGCAGGCTGTCGAACTCCTCCTCCTCGAGCGCGCGCAGGTAGCGGGCGCGGATCTTGATCTCCGCCTCGACCTGCTCATACGTCAGCTGGCGCCGTTCGCGCGCCTCGCGGAGGGTGGCACCGATTTCGAACATAAGTCTCCCGGCAGGCCTCCTGGGCCCGCTCGGAGGTCAGTCTACTGCGAGCCCCCCGCACGATGCGGCCAGGGGGGACGGCCGTAGCGCTCGCGCACGCGCCCCGTGAGCCACGCGGAGCCTCCCAGCAGGAGCACGACGGCGAGTGCGGCCGAGATGCGCTGACCCACGTAGTCGTTGGAGGGGACGAGCGCGATCCCGAGCGGCGGAAAGCCCACGCCGATGCCCCCGAAGACCGGCCCGAAGCGCCAGCCGATCGCGATCGCGAGCACGATCGTCAGCAGGGCGAAGGCGCTCGAGACGTAGACGGCGAGCAGGGCGCAGGCGCCCTCACCGAGCGCGCCCGCGAGCAGTGCGACGGCAGTCCGCGCCTGCCAGGTCGCGCCGTTCACCCCTCGATGGGGGTGCGTCCGACCATGCGCTGCGCCTCGTCGTAGGAGACGAGCACGCGGCGCGGCTTCGAGCCCTCGTAGCCCGAGATCACGCCGCGGCGCTCGAGCATGTCGACCAGGCGGCCGGCGCGCGTATAGCCGACGCGCAACCGCCGCTGGAGCAGCGAGACCGACGCCGTCTCGTGCTGGGCCACGCACAGGATCGCGTCGTCGAGGAGGTCGTCCTCGTCCGGATCGAGATCCTCGGACTCGACGTCCGGCGCAGCCTCGAGCAGCTCCTCGCTGAACTCGGGCTCGGCCTGCGTCCGGCACTGCTGGACGAGCAGCGCGATCTCCTCCTCGGAGATGTAGCCGCCCTGCACGCGCTGGAGGCGCGAGGTGCCGAGCGGCTTGTAGAGCATGTCGCCCGACCCGAGCAGCGCCTCGGCGCCGCCGACGTCGAGGATCACGCGCGAATCCGTCTGCGAGGAGACGGCGAAGGCGATGCGGCTCGGCACGTTGGCCTTGATCATGCCCGTGATGACGTCGACCGACGGCCTCTGGGTGGCGAGCAGGAGGTGGATCCCGACCGCCCGCGACTTCTGGGCGAGGCGGATGATCGCGTCCTCGACCTCGGCCGGCGAGACCATCATGAGGTCGGCGAGCTCGTCGATCACGACCAGCATGTAGGGCAGCGGCGGCTTGCCGTCACGCAGCCGCACGCGGTTCATCTCGGGCAGGTTGCGCGCCTTGTGCAGCCCCATGAGCTCGTAGCGCTCCTCCATCTGGCGCACGACGTTCTGGAGCACCGCGGCCGCGTTCTTCATGTTCGTGACGACCGGGGTGAGCAGGTGCGGAATCGTCTCGTAGTGGTTGAGCTCGACCTTCTTGGGATCGATCAGGATCATCCGCACCTCGTCGGGCGTGGCCCGCAGGAGGATCGAGCAGAGCATCGAGTTGATGCAGCCCGACTTGCCGGAGCCGGTCGTGCCCGCGATCAGCATGTGCGGCATGCGCGCGAGGTCGGCGACGACGGTGTGGCCGGCGATGTCCTTGCCGAGCCACACGGTGAGGGGCGAGCCGACCGCCGGCTCGTCCACGAGGTCGCCGAGCGAGACGAGGTTCGGCGAGCGGTTGGGCACCTCGACACCGACGGCCTGCTTGCCGGGGATCGGCGCGAGGATGCGGATCTCGGTCGTCGCGAGCGCGTAGGCGAGGTCGTCGCGCAGCGCGGACACGCGCGAGACCTTCGTGCCGGGCGCGAGCTGCAGCTCGTAGCGGGTGACGCGCGGGCCCGAGACCGTCCCGATCAGGCGCGACTCGACGCCGTGCTCGGTCAGCGCCGCGAGCAGCGAGGCGCCGACGCGCTCGACATCGACGTCCTTGCCGGTCGGCCGGGTACCGCGCGAGAGCACGCGCGGGTCGGGCAGGCGGTAGTTGGAGACGGGCAGCGGCACGACGATGTCGTGCGCATCCGACTCCTCGGCGAGATCGTGGGCGTCCGTGACCTCGCCCGCCGGCCCGTCCGGCTGGAACGGCGGCGGCAGCGGCGGCATGACCGGCAGCGGCGGCTCGAGGGGCGTCTCGGGCTCGGGCGTGCGTTCGAAGACGTCGGGGAACTGCTGCTCGATGTCGAGCGGCGGCAGGGCGCTCACGGGCGTGCGCTTGCGGCGCTGACGGACGGCGGCCGGCATCTCGGCCGGCATCGGCACGCTGCGCACGGTCGCGGCGACGCGCACGACGCTCTGCGCCGAGCGGCGCGCGGCCGTGGCGCTGTGGCCGAGCAGGACGTAGGCGGATGCGCCGGACAGCAGCAGCAGGCCTGCGACGAGGCCGAAGACGGCCAGCACGAGCGCCCCCGGCTCACCGGCAACCGCAGCGGCGGCTGCGTGCATGCCGTTGCCGGCATAGCCGCCGCCGTGGCGCAGCGAGTCGCGGTCGAGGCTCGCCGAGCCGAGCAGCGAGAGCAGGCCGAGCGAGAGCGCGATCGCACCGACGCGGAACGGCCGCAGGCGGCGCGCGTCGGCGCGCACGAGGAGGCTCCCCCCGAGCGCGGCGAGCGCGAGCGGCGCAACCGCGACGCCGCGCCCGGTGAGCAGCTCGAGGCCGCTGCGCAGCGCGCCGCCGACGCTTCCACCACCGGCGCCGGCCCAGAGGACGAGAACGGAGAACGCCGCCATGGCGCACAGCGCGAGCCCCGCGAGGTCGCGGTACTGGTGCGGTGCGAGCAGCGGCTCGCGCACCTGCTTGCGGCGCGCAGGAGCCGCCCGCTTGCGGGCAGGGCGGGACGTGCGTGCGGGCGCTCGCCGCGCCGTCGCGGTCTTGCGGCGGGGTGCCATCGACTGGCGCTTCGACGCGGGTGCGGGGAGTCCTTCCCGCGCCGGGTCGGTCAAGTGGCACTCGCCGCGAGTGTCACTTGGCCGGTCGGAGGCCCGCTGCCGCGGCCGCCAGTGGGACCCGACCCGCGCGGAATCCTCGAACGATCGTCAGATCGGGCGGATCTGCGCCGTGCCGGCGGCGATCGCCGCTTCGAACCTGGCCAAGTGACACTCGCCGCGAGTGCCACTTGGGCATTCCCCCACGCGGCTCCACCTGTCCGATCGGGTAGGCGATCGCCCAAGCACCTGCCCGGGCGCAGGGTCCCTCCTGCGCCTGGTCGCCGGTAGGGTGGAGCGGTGACCGCTCCCACTGCGACCGATCCCCTCGCCCTCGATCTCGAGGCCACGACCACTGCTCTCGCCACCGGCATCCGCGATGCGACGCGCCAGCTCGGCCGCCGCGGCGCCGTGCTCGGCGTCTCCGGCGGCGTCGATTCCGGCGTCTGCGCGGCGCTCGCCGTGCGCGCATTCGGCGCACAGCACGTCCTGCTGCTGCGCATGCCCGAACGCGACATCGGCCAGGGCGCATCCGACCTCGGCCTGGAGCTCGCGGAGAGCCTCGGCGCCCCGCAGCGCGAGGAGTCGATCTCGGCCGCGCTCGAGGGTCTCGGCTGCTACCGCCGGCGCGACGAGGCGATCCGCGAGGTCTTCCCGGAGTACGAGTCGCACTGGAAGCACAAGGTCGTGCGCTCGGCGCCCGGCGGCGTCGTCGTCTTCGCGCTCGTGATCGAGCGGCCCGACGGCTCGCGCGACGAGAAGCGCATCCCGGCGACCACCTACCGCAAGCTGATCGCCGCGACCAACATGAAGCAGCGGGTGCGCAAGCTCATCGAGTACACCTGGGCCGACGCGCTCGGGTACGCCGTGATCGGCACGCCCAACCGGCTCGAGTACGACCAGGGCTTCTTCGTCAAGGGCGGCGACGGCCTCGCCGACATCAAGCCGATCGCACGCCTCTACAAGACGCAGGTGTACGCGCTCGCGCGTCACCTCGGGCTGCCGGCCGCAATCGCCGAGCGCGACCCGACGACCGAGACCTTCAGCCTGCCGCAGACCCAGGAGGAGTTCTACTTCGGGCACCCGTACGACAAGATGGACCTGCTCGTGCACGGCGTCGAGGAGGGCATCGCGCCCGCCGACCTGGCACCGCTCGTGGGCATGGACGCCGACGGCGTCGCGAGCGCCTACGACGAGGTCCGCCGCGTGCGCACCGCGACCGCGTACCTGCACTCGAGCGCCCGCATCATCGACGTCGACGGATCGAACCACCCGGCCGGGCGCTGAGGTGTGCGGCATCGCGGGCATCCTGCACGCCGATCCGGCGCGCACGATCGACGAGCCGACGCTGCGCCGCATGGCGCACGCGATCAGGCACCGCGGCCCCGACGGCTACGGCATCGCGTCAGGCGGCGGCGTCGGCCTCGTCTCGACCCGCCTCGCGATCTTCGACATCCCGTCCGGCTGGCAGCCCATGCAGGGCGCCCACCGCGACACGGTGATGGTCTACAACGGCGAGGTCTTCAACCACTACGAGCTGCGCCAGGAGCTCGAGGCGCAGGGCGAGCGGTTCCGCACGACGAGCGACACCGAGATCCTGCTGCGCCTGCTCGACCGCGACGGCCCGCCCGCGCTCCACGCCTGCAACGGCCAGTGGGCGATCGCGCACCTCGACCGGCCCACGCGCACGCTGACGCTGATGCGCGACCGCTTCGGCGTGCGACCGCTGCACTACGCGCTCCTGCCCGACGGCGGCCTCGTCTTCTCGAGCGAGGTCAAGGGCATCCTCGCCTCCGGGCTCGTCGAGGCCCGGCCCGATCTCGAGGGCATCGACGAGGTCTTCACGTTCTGGGCCGCCCGCCCGCCGCGCTCGGCCTTCGCCGGCGTGCGTCTGCTCCCGCCGGGCCACGTGCTCGTGTGGCGCGACGGCGCGGTCGTGGAGGAGCGCGCCTGGTGGGAGCCGCGCTACGCCGGCAACGCGCCGGCCCCCGAGCCCGAGGCGCTCGGTGAACTGCTGCGCGACTCGGTGCGGCTGCGGCTGCGCGCCGACGTCCCGGTCGGCAGCTACCTGTCCGGCGGCCTCGACTCGAGCCTCACGACGGCGCTCGCCGTCGAGCAGACCGACCACCAGCTGCGCACGTTCTCGCTCGCGTTCCGCGATCCGCTGTTCGACGAGTCGGCCTTCCAGCGCCAGGTGGCGGAGCAGCTCGGGACGCAGCACCACGTGATCGAGATCGGCCCCGAGGAGATCACCGACGCGTTCCAGGACGTCATGCTCCATCTCGAGACGCCCGTGATCCGCTCGGCGGGCGTGCCGCTCTACCTGCTCGCCCGCTCGACCCGCGAGCAGGGCATCACGGTGGTCGCGACCGGCGAGGGCGCCGACGAGCTGTACTGGGGCTACGACCTCTTCAAGGAGGCGAAGATCCGCGCCTTCTGCGCGCGCGACCCCGATGCCGCGTGGCGTGCGTCGCTGTTCGATCGGCTCTACCCGTACTTCGCGTCGACGGGCGGCCGGCGCGGGGAGTCCTGGCGCCGCTTCTTCCTCGACGCCGGTCCCGCCAGCGATCCGCTCTTCTCGCACCAGACCCGCATCGCGGCAACCTCCGGCGTCAAGTCGCTCTACTCGGGCGATACGCGCGCCGCGCTCGCGGACGTCGATCCCCTCGAGCGCCTGCGCGACGATCTGCCCGAGGAGTTCGGCCGCATGAGCGTGCTCGAGCGCGCCGCCTACCTCGAGCTCACGACGCTGCTCGGCAACCATCTGCTGGCCGCGCAGGCCGATCGCGTCGGCATGGCGCACGGCATCGAGGGACGCTTCCCGTTCCTCGACCATCGCGTCTTCGAGCACTCGGTCGCCACGCGGCCGCGGGACAAGATGGTGGGCCTGCGCGAGAAGCTCGCGATCCGGCGCGTGGCGGCCGAGGTCGTGCCGCCGATCGTCGCGCAGCGTCCCAAGCAGCCCTACCGCGCCCCGGAGGCCGCGGCGTTCTTCGCCGACGAGCCCGCCTGGGTGACCGAGCGGCTCTCGCCCGAGGCGGTACGCGACGTCGGCATCTACGACGAGCGTGCCGTGGCCGGTCTCGTCAAGCGCTGCCGCCTCGGCCGCGCGACCGGCTTCCGCGAGAACATGGCGCTCATGGGCGTGCTCTCGACGCAGGTCTGGCACGAGGCGTTCTGCCGCGGCGCGATGCACTTCCCGGAGGAGGCCACGGAGCCCCGTGTGCGTCTCCACCTCGATCTGCCCGTACGGGTGGGGAGCGCTGCCTAGCCCTTCCGGGGGGTGGCATTCCGCACCGCTTCGCAGACCATGGTGACGACGGGCAACGAGCGATCCCCCCGGAGTGCCTGAGACGAGGAGTGGTAGTGAGCGTTCGCGACGACCTGTACGAGTACATCAACGAGAACTTCCTGTACCTTCAGCCCGACCTCTCGCTGACCGACGAGGACCGTTTCCTCGAGCTCGGCGTGATCGACTCGACGGGTGTCGTCGAGCTCGTCGGCGAGGTCGAGGAGCGCTACGGGATCGCCGTGGAGGACAACGAGATCACCGAGGAGAACTTCGGCTCGCTCGCGGGCCTCGTCCGGTTCGTCGCGAGCAAGCGAACCGCGGCGGTCTAAGTGCTTCATCCCGAGACGGAGCACTAGTCATGGCGGTCCGCACGCTCGACGACCATCTGCGCGCGTCCGCTGCGCGCACGCCCGACAAGACCGCGATCGTCGCCGGCGATCGGCGCGTCGGCTACGGCGAGCTCGATCGCCTGGCCGACGGCATCGCCGGCGGCCTGATCGCCTCGGGCGTCGAGCGCGGCGACCGCGTGGGCGTCTTCCTGCCGAACACGGTCGAGGGCGCCGCAGCGATCTACGGCGTCCTGCGCGCGGGCGCGGCGTTCTCGCCGCTCAACCCGACGATGAAGGCCGAGAAGCTCGGCCAGGTGCTGGCCGACGCCGGCGCCGCCGCGATCATCTGCGAGAGCGCTCATCGCAGCGTGATCGCCGAGGCCTCCACCTACGCACCCGCCCTGCGCACGGTCGTGTGCGTCGGCGACGGGCGGCCGGGTGACGTGCCATTCGCGGAGCTCGCCGCGCACGACGCGCCGCGCGGACTGCGCGCCAGCGCGATCGACCTCGCCGCGCTGATCTACACCTCCGGCTCGACGGGCAAGCCCAAGGGCGTGACGCTCACGCACCAGAACATGACGTTCGCGGCGGCGTCGCTCGCCGAGTACCTGGAGATGCAGCACGACGAGGTCGTGCTGCTCTGCCTCCCGCTCTCGTTCGACTACGGCCTCTACCAGCTGCTGCTCACGATCCTCGTCGGTGGCACGCTCGTGCTCGAGAAGGGCTTCGCCTTTCCCGGCAAGATCGTGCAGTTGCTCGAGACCGAGGGCGTCACCGGCCTGCCCGGCGTGCCCACGCTGTTCGGCGTGCTGCTCGGCCTGCGCGGCCTCGAGGCCCGCGAGCTGCCGGCGCTGCGCTACCTCTCGAACACCGGCGCGGCGCTCTCGGTCACCACGATCGCCGGCCTCCGCACGACGTTCCCGAAGGCGCGCATCTACTCGATGTACGGCCTCACGGAGTGCAAGCGCGTCTCCTACCTGCCGCCGCACCTGATCGACGTCAAGCCCGCGTCCGTCGGCATCGCGATCCCGGGCACCGAGGTCTGGGTCGAGGACGCCGAGGGCAACGAGTGCGCCCCGGGCGAGGTCGGCGAGCTGATGGTGCGCGGGCCGCACGTCATGCAGGGCTACTGGAACGACACCGAGGCGACCGCCAAGCGCCTGCGCCCGGGCCGCTGGCCGTGGGAGCGCGAGCTCATGACCGGCGACCTCTTCAAGCGCGACGCCGAGGGCCACCTCTACTTCGTGGGTCGCAAGGACGACATGATCAAGTCGCGCGGCGAGAAGGTCGCGCCGCGCGAGGTCGAGGAGGTTCTCTACGCCGTGCCGGGCGTGCGCGACGCCGCCGTGATCGGCGTGCCCGACGCGCTGCTCGGCTCGGCGATCCACGCCTACGTGTCGATCTTCGAGGATGCCGAGCTCGACGAGCGGGCGCTCAAGCGCGCCTGCGCGGCCAAGCTCGAGGACTACATGGTGCCGCAGCGGATCGAGATCCGCGACGAGCTGCCGCGCTCCACCGCCGGCAAGATCGACAAGCTCGTGCTCAGCGGCGAGGCGCTCGAGCGGCTCGCCGCCGCTACCGCCTGAGCCCGGCTCGACGCATGCGCGGGTCGTGCCGGAACACGGCATGATCCGCGCCATGCCTCCTCACCAGCACTCGCGCGACACCGATCACGGCTTCTCCGGCGTCGCCCTGACGTTCGCCCGCGTTCCGATGGCCGTCACGCCCGACGACCTCGAGGGCGCCGACGTCGCCGTGCTCGGCGCGCCCTTCGACCTCGCCGTG
>CAZYYP010000025.1:10431-24760 GCA_964651695.1 uncultured Gaiellales bacterium | reverse complement strand
CTGCCCGAGGTCTGGAGCGGCTCGCACCTCGACACGCCGCCGGACGGCGGGCGCTTCGATGGGGCCCTCGGCACGCTCCTGGCGCTCGATGCCGCCGAGGCGCTGTGCGCCGACGGCCCCCCGCGGCGGTCCGTCGTCGCCATGGCCCTGCGGCTCGAGGAAGGGCCGCGCTTCGGGCGCGGCGTCTTCGGCAGCCGTGCCATCTGCGGCATGCTCGACGACGACGAGGGCGACCTGCGCGACGCCGCCGGCATCTCCCTCGCGGCCGCCTTCGCCGCGCTCGGCTACGGCGAGCTGCCCACCGAGGGCTGGCTCGATCCTGCGCCCGCGTCCTTCGTGGAGGCGCACATCGAACAGGGCCCGACGCTCGCCGCCATCGGCGCGCCGCTCGGCATCGTCACCTCGATCGCGGGCATGGCCGGCATCGAGTTCACGTTCACCGGCCGGCGCGGGCACGCCGGCACCGTGCAGATGCACCTCCGCTCCGATGCGCTCGGCGCGGCCGCGCGCCTGATCGTGGACGCGCACGCCGTCGCGCGCTCGCTGCCCGACGCGGTTGCGACGATCGGCCGCATGACCGTGCTGCCCGGCGCGACGAACACCATCCCCGAGCGCTGCGAGCTGTTCGCCGATCTCCGGGCGCCCGATGCCGAGCGACTCGACGCGCTCGTCGCGGGCGTCCTGGCCGCGGCGAACGCCGCCGCCGAGGGGGCCAACTGCGAGGTCGTGATCGAGCCCCGCTGGCGCTACGAGGCGGTCGCGATGGGGGACGCGCCCCGCGCCGCCCTGAAGCGCGCCGTCGAGGGCCTCGGGGTCGAGCCGATCGAGCTGCCCTCGGGCGCAGGCCACGACGCGGCGATCTTCGCGCTCGCAGGTGTGCCGAGCGCGATGCTGTTCGTGCGCAGCGACGCCGGGGGCGTGAGCCATGCCCCCGAGGAGCACACCGGCGCCGATGCGGTCACCCTCGCCGTCCGGGCGCTGGAAGCCGCGCTGCGAGAGCTCGCCGCCGCGTGATCGACTGGGAAGCTCTCGCCCGGCCGACGTTCCGCGGCCTCCTCCGCTACGACCCGGGTCCGAGCAGGGACGAGCTCAAGGAGCGGCACCAGCTCGACGAGCTCGTACCCCTGAACTGGAACGAGGATCGCTTCGAGCCGCCGCGTGCGGTGCTCGAGGCAGCAGCCGCCGAGGTCTTCAACGCCGCGCTCTATCCGGAGCGCCTGTTCGCCGACTTCCGGGCCGGCCTGGCGGCGTGGCTCGAGCTGCCGACCGGCTGCCTCACCCCGGCGCACGGGGCACAGGCCCTCATCTCGTCGATCGCGCAGGTCTTCATCGGCGACGGCACGCCCGTCGTCGTCCCGGCTCTCACCTATGGCCTCTACGCCTCGGTCTCGGCCGCCGCCGGGGGCGTCGTCACGCGCGTGCCGCCGGCGGGCCTCGCGATCGATCTCGAGGGTGTCGCCGACGCCGCGATCGCGACCAACGCGCGCCTCGTCTGGATCTGCGATCCCAACAACCCCACCGGCACGCTGATCGCACGCGACGCCTGGAGCGCCTTCCTCGAGCGGCTCCCGGACGGCTGCATCGTCGTCGCCGACGAGGCCTACATCGACTTCGCGGATCCGGATGGCCGGGTCCGGCGTGAGGCCGACGTCCTCGCCGGCCGGCCGGTGATCGTGATCCGCTCGTGCTCGAAGATCTTCGGGCTCGCCGGGCTGCGGCTCGGCTACGCGGTGTCCGCCCCGGAGGTCGCGCGGCTGCTCGATCTCGTGCAGGAGCCGTTCAACGTCAACCGCGCCGCGCTCGCGGCCGGGCTCGCAGCGGTCACGCAGCCGCGCTTCGCGGAGGATCGACGCGCCCTCGTCGTGGCCGCGCGCGCCGTGCTGACGACCGAGCTGGAGCGCCGGGGATTCCTGGTGCATCCCTCGCAGACGAATTTCGTGCTCGTCGACCTCGGCGTCGACGACGCGGCGGTTTGCGACGACCTGATGCGCCGCGGCATCCTCGTCCGCGGCGGCTCGGAGTTCGGCCTGCCCGGTCTCGTGCGCGTGACGGTCGCTCCCGGGGCCGTCATGCTCCGCACGGCCGCTGCAATCGCCGACTCGGTCGGTGCGCGCAGATGAAGCGCGTGCTGGTCGCCGACAGGATCATCGAGCTGCTGGGGCGCGAGGGCGCCGAGCACATCGTCGGCTTCCCGGAGAACCGCCTGCTCAACTCCGCTGCGCTGGCGGGGATGCAGCCGATCATCACGCGGAGCGAGCGCGTCGCGGTCAACATCGCCGACGGCTTCGCCCGTGCGACGAACGGCGAGCGCATCCTCCCGTGCGTGGCGCAGTACGGCCCCGGCGCGGAGGCCGCGTTCGCAGCGGTCGCGCAGGCACACGGCGACCGAAGCCCGATCCTGCTGCTCCCGAGCGAGCACGACGTGGCCGCCCAAGAGGACCCGCAGGTGCGCAGCGAGCTCTCCTACCGCTCGATCACGCGCTCTCTCGCGACCCTCAATGACGCCGCTCGCGGGCCGGAGATCTTCCGGCGGGCGCTCATCGCGCTGCGTGGCGCGCGCAACGGGCCCGTGATGGTCGCGGTGGCCAACGACGTGCTGAACGGCGAGGCGGGCGATGCCGACTGGAACGTGACCACCGCGCTCCCGCGGCTGAGCCAGGCGAGCGACGAGGACGTCGAGCGCCTGGCGACGGCTCTGCTCGAGGCCGAGCGGCCGGTGATCGTCGCAGGGCAGGGCGTGCTCTACGCCGGCGCGACCGACGAGCTGCTGCGTCTTGCCGAGCGCATCGGCGCACCGGTCGCGACGACGCTGAACGGCAAGAGCGCCTTCCCCGAGAACCACCCGCTCTCGCTCGGCACCGCCGGTCGCACGCGCCCGGCGACCGTCAACCGCTTCTTCGCCGAGGCCGATCTCGTGCTCGGCATCGGCACGAGCTTCACGCGCTCGCTGTACATCACGCCGATGCCGGAGCAGGCGGTTCTCGCACAGATCACCGACGACCGCCGCGACCTCGCGAGCGGCTACGACGTCGAGTTCGGCGCGGTCGGCGACGCGCGGCTCGTGCTGCGTCAGGTGCTCGCGGCACTTGGCGACGGACCGCCCGCGCACCCCCGGAGGGCCGAGGACGGGATCGCCGCCGAGCGCGCCGCGTTCATGCAGGAGTGGCTCCCGCGCCTGACCTCGGAGGCTGCGCCGCTGAGCCCCTACCGCGTCGTCTGGGAGCTGATGCGAGTCGTCGATCGCGAACGGACGGTCGTCACGCACGACGCCGGTCACCCGCGCGATCAGATCGTGCCCTTCTACGAGACCGTCGTCCCGCGCGGGTATCTCGGCTGGGGCAAGTCGACCCAGCTCGGCACCGGTCTGGGACTGGCGATGGGCGCTCGGCTGGCTCGGCCCGACTGGCTCGCCGTCAACATCATGGGCGACGCCGCGTTCGGCATGGTCGGCATGGACTTCGAGACGGCCGTCCGCAGCCGCATCCCGATCCTCACGATCGTCATGAACAACGGCCTCATGGGCGGCTATTCGAAGTGGATGCCGGACGCCGTCTCGCGCTACTCCTCCGACCGGCTCGGCGGGCGCTACGCCGATGTGGCGACGGCGCTCGGCGGCCACAGCGAGACCGTCGATCGGCCGGCCGAGCTGGGGCCGGCGCTCGAGCGCTGCATTGCCAGTGTCGCGGCCGGTCAGGCGGCGCTGTGCGAGATCGCCACGCACGAGGAGAACGCCATGGCGGGCCTGTGACCACCCCTCGGAAACGGTTGTACCGATGACCCCTGAAGAGAGCCCCGCGGGCATCCCCGCCGCCGTACGTGCACGCGACCTGGCCGGCTACGGCCGCGACGCTCCGGGCATCTCGTGGCCCGGGGACGCCAAGGTCGTGATCAACCTCGTGCTCGTCTACGAGGCCGGCTCCGAGTACTCGGTGGCCTGGGGCGACGACCGCAACGACGGCTGGGGCGAGTACGCCGATCCCGGCGTGCAGCCGCCGCAGCGCGACCCGGGCACCGAGGCGCACTACGAGTTCGGCAGCCGTGCGGGCGTGTGGCGCCTCGCGCGCATCTTCGATGCCGCGAAGGTGCCCGTGACCGTGTCCGCCGCCGCCGTCGCGCTCGAGCTCAACCCGGGCGTCGCCGAGTGGATGCGCGAGCGCGACCACGACGTGCTCGGACACGGCTGGCGCTGGACCGAGGCCTGGACGTACAGCCGCGAGGAGGAGCGCGCGCTGATCGTGCGCGCGATCGAGACCTTCGAGCGCGTGCTCGGGGCCAGGCCCATCGGCTGGAACTCGCGCGGCTGGCCGAGCGAGAACACCCGCAGCATCCTCCACGAGCTCGGCGGCTTCCTCTACCACTCCGAGGGCTGCGCCGACGACCTCCCGTACTACGAGGCCGGCGGCGACGCGCCGCCGATCCTCGTGATCCCGTACTCCAAGACCTACAACGACTCGCGCTTCCTCATGAACCCGGGCTTCGCGAGTCCGCGCGACTTCCTCGACACGATGGTCTGGGGTCTCGACGAGCTGGTGCGCGAGGGCGACGAGCGGCCCACGATGATGACGGTCGCCGTGCACGAGCGCTGGAGTGGCCAGGCCGCACGCGCCTCGGCGCTGCGCCAGTTCATCGAGTACGCGCAGTCGCTCCAGGGAGTCGCCTTCATGCGTCGCTGCGACATCGCGAGCTGGTGGCTCGAGCAGTACCCATACCGGTGAGCTTCGGGTTCGCCGGGGCCGGGGCGAACTCCGGGTAGTTCCATCCCGCCTGCTCCCGGCCGAGGAGTACGCTCGCCGCATGCTCGTGCGCGTGGCAACCGGGCTCGCTCTCCTCACGCTCAGCCTGCCCGCCGCTGCCCTGGCCGACGGCGCGCCCGACCCGGCGTTCGCCCAGGGCCGCCCGAGCGTGTTCTCCCCACAGCGGTTCTCGTACGCGACCGGCGCCGCGGTCGACGGGCAGGGACGGATCCTGATCGCGGCGACGGTGGACGACGGGACACTCCTGCGGCCCCGCGGGGCCGTGCTCCGGTTGCTGGCCGGCGGCTCGCTCGACGCGACGTTCGGCATCGGCGGCATCGCGACGGTCGAGCCGCCGCCGGAGTACACCTCGACGAGGGCGGAGGCGATGGTGCTCGACCCGGCCGGTCGCATCGTGATCGCCGGCGAGGTCGAGGACGATATCCCGGCCGTGATGCGGCTGCTGCCCGACGGATCGCCCGATCCGTCGTTCGGAACGGGCGGCGTCGTCGTCGCACGAGGGGCCTACGGCGGCGCCCCGGCGTGGTGGCAGTCCATCGCGCTCGACGGCGCCCGCATCGTCGTCGGCGGCGCGGCCGCGAACACCCCGCCCTACGGGACGGGCCTCGACAGGGTCGCGGTCCTGGGCCGCTTCGACGACAGCGGTCTCCCGGATCCGTCATTCGGGAGTGGCGGCTTCGTCGAGGTGCCCCTGGCCGGCATCACGATCCCGGCTTCGCACTCACTCGCGGTCGACCACGATGGGCGCATCGTCATGGGCAGCTCCCTGGCAACGACCGCGGCGTTTCCCCGCGACGTCTGGGCGCAGGTCATGCGCTTCGGGCCGTCGGGGTCACTCGATCCGGCCTTCGGGAACGGCGGTGTGCTGACACTGGGATTGCAGCGCGGTGGCGCGCCCGTGGTCACCTTGCGCCCGACGGGGGAGATCGTCGCGGTCGGCGACTGGGCCAAGGATCTCACGACCGTCCCGGAAGTCATGGCGGCGCAGCTCCTGACGAGTGGCAAGCTCGACCCGGCATTCGGCACGGGCGGCCAGATCACGGAGCCACACGCGACGTCCGGCTCGGGCGTCGTGGACTGCCAGGGAGACCTGATCGTGACCGGCTCCGGAGGCGTGCGCCGGTTCGGCCGCGACGGCCGGCTCGATCCAGCGTTTCGTTCGCCGCCCGTGCGGGTGGCGGTCGGCAACACGACCGCCACGGCCGCGCTCGGCGTCGTCGCGCTGGCGCCCGGCGGGGCAGTCGTCCTCGCGGGCTCGGCGACCGATGGCCCGGTCACGATCGGTGGCGCCCCCGGCATGCAGGTCGGCGCCACGGCAATCGTGGTCGCGCAGGTGCTCGCCACGTGCCCGCAGGTCGATGCGACGCCGCCCGCCGTCGTGCTCGCGTGCACGGCCGGGTGCCGCCGCGTGAGCGGCACCGCGCTCGACGATCCCGTGGGCAGTGGTGTTCGCCGCGTCCTGCTCGGGGTCGAGCAGCGCACCGGCCCGCGGTGCCGCGCCTGGAATGGGCGGCGCTTCGCCGCGCTCGCGTGCAGCCGCGCGCCGAGCCGGCTCGTCGCCGTGCCGGTCGTCCGCGGCGCATTCCGGAGTCCGCCACTGCCTGCGGGCAGCGTCATCGTGCGTGTCGTCGCGGTCGACCGAGCGGGAAACCGGTCGCCTATCGCGACGCGCAGGGTGTCGCGATGACACCCCGGCGCGCGGGACGATCCCGAACTCAGGCGAAGAGCGTGCTGAGCCGCTGATCGGCGGACAGATGCGCCATCGCCGCATCGCTCGGCCGCGACTCGAACCGCTCGGCCGCAGCGATCACGCGTGGCAGGAGCCCGACGTCGCCCACGCTGTTGAGGAAGATCCCGGGCTCGCCCAGCACCCAGTGCACGGCGAGATCGATGTGCGCCTGCCCGGTGAGCGGCTCGTACCAGGTGGCGGCCGTGGACTTCTTCGACCCCCAGGGGCCGCGCGAGATGCTCTTGATCGTCTGCACCGCGACAGCGCGCTCGCGGCAGATCGCCAGGAGTCGCTCGACATCGGCCGCGTACTGCTCGTCCCGCGTGATCACGTGGCTGTAGGGGAAGAGCACCGAGTCGAACTCGAATCGCTCGAGGCTGCGGCGATGCATCTCGGCGACGGTAAGGCCGTGCCCGGTGACGCCGATGAAGCGCACGAGGCCCTCGTCCCGCGCCTCGACAGCGGCCCGCAGCGCTCCGTCCTCGCTCAGTGCGAGATCCCACTCGGCCGGATGCACGAGGCAGTGGAGCTGGAGCAGATCGACCTGGTCGACCTCCATGCGCTCGAGTGAGCGGCGGATCTGCTCGCGCGCGGGCGTGTACGCGCGCTCGCCCGTCTTGGTTGCGAGGAAGAAGTCGTCGCGATGCCGGCGCAACCACGGAGCGATCCGCAGCTCGGCGTCGCCGTAGCTCGCGGCCACGTCGATGTGGTTGATCCCGTGCTCCAGCACGTGCTCGAGCGCCGAGTCGGCCTCGCGCTGGCTGACCTCGCCGAGCGCGGCGGCGCCGAAGATCACACGCGAGCTCTGATGCCCGGTCGCTCCGAATGGCAGCTTCTCGATCATGGCCACAGGCTACCCATGCGAGCGCGTGAAGATCCGGCGCCAGAGCGAGGGCCGGCGGGGCTGGGTGGCCAGCCAGTCCTCGCGCAGCGGTAGCCGTCCCTGCTCGCGCGCGGCGAGCACGCACTCGGTGTGGGCGTGGCGCCGGCGATCCGCGTCGCCTTCCGGCGCGATCAGCGAGTGCTCGCTGCCGGCGTGCAGGCGATAGCCGCAGAACGGGCAGCGGTACGTCGCCGCCGAGCGGTTCTGAGCGCGGCGCACCGACCACCAGCGCGCGTCGTCGAGCTTGGCCACGCCCGGATGATGGCGGAACGCCGGCCAGCGCGCTCGACGCCGTCATGCGTTGCCGGGCGCGCCTCTCAGGGGGCGCGGAAGAACGTGAAGTAGAACTGCCGCCATGCCGTCCACCAGTCGCCGGCGCGGGAGACGAGCGTGCGGCCGTCGGCGATCTCCACGACGGCGTGGTGGCGGTAGCGCTCGACCTCCTCGCTCGTGGCGAGCTCGATCCTGATCTCGCACGGCGACCCCGGGCTGTAGGGCTTGACGGCCGTGAGGTCGGAGAGCGCCGAGGTGGCCGCCCGCTCGATCATCGCGCGCGCCCGCACGGGTGCGATGTGGCGGGCACTGAAGCGTCCGAGTCCCTGCTTCACCGCGACCGTCGTCAGCCCCTCGCCGAGCAGCGCCGTGCCTTCGCGGCAGGCCGCCTGATCGCCCGTCACCATCAGCACCGGGCAGCCCCACGTGCCGCAGAGCGCCGCGTTGATGCCGGCCTCGCCGACGACCGTCCCGTTGAACGAGACGTTGCGCCAGCCGGTGCCCGACACGGTGTGGTTCATCACGCCGTCCGGGGTGCCCGCCATCGCGTGCATGCCGACGAAGAGCGCGGCGTCGCAGCCCTGCTCGAGGAACTCCGTGTACTCCGTCCACTCGCTCTGCACCACGAAGTCGCAGCGCGGGTCGAGCAGATCCGGGATCAGCGAGTTGAACGCCCAGCCGCCTCCGGCGCCGTGGCAGTCCATGACGACCACCTCGGTCGCGCCGCCGTCGAATGATCCGCGCACCGCGGCGTTGATCTCCTCGGTGTAGAGGCGGGAGCGGTCGGCGTGGAGCGGCTCTCCACCCGTCGTCTCCTCCCACTTGGTGACGCCGGCGACGCCCTCCATGTCGCTCATGATGAAGACGCGCACGCCGCGGAGGCTACCAGCGGCGATCGGCACCTCGGCGGTGCGAGAGCGCCGCCGACCACCCAGACAAGCCCGAGACCGGAGCCACCATGCCCCGCCTGATTCCGAGCCCCACCTCGATTCCCGTCCCCGGCGGCAAGATCATCGACGAGTACGTCGGCGCCGTGAACACGCAGACCGACGGCGTCAGCGTCGCGCACATGCGCGCACCGGCCGGCTGGACCGAGCCGTTCCAGACACCCGAGTTCGACGAGTACACGCTCGTCCTCGAGGGCGCGTTGCGGATCGAGCATGAGGGCGGTCACACCGACGTCGCGGCCGGCCAGGCGATCCTCACGGGAGCGGGCGAGCGTGTGCGCTATTCGACGCTCGAGGCGTGCGAGTACGTGGCGATCTGCCTGCCCGCGTTCACCCTCGACCGCGTGCAGCGCGAAGACGAGTGATCCGGCGCGGGTCAGCCCGCGTCGCCGGTGCCAGGTTCACGGTCGTGGTCTCCCGACGGGTCGGCCTTCGGGTGCTCGGTCGCCGGAGCGGCGTCGGCGAGTGCCGGGCCGTCGGCCTTGCGCCGTCGCAGCTGGATTACCGGCGCCAGGTGGATGATCGGCTCCGGCTCCGCGAACGAGGAGCCCGGCCAGTAGTCGGGCCCGGCCGGCGGGTGCGTGTCGCGCGTGTTGTCAGCCATGTTCCACATCTTCCACGGATCGCGCCGAAAGAGTCGTACGCGCGCGTTGCGATCGCGCGCCGGACGCGCTGCGCTCACTCCGTGCGATACAGGCGCCCGCGCATCGTCAGCGTCCACACGTGGACTTCCCGCCCCTTGCGCTGCACGAGACCGGCGTCCCTGAGTGCGTTCCACACCGGTTCGTCCGCTGCACGGTGGTTCACCCCCGCCTGCAGAGCCCGCACCACGGCGACCTCGTCCGCGCCGAGACGCAGCGAATTGGCGACCTCCGGCGCCCGCGCTCTCGCGGGCGGGATGTCGAAGCGCATCGCGACGCGCGTGCCGCCGCCGGGATGCGAGGAGACCTGCGAGCTCTCGCACACGTGCTCGATGAGCTTCATCCCGAGACCGAGACCGCTGCCGCCGGCGGTGGCCCGCACGAAACCGGCGCCGAAGTCGCGCACGACGACGACCAGTTCGCCGTCGTCGAGATGGGCGTCGAGCACGAACGTCGGATGCGGCGCCTCCCCGGGCACGTGGCTGTGGAGCACGCAGTTGGTGCACGCCTCCGTGACGGCCAGGCGGATGTCCTCGGCGAGGTCGTGCTCGAGCCCGAGACGCTCGCAGAGATCGGTCACGGCCTCGCGAGCGCGCGGCACGCCGCCGGGCACTGCGGGAAGCACGAGACTCAGACGCGGAAGCACAGAGGTTCGTGCCACATCTGGCGAAACCCAACCCCTTCACCGCGGCGCCGTCCGGGCTGCGCGAGCACCTCCACGGCGACACCGCGCCCGCGCAGATCGGTAGCCTCCGGGCGTGCCGCTCGATCCCGTTGCCAGGGAGCTGCTCGACGGGATCGCCGCCTCGGGCCGGCCGAACGCGCACCTGCTTCCCGTCGCGGAGGCGCGCATCAACTTCGAGTCGCTCTTCGCCGGACTCGGCCCCGGAGAACCGGTCGATCGCGTCACGGATCACGAGATTCCCGTGGCCGGAAGCGCGATTCCGGCGCGCTCCTACCGGCCGGCCGCCTCGGCCGGTGAGGGGCCCCTCCCGCTCGTCGTCTACTTCCACGGTGGCGGGTGGCTGCTCGGGTCGATCGACTCGCACGACGGCATCTGCCGCTCGCTCGCGAACGCCGCCGGCGCGGTCGTGCTCAGCGTCGGCTACCGCCTCGCGCCGGAGGCCCGCTTCCCGGCCGCGCCCGACGATGCGCTCGCCGCCACGCGCTGGGCGCACGCGAACGCGCGCAGCCTCGGGGCCGACCCACGCCGCCTCGCCGTCGCAGGGGATTCGGCCGGCGGGAACCTCGCGGCCGTCGTCTGCCAGGACCTGCGGGACGCAGGCGAGGAGCTCGTCCGCTTCCAGTTGCTCGTCTATCCCGTAACCACCGCCGACCTGGCGAGCGGCTTCGACATGACCTACGAGGGCTGGTTCCTCTACCGCGACGAGATGCTCTGGCACCAAAGGCACTACCTCTCGGCGCGGGCCGAAGCGCGCAACCCCCGGGTCTCGCCGCTCCTCGGCAATGCCTCCGGTCTGCCACCTGCATCGATCCAGGCCGCCGAGTGCGATCCGCTCCACCCGCAGGCGGAGCTCTACCGGGATCTGCTCGC
Organism: uncultured Gaiellales bacterium; assembly: GCA_964651695.1. Lineage (GTDB taxonomy): Bacteria > Actinomycetota > Thermoleophilia > Gaiellales > JALYLC01 > JALYLC01. Next base: position 13,978 of record CAZYYP010000025.1, on the reverse strand, counting down.
TGCGGCGGGCGTTCCGGTCACCTTCCGGGTGTACCCGGGCATGATCCACGGCTATTTCGGTCTCGATGGCGTCTTCGCCGTCGCCGGCGAGGCGATGTCCGATGCCGGCGCCGCGCTGCGCGCCGCTCTCGCCTGAATCGCCGCGCGCGGTCGCGCGGCGGCGCGCCTCGAGAGCGCTTGTCCCGAACGGGCCATTGGTCTACGTTGCACACCATGCAGCCAGCCCATCGCTACGACGCGATCATCGTCGGTGCCGGCGTCTCCGGGCTGTACCTGCTCCATCGGCTGCGCGAGGCCGGGCTCTCCGTCCTCGTCGTCGATCAGGCGAGCGGCATCGGCGGCACGTGGTTCTGGAACCGCTACCCGGGCGCGCGCTGCGACATCGAGAGCATGACCTATTCGTATTCGTGGTCGCACGAGCTCGAGCAGGAGTGGGTGTGGACGGAGCGCTATGCCGGCCAGCCCGAGATCCTGCGCTATCTCGAGCACGTCGCCGAGCGCTTCGATCTGCACCGCGACATCCGGCTCGAGACGCGCGTCGCCGAGGCGGCGTTCGACGAGGAAGCCGATCGCTGGACGGTCACGACCGCCGCCGGCGAGCACCTCTCCGCCGCCTTCCTGATCATGGCCACCGGCTGCCTCTCGGTGCCGCGCATCCCCGACATCCCGGGCATCGAGAGGTTCGCCGGCGAGTTGCATCACACGGGCCTCTGGCCGCAGGACGGCGTCGGGTTCGCCGGCCGGCGCGTGGGCGTGATCGGCACCGGCTCCTCGGCCGTGCAGGCGATCCCGCTGATCGCCGAGGAGGCCGACCACCTCACGGTCTTCCAGCGCACGCCGAACTTCAGCGTGCCGGCCTGGAACGGCCCGCTCGCGGCCGAGGTGATCGCCGACCGCAAGGCGCGCGCCGACCGCTTCCGGCGGAAGGCGCGCACCACGGCCGCCGGGAATCCCTGGGATGCCCGCAGGCAGAGCGTCTGGGACGCGACGCCCGAGGAGCGCGAGCGGGAGTTCGAGGAGCGCTACGCCGTCGGCGGGTTCTGTCTCCACGCCGCCTACTCCGACCTCTTCGACGACCCGGCCGCGAACGACCTGCTGGCGGAGTTCCTGCGCGCGAAGATCCGCGCGCGCGTGCACGATCCCGAGGTGGCGGAGCTCCTCTGCCCCTACGACCATCCGGTCGGCACCAAGCGGATGTGCGTGGACACCGGATACTTCGAGACGTTCAACCGACCGAACGTGCGACTGGTCTCGATCCGCGAGACCCCGATCGCCGAGATCACCGAGACGGGGCTCCGCGTCGGCGACGAGCGGTTCGCCTTCGACACGATCGTGCTCGGCACCGGCTTCGACGCGATGACGGGCGCCCTGCTCGCAATCGACCTGCGCGGCCGTGACGGCCTCGCCCTGCGCGACAAGTGGGCACACGGTCCGCGCTCATCGCTGGGACTCGCGCTCGCCGGCTTTCCGAACCTGTTCACCGTGACGGGGCCGGGCAGTCCCTCCGTGCTCAGCAACATGATGGTGTCGATCGAGCAGCACGTCGACTGGATCGTCCGCTGCATCGCGTACCTCCGCGAGCACGGGCTCGCCACGATCGAGCCGACCACCGACGGCGAGGACGCGTGGGTCGAGCACGTCCGGGCGGTCGGCGAGGCGAGCCTCTATCCACGCGCGCAGTCGTGGTACATGGGCACGAACATCCCGGGCAAGCCGCGGGTCCTGATGCCCTACGTCGGCGGGGTCGGCACCTACCGCGCGGTATGCGACGACGTCGCCGGGCGCGGGTACGGCGGATTCATCCTTCGTGAGGCCTCCGCCGCGACGCCGTGAGCGCGTCGCTCATGCGTCCCGCGGCTCCCGTTCCGTCGTGCGCGCAGTCGCTCGGGAGCCGGCGATCACCTCGGGCGACTCCCTGACGAGCGCGGCCGGCACGAGCGCGATCGCCAGGAGCCCCGCGAGCACCACCCAGATTGCGCGGTAGCTGCCTGCAAGATCCGCAACGAGACCGTAGAGCGGCGGGCTCGCGGCGATCGCGCAGGAGACGAACGTGATCGCGAACCCGGTCGCCGCGCCGACACGCTCGGGGCCGGCGACCTCGGCGATCATCGTGACCCAGAGACCCTGGTAGCCGATCAGCCCGAGCCCGGCGAGCGCGACGATCGCCCCGAGCAGGGCAATCGGTGCGGACCGCGGCACGGCGAAGAGCAGCAGCGCGCCGGCCAGGCCGACGGCGTTGATCGTCAGCAGGTAGACCTTGCGGCTGCCGCCCTTGTGGCGGTCGCTGACGAGACCCCAGAAGACGCGACCCGCGATTCCGGCCACGTTGGCGACGGCAACGAGAATGGATCCCTCGGCCAGGGTCAGGCCGGCGTTCTGGTTGAGATCGAGCGCGAGGAACGCGACGAGCGCGTACTGGCCGGTCACGATCAGACAGCCCCAGGCGGTGAGCAGGAGGAGGTTCCGGTCGCGGCCGACGTGCGGCAGGCGCATCGCCGGTCGCGGTGGGGGAGCCTGGCCGCGCAGGCTGAGGAGGGGAATCGCCGTCAGTGCAGTGACGCACGCGGCGACCGCGAGGCTCCAGCGCCAGCTCGAGGCATGTGCGATCCACGGCAGTACGGCAGCCGCGATCAGCCCTGCCGCCGGAATGCCCGTCTGCCGGATGCCGAGCGCGAAGCCGCGCCGGTTCTTCGGGAACGCGAGCAGGACGAGGCGTCCCCCCGCGGGCGTGGCGCTGGCGCCCGCCGCCCCCGCGAGTACCAGGAGCGGCACGAAGACCGGCAGGGGCGCTGCCGCGGCGATGAGGGCGATGACGGCCGTGGCGGAGCCCCCGATGAGGAGCGTGCGCTGCTCGCCCAGGCGGTCCGCGGCCAGTCCGGCCGCGTAGGCCCCGACGATGCGGCCGAACGCGAAGGACGCGACGACCAGGCCCGCTGCAAACGCCGAGAGCCCCAGGTCGAGCTTGATGAACCCCGTCAGCGTCAACACGCCCTGGTCGATCAGGGACACGCCGAACTGCATGCCGACGGCGAACCCGAGGATCGTCCACGGCGAACGCTGCGCGCGAGAGCCGGCGGTCAGCGCCATCGGGACCGTCCGCCCTGGAGCGTCGCCACCGGATGCGCGAGCCGCGCCGTCACGCGGCGACGGCGACGCGGCCGAGCGGAGCTCCGTCGATCTCAGCCCCCGTGATGGACCCCACCCTCGTGCACTCCCGCTTCGCCGAGAACCGTTGGCACGGCGGGCGGCGCCCACCGGCAGCCAGCGTACCCAGGGCAGGCGTCACCGGGTGCGGCTCTCGCGCCGCGAGCCCGTTCGGGCAGCCGCGTATGCTGGCGCGCGTGAACGCGCCGTCGCCCAGGAGGGCTCCGTCCCGTGCGGTCGTGATCGCGCTGATCGCAGATGTCATCGGGTCGGTCCTGATCGTGGCGCTCGCACCGTTCTCGTGGTCGCTCCGGATCATCCTCGTCGCCGTCTGGCTCGCGGCGACGAGTTCGCTCGCGCGGCTGGTCGTGCGCCTCACGCGCGAGTGAGTCCAGGTACGACA
>CAZYYP010000025.1:0-10331 GCA_964651695.1 uncultured Gaiellales bacterium | reverse complement strand
CGCATACCGCCTGCCCGCGACGCTTGTAAAGATCGGGTCTTACTGTTACTCTCGCCCCGCTGAATGGCGAACATCCGGGGGACACGGGATATGAGGAGCTTAAAGATCGGGCTTATGCGACGAATTGTGGCGTGTGCTACGTGACTGGCGGACCCACGATCGTGAGTCTCGAAGCGCGCGACATCCGGTTCCCGACCTCGCGCTGGCTCGACGGCTCGGATGCGATGCACGTCGATCCCGACTACTCCGCGGCCTACGTGATTCTCCGCACCGATGCCGACGACGGAATCGAGGGGCACGGCCTGACGTTCACGAGCGGCCGCGGCACCGAGGTCTGCGTCGCCGCCGTGCGCGCGCTCGAGCCGCTCGTGGTGGGGCGGCGGCTCGGCGGCATCGTGGATGACATGAGCGGCTTCTGGCGGAGTCTCACCTCGGACTCCCAGCTGCGCTGGCTCGGGCCCGAGAAGGGCGTCATCCATCTCGCGACGGCCGCTGTGGTCAACGCCGTCTGGGACCTCTGGGCCAAGCGCGAGGGAAAACCCGTCTGGAAGCTGCTCGGCGACCTCTCGCCCGAGGAGCTCGTCGGCTGCGTCGACTTCCGCTACATCGCCGACGCGCTTGCACCGGAGGAGGCGCTCGACCTCTTGAGGGATGCGCGCCGCGGGTCGGCCGCGCGCGAGGCCGAGATCGTGGCGTCCGGCTATCCGGCCTACACGACGTCGGCCGGCTGGCTCGGCTACGACGACGCGAAGGTCGAGTCACTCGTACGCGAGGCCGCCGCCGCGGGCTTCACGCACGTCAAGATGAAGGTCGGGGCCGACCTGGAATCGGACGATCGCCGGGCCGGCTTGATCCGCAGCGCGCTTGGTTCGGGTGGCGTGTTGATGATGGACGCCAACCAGGTCTGGAGCATCGACGAGGCGGTGGCTGCGATGCGGCGGCTGCGCGTCCACGAGCCGTGGTGGATCGAGGAGCCGACGAGTCCGGATGACGTGTTGGGGCATGCGCGGATCCGGCGGGAGATCGCTCCCATCCGTGTTGCGACGGGTGAGCACGTGCAGAACAGGGTCATCTTCAAGCAGCTCTTCCAGGCGCAGGCGATCGACGTGTGCCAGATCGACGCATGTCGCATCGGGGGCGTGAACGAGGCGATCGCGGTCTTGCTGCTGGCGGCGAAGTTCGGCATTCCGGTCTGTCCGCACGCGGGTGGCGTCGGGTTGTGCGAGTACGTGCAGCACCTCGCGTTGTTCGACTACATCGCGGTCAGCGGCTCGCTCGAGAACCGCGTCGTCGAGTGGGTCGACCATCTGCACGAGCACTTCCGGGATCCGGCGGTGGTGCGTGCTGGGCGCTATGTGGCGCCGCGTGCCCCGGGGTACAGCATCGAGATGCTGCCCGAGTCGCTCGACCGCTACGAATTCCCCGGCGGGCCCGCCTGGCTCGATGCCGAGCTGGAAGTGGGCCGGCGGTGACCGCGTCGGCGGAGCCGAAGCCGGTGGCTGCCGAACGCGGGCCGCTGCGGCTCGATCGCTACCGGCTGCTCCAGCTGGCCCTGCTCGCGATGCGCGCGGGCCCGGCCCTGATCCTGCTGCTGCTGATCATCATCGTCAGCCTCACGACGCCCGTCTTCTTCACCGGGCGCAACATCGGCAACGTGTTCTCGCAGACGTCGGTGATCGCGCTGCTGGCCCTCGGTCAGCTGCTCGTGATCATCACACGCGGGATCGATCTGTCCGTCGGCTCGACGATCGCGCTCTCGGGCGTGCTGGGAGCGATCGTCTACGGCCACACGAGCTCGAGCGTCGTCGTGATCACCGTGATCATCGGGACCGGCGTCGCGGTCGGTCTGGTCAACGGCCTCGTCTTCGTCTACGGCCGTGTCCCGCACGCGTTCATCGTCACGCTCGCCACGCTGTCGATCGTCCGCGGAATGGCGTTGTGGGCAGGCAACGGCACGCTCGTCTTCGGCGTTCCGGCGTCGATCCAGACGATCGGCGGCTCCACGCTCTCGACGGGCGGGAGCACGCTCGACTGGATCCCTTACTCGATCTTCGTCGTCGCGGCGCTCGCGCTCGCGTGCCTGCTCCTGACCACGCGGATGGTGTGGGGACGCTGGCTCTACATGGTCGGCGGCAATCCCGAGGCCGCGCGCCGGGCCGGTGTCCCGACGCGGCGCGTCCTGGTCACCGTCTACGCCCTCAGCGGCCTGGCGGCCGGCATCGCCGGACTGATCACCGCCGGCCTCATCAACGGCGGGTCTCCGACGGCCGGCGACCTCTCCGAGCTCGACTCGATCGCCGCGGTCATCATCGGCGGCGCCGCCTTCGCGGGCGGTCGCGGCAATGTCGGCAACGCCCTGGTCGGCGCCTTCACGATCGGCGTCATCCGGAACGCGCTCAACCTCCACAACGTGGATCCGTTCTACCAGCTGATGGCGATCGGGATCGTCGTCCTCCTCGCCGTCGAGGCCGATGTGATCCGTGGGCACATCGAGGGGCGCGTGCGCGTCACACAGGCCGTGAGGCAGGCATGAGCGCCGTCGCGCCCGCAACGTCCGCGGTGCTCTCCGTGCGCGGGGCGTGCAAGCGCTTCGGCGCCGTCACGGCACTCGACGATGTCGACTTCGACGTCCGCCGCGGCGAGGTCGTGGCGCTCCTGGGCGACAACGGAGCCGGCAAGTCCACGCTCATCAAGTGCCTGAACGGCGTCCACCGCCTGGACAGCGGCGTGATCGAGATGGACGGCGCGCCGGTCACGATCCACGCGCCCGCCGATGCGCGCGCGCTCGGCGTCGAGACCGTCTACCAGGACCTCGCGCTGTTCGACAACCTGCGCCCGACCGACAATTTCTTCTCGGGCCGCGAGCTCGCGGGACCCGACTGGCTGCCGCGCTCGATGCGGCTGCTCAAGCGCAAGCGCATGCTCGATGCGACCCAGGAAGTGCTCGCGCGCCTGCAGGTCACCCTGCCCGACCTGAACTCCATGGTCGGCCTGATGTCGGGCGGGCAGCGGCAGGCCATCGCCGTGAGCCGGGCAGCGGCGTTCGCGTCCAAGGTCGTGATCCTCGACGAGCCCACCGCCGCCCTCGGCGTGCGGGAGTCGCGCAACGTGCTCGACCTGATCCTGAGGCTCCGCGGCGAGAACATGGGCGTGGTCGTCGTCTCGCACGCCATGGATCACGTGATGGAGGTCGCCGACCGCGCGGTCGTCATGAAGCGCGGGCGGAATGTCGGCGAGCTGATTCCGAGCGCCGAGACCTACCAGCAGATCGTCTCGCTGATCGTGGGAGGTGCCGAGTGATCGGAGCCTGAGCGAACAGACGTACGGGACACCAAGACTCCGCCGCTATCTGCAGGGCTGCGGAGGAACTGCAAGACGGATTCGAATCCAGCAATTTCCTTCGCTGCTACTTCTGCGTGCCTTCGAAAGGACACACGAATGTCGAATAAACGGATCTTGTGCGGAGCCGTCCTGGTGGCGGCAATCACGACCGCGAGTGTGCTCACGATGGGTGCGAGCGCGGCGCCGGCCAAGCACCAGACGGCGCCGGTCAAGCTCGGATTCATCACGAAGTTCCCGGTCGACTTCTACTTCACGCTCGTCAACGCGGCCAAGAAGTGGGACAAGGCGACCCCGGGCGCAAAGGTCATCTACGCCTCGGGCAAGAGCGGCACCGACGACGCCGGTGAGATCGCGGCGATCCAGAACATGGTCGCCCAGGGCGTCAAGGGCATCGCCATCACGCCCACGAGCCCGGCGGTGTCCGCCGCACTCGACAAGGCGATCAAGCAGGGCGTCAAGGTCGTGCTGATGGACAACGACATCCCGAAGTGGAAGAAGAAGAGCTCGGTCGTCGCGACCAACAACTACGCGGGCGGACAGCTTGCCGGGAAGTTCCTGGCCACGAAGCTGAAAGCCGGGGACACGCTCGGCATCCTGCTCGGCAACCCTGCCAACCCGTCGCTCGTGCAGCGCGTCACCGGCATGCTCTCGGGTCTCGGCGCGCTCCAGTCGCAGATCAAGATCGTCAACCAGCTCGAGACCGACTGCGACCAGACGAAGGGTGCAGCCGCTGCGCAGACGATGCTCACGGCGACGCAGAACCTGACGGCGATCTACTCCGCGTGCGGGCCGCCCGCCACGGGCGCCGTCCAGTCGATCAAGAACGCCGGCATCAAGCCGGGCGGCATCATCCTGGTCGGCTTCGACGCCTCGCCGGACGAGGTCGCATCGATCAAGGCCGGCGACGAGACCGCCAGCGTCGCGCAATTCCCGGCGAAGATCGGCTCGGTCGGGATCTCCACGCTCTACAAGGTCGTGAAGGGCAAGAAGGTGGCCAAGAACGTGGACACCGGCACCGCGCTCGTCACGGTGGCCAACGCCTCGCAGTTCGGCTGACCCGTCACCCATCCCATCGCTCTCCGCTTCCGGAGAGCGGCGAATGAGCCCCCGGTGCGCGCGCGCGCACCGGGGGCGCTTCCGGCACCGCAACCCGGAGTTGCCGTCCATCCGTGAACGTCGATGCACATCACCATTTCTGGAATCCCGCGCGCGAGCCGATGCCCTGGATGCAGCCGGACCACGCTGCGATCGACCGCGCCTTCGCCCCGGATGACCTGAAGCCGCTGCTCGCCGCTTGCGGCATCGCGAGCACCGTGCTCGTGCAGGCCGCGTGCAGTGATGCCGACACCAATTCGATGCTCGTGCAGGCGCGCCGGCACGAGTGGATCGGAGCCGTGACCGCGTGGGTGGCGCTCGAGGTGCCCGGGGTTGCCCGGGCCCGGCTCGACGAGCTCGCCACGGAGCCCAAGCTGCGCGGGATCCGCCACCTCATCCACGATGAGCCGGATGCGCACTGGATCCTCCGCCCGCGGGTACTCGAGGGTCTCGCGATCCTGCAGGACCGTGCGCTGATCCTCGAGCTGCCCTGCGTCTTCCCGCGTCACCTCGGCGATGTGCCCGAGCTCGCGCAGCGCTTTCCGGAGCTGACGATCGTGATCGACCATCTCGGCAAGCCCCCGATCGGGACGCCGGAGATGCGGCGCTGGGAGACTCAGATCCGGCTGGCCGCCGCTGCGCCGAACGTCGCCGCGAAGGTCTCGGGCCTCAACACGGCGCTCGCCGCGCGCGACTGGGACGCCGGCGATCTGCGGCCGTCGGTCGAGGTCGCGTTCGACTGCTTCGGGCCGGAGCGGCTGATGATCGGGAGTGACTGGCCGGTGTCCCTGCTGAACGGCTCCTACGAGCGCGTGTGGGCCGAGACCTCGAGCGCCGTCGCGGCGGTCGCGGGGCCTGACGCCGGTCTCGTCCTGGGCGGGACCGCCGCCCGGCTGTACGGCCTCGATGAACCGTCCACGGAGCAGGGAGCATCCAGTGGCACCGCTGACTGATCAGGCGATCGCGAAGATCAAGGACCTGATCATGTCGGGCGAGTTCGCCGCAGGCGCGAAGCTCCCGAAGGAACAGGAGCTGGCGAAGCGGCTGGGACTCTCGCGCAACTCCCTGCGCGAAGCCGTGCGGGCACTGACGCTGATCGGCGTCGTCGAGCCGCGCGTCGGCGACGGCACGTACGTCACGAGCCTCGAGCCCGAGCTGCTGCTCATGGGCATGGGGTTCGTCAGCGACCTCCTGACCGGGTCGACCCTCCTGGAGCTCCATCAGGTTCGGCGCATCATCGAGCCCGTCGCCACCGGCATGGCGACGGCCAGGCTGACCGAGGCCGATTTCGTCGCACTCGAGGCGTGCCTCGTGCAGATGGACGCGGCCGAGACGACGCAGGCCTTCATCGCGGCCGACGAGGAGTTCCACCGCATCATCGTGGTCGCCTCGGGCAACACCACGCTCGCGTCCCTGATCCAGAACCTCTCGGGAGGCACGCTCCGTGCGCGACTGTGGCGCTCTGTGCGCGAGCAGGGCGCGGTCGCGTCGACCAGGCGCCGTCACTGGGAGATCTACCAGGCGCTGCGCAGTGGCGATGCCGAGCGGGCGAGCGCGATCGATCTCATCCACCTCTCCGAGGGCGAGCACTGGCTGCGGAAGCTGATCGAGGACGAGCAGTCGAGTCGCAGCGGTGGGCTCGGGTCATCGCCGGACCCATTCTGAGGGCGCCGAACCGGGCTATCCGGTTATCCTCGGCGGCGTTGCATGTCGCGCAGCCGAACGGCCGGCGGGGTTCCGGGGCGGACGGGGGCGCGGCGGACGAGGCAAGGACGGGCCGATGGCTGCGCCACTGACGGATCAAGCGATTGCGAAGATCAAGGACCTCATCGTCTCCGGCGAGTTCACGGCCGGGGCGAAGCTCCCGAAGGAGCAGCTGCTCGCGGCCCGTCTCGGGCTCTCGCGCAACTCCCTGCGCGAGGCGGTCCGCGCCCTGACGATGATCGGCGTGCTCGAGCCGCGCGTCGGCGATGGCACGTACGTCACGAGCCTCGAGCCCGAGCTCCTGCTCACCGGGCTCGGCTTCGTCAGCGACCTCCTCGCCGGCGAGACCCTGCTCGAGCTCCACCAGGTTCGCCGGATCCTCGAGCCGGTCGCGACGGGGCTCGCCGCTCCACGCATGACCGAGACCGACTTCCGCGCGCTCGAGAAGTGTCTCGATCAGATGGACGCCGCGAGCACGAACCAGGCGTTCATCGACGCGGACACCGAGTTCCACCGGGTGATTGTCACGGCGGCCGGGAATTCCACGCTCGCCTCGCTCATCTTCGGGCTCTCGGGCGGGGTCCTGCGGGCACGGCTCTGGCGGTCGATCACCGAGCAGGGCGCGATCGAGATCACGAAGAGCCGCCACCGCGACATCTATCTCGCCCTGCGCGCACGCGACGCCGAGCTCGCGAGCGCGGCCGACCTCATCCACCTCAGCGACGGCGAGCGCTGGCTGCGCAGGATCTTCGAGATCGACGACGCGGAAAAGCTCACCGCGTGACCGCAATGCGACTCATGGGCGAGCGGGAAGATGCCGGCGACGGCACGGATGGGTGAGCCATGACGGGTGCGGACGTTCTTGCAGGCGTGTGCGCGCGGGGGATCATCCCCGTCGTCGTACTCGAGACGCGTGAACGGGCGCTCCCGCTGGCCCAGGCGCTGCGCGACGGCGGTCTCCCGATCGCCGAGGTGACGTTCCGCACCCCTGCCGCGGCGGACGGGGTGCGCCTGCTCGCCGCCGAAGGCGACATCGTCGTCGGCGCGGGCACCATCGTGCGAGCCGAGCAGGTCGATGTCGCGGTCGAGGCGGGTGCCCGCTTCATCGTCACTCCCGGTCTCAGCCGGGGCGTCGTCGAGCGCTGCCGGGAGCTCTCCGTCCCGGTCATCCCGGGGGTCGCCACCGCGACCGAGGTGATCGCGGCACTCGACCTCGGATGCGAGCTCCTGAAGTTCTTCCCGGCCGAGGCCTGCGGCGGCGTCGCGACGCTCAAGGCGCTGGGCGGGCCGTTCCCGTCCGTGCGCTTCGTCCCGACCGGCGGCATCACCGCGGCGAATGCCGGCGACTATCTCCGGCTCCGCTCGGTGGTCGCGGTCGGCGGAAGCTGGATGGTGGCCCCGGGCCTCATCGCCGCGGACGACTACGCCGGCGTCTCCCGTCTCGCGGCCGAGGCGGTCGCCATGGCTGCGCTGGTGCGAGCGTGAGTGCGCTGACGCTGCGTCCGGCAGCCGAATGCCGCTACGACCTGGTTGCGCTCGGCGAGATCATGCTGCGTCTCGACCCCGGCGAGGGCCGCGTGCGCAACGCCCGTGAGTTCCGGGCGTGGGAAGGCGGCGGCGAGTACAACGTCGCGCGCGGCCTGCGCCGCTGCTTCGGCCTGCGCACGGCCGTCGTGACGGCGTTCGCCGACAACGACGTCGGTCGTCTGCTCGAGGACTTCGTCCTGCAGGGCGGGGTCGACGCCTCGCTGATCCGCTGGGTGCCGTACGACGGCATCGGCCGTAGCGTCCGCAACGGGCTCAACTTCACCGAGCGCGGCTTCGGCGTGCGGGGCGCGCTCGGCGTGTCGGACCGCGGCCACACCGCGGCCTCGCAGTTGCGACCCGCAGACGTCGACTGGGAGCACCTCTTCGGCACCCTCGGCGTGCGCTGGCTGCACACCGGCGGCATCTTCGCGGGACTCTCCGAGACGACGCCCGCGGTGGTCGACGCGGCGGTCGCGGCCGCGGCGCGCCACGGCACCGTGGTGTCCTACGACCTCAACTACCGGCCGAGCCTGTGGAAGGCGATCGGGGGCGTCGAGCGAGCGCGCGAGGTCAACCGCGCGCTGGCGCGCAGCATCGACGTGATGATCGGGAACGAGGAGGACTTCACGGCGTGCCTCGGCCTCGAGGTCGAGGGCACCGATGCCGATCTCGGCGAGCTCGATACGGACTCGTTCCGGCGGATGATCGAGCGCGCCGCCGGCGAGTTCCCCAACTTCGCGGTCATCGCCACGACGCTGCGCGCCGTGCGCAGCGCCACGGTCAACGACTGGTCGGCGATCGCGTGGGAGCGCGGCACGGGGTTCGCCGAGGCGGTCGCGCGACCCGGGCTCGAGGTCCTCGACCGCGTCGGCGGCGGCGACAGCTTCGCCTCGGGACTGATCTACGGCCTGCTCCAGGAGCGCGGCCTGCAGCTCGCAGTCGACTACGGCGCGGCCCACGGCGCCCTGGCGATGACGACGCCGGGCGACACGTCGACGGCGAGCCTCGCCGAGGTCGAGGCGCTGATGGGCGGCGCGAGCGCTCGCGTGCAGCGCTGACACCCGGTCGGGGGATAGGCGCATGCGACGGGCGGGTGTTGCCTGGACGTCATAGGGCAGCCCCGCGTCGCCTCCGGCTTCCGGTGTGCACCCGGGGAACCCCTATTCCTTCAGAGGGCCCGCCGTCCCCTCGGGTCGGCGGGCCAACCCTGAAAGCCGGCCGCGCTCCCTTGACGTGCGCTCCGTCGGATCGCGCGCTGCGCCGCGCGCACGGCGATGCCCGAGGCTCAGGCGGCGAAGTCCGCAGTCGCCATGACGGCTCCAGGGGCGCTGCCGAAGGTGCCGAGTGCGAGGCCGAGGCCGATCCGGTGGAGACCCGCGGTCAGGATGATCGCGCGGTGCACGGGCGAATGCATCCACTGGCTGACGAGACCCGCGGGGGTGCCGCGGGAGCCCAGGCCCCAGGCGATGTCCTCGCCGATCAGCGGGCTCCGGAGATAGCGGGAGATGCGCGCTTCCCAGCTCTCGGTGGGCGAGTCGTGGTCGAAGTAGTCCCGCTCCAGCATGTCGGCCGAATGCGCGCGGGCGGCGCTCCGCAACGGTGCGCTGACGGTGAACGGCGTGAGGCCGTGCTGCGCGCGGATCTGATTCAGGAGCACGAGTACCTGCTGCTCGCCGGCGCCCTGGAAGGAGACGGTGGTCGCGGCCTGCCCGGAGGCCGGCCCGATGAGGATGGCGATGCCGGCGAAGAGGATCCCTGCGAACGACCGCATGTCCCGAACATCGAGCCGGGACGGGGTTCTCCACTCCCGAGATATAGCGGTTCACGCATACCCGGATCGAGCGACGCACGATCCTCACCATGGGGATGAGCCGGTGGCGCCCCAGGCGACGTTCGCGGGCGCGTAGGCTTCCCGGCGACGGCCGAACCTGATCCAGCGGCGAACCGGAGGGAGAAACTGACGATGTCGACCGAGGCTACGACCCTTCGGGTTGCGGTCCTGCCGAATGCGGGGTTGGCGACCGATGCGGTGCTGATCGCCGGCGGTGCCGGCCTGATCGCGGCAGCGGCGCAACTGTCGATCGCACTGCCGTTCACGCCGGTCCCGATCACCGGTCAGACATTCGCGGTCCTGCTGGTCGGCGCATCGCTCGGCTTCGCCCGCGGCACCTCGAGCGCCCTGCTCTACGTGCTGCTCGGCATCGCCGGGATGCCGGTGTACGCTCACGGCGCGTCCGGCTGGGCCGTGATCACCGGCGCGAGCGGCGGATATCTCCTGAGCTACCCGTTCGCCTCGGCGCTCACGGGCTTCCTCGCCGAGCGGCGCTGGGATCGGACGTTCTCCTCGGCGGTCGGAGCGATGCTGACCGGCAACGTCCTCATCTACCTGGTCGGCCTCCCCTGGCTCGCAGTGGTGCTGAACACGAGTCTCGAGAAGACGCTGGAGCTGGGCCTCTATCCGTTCGTCCCCGGCGACACGTTCAAGCTCTACCTGGCCGCCGCCGCACTGCCGGGCGCGTGGAAGCTCGTCGGGCGCCTCAAGCGCTGAGTTTGGGCGAGCGCTTGAACGACCATCCGCTCCGCAGCGCGCGCTGGTTCGGAGCCAACGACCTCGCCGGGTTCATCCATCGCGCCTCGCTGCACTCCGAGGGGATCTCCCGCGC
>CAZYYP010000024.1:0-24814 GCA_964651695.1 uncultured Gaiellales bacterium | reverse complement strand
CGAGGAGCCGGTCGCCGAAGGTTCCCCCGGAGATGCGGCGGCCGAGGCCGAGGGCCCCGGGGAGATCGAGGGTGCGGTCGCAGACGCTGCGGCAGAGGCGCCGGCCGCCGAGCCCGGCGCGGAGACCCCGCCCGCACCGGACGCCGCGGCCGAGCCAACGGCGGATGAGGAGATCTCCGCCGAGGAGACGCCGTCCAGCGAGATGCCGGAGCAGGTCGTGCTCTCGGGCGAGGACGAGCGCGCCCTCGCCGAGGTGCTCCGCACTGCCATCGCCGAGGAGGCCGAGCGCCTCGCCGCGTCGACCCGCTATGCCGAGTCGGCCCAGGGCTTCCGCGATCTGCTCGAGCGCTGGAAGTCGGCCCCCTCGGCCGGCCAGATGCGCGACCGCGAGCTCTGGCGCCGCTTCGCCGCGGCGCGCGAGGCGTTCTACGAGCAGCGCAACCGCGCCTATGCCGAGCGCGCGCGCGAGCGCGCCGCGACGGTCGAGCGCAAGGAGGCGCTGATCGCCGAGTCCGAGGCGCTCGCGAGCTCCGACGACGGGCGCGCCATCGGCGATGCGCTCGAGCGCCTGATGGCCGAGTGGAAGGCCGCCGGTCACGCCGGGCGCGATCAGGAGCAGGCGCTCTGGGAGCGGTTCTCGGCCAGCCGCAGAGCCGCCTTCGACCGCCGCCGCTCGATGGCCGCCGAGCGTGACCGCCAGCGCGGTGGCGCCCGCACGGCCAAGCGCGCGTTGATCGAGCAGGCCCAGGCGCTCGCCGAGCCGTTCGACGCCGCGACCGCCGAGCCCGCGCTCGCACGGCAGATGGACGAGTGGAAGGCCGCCGGCAGCGCCGGGAGGGCCGACGACGAAGAGCTCTGGCAGGCGTTCCGCGCGGCGCGCGACGCGGTACTGACGCAGCTCCGCGCGGCGCGGCCTCCGCGCCGCCGCGAGAGCGGAGCGCCCGCGGGCAACCGCGACCGCGGCGGCCCCAGCCGCTCCCCGAGTGCGCCCCAGCAGCCGCCGCAGCCGCCCGTGAGCCCGCTCACGATCGCCCTCCGCAAGCACGAGGAGCGCGTGGCCGAGGTCGAGCAGCGGCTCGCGGAGGCCAAGGGCGCCGGCCGCTCCCGGGCGGCCGAGGCGCGCGCGCTCCAGCGCAAGCTCGCCGACGAGCAGGGGGCCCTCGAACGGGCCCGTGCGCTGCTCGCCTTCGCCGGCTGAGCCCGTCTCATGAGCGTGTCGTGCCCGACGGCGTCCCGTGGCCCGAGTCGCTGATCCGTGTGATCGATTCGACGTGGAGTTGGAGTTGCGGTCATCGTCGAGAGCGCCGCAGCCCTCG
Organism: uncultured Gaiellales bacterium; assembly: GCA_964651695.1. Lineage (GTDB taxonomy): Bacteria > Actinomycetota > Thermoleophilia > Gaiellales > JALYLC01 > JALYLC01. Next base: position 23,498 of record CAZYYP010000024.1, on the reverse strand, counting down.
GCCATCCCCACACACGACAACGCGGGCGAACGACCTTGCAGCCGACGCTCTCTCGGCGAGGCGAGTTGGGCGCGCGGCATGAATCCAAGAGAACCACCGACCACATCCACGGATCCATCGCACGCAGCTGCGAACGAACCCGACCGACGCTCGACCCACTAGATGTCGGCGTCGTGCGTGCCGACGCGGTCGAGCTCGACGACGTCTCCGTCGAGGCGCCAGAAGTGCAGGCGCCGCGCCGACGGCGAGTGCACCTGCAGCGCGCAACGCCAGGCACGCGCGCCGTCTGCCCGCTGACGCTGCTCGGTGCCACCCGCCCCCGCGCGCAACGGATGCAGCTCGAGGCCCGGGATCTCGGCTGCGCGTCCGGTCGCAACGTGCACGCAGGCGTCGAACACCCGGTGCAGCGAGACGCCCTGGAGATCGCGCAGGGAGCACAGGAACCCGGGCCCCACGACGACGGGCCGCAGGGGATAGCGCGCGCGCTCGGCGGGGTCGTGCAGCCGCGCGTGGGTGACGCCGAGCCAGGCCAGGAAGGCGCCCTCGTCGCACAGCGCCTCGCTGCGCAGGATGCCGTCGAGGTCGACCGCGGCACCGTGCGTGTGGCGCAGGTCGGAGGCGAGCGCACGAGCGCGCAGCCGCTCGTCGCGCAACTCGTCGGCGAGGCGGTCGCGCTCGGCGCGCGCCGTGTCGGCCTCCGCGATCGCCTGGTCGAGGCGCTCGCGCACGTCGGTCAGCTCGCCTTCGCTGCGGTCGAGCTCGCTCGCCGCCCGCTGGGCGGCGACGCCATCGCTCGCGAGGAAGACGGGCCCGTCGGGGTAGAGCCGAAGGGGGCGGGCGCCCTCGGCGGTCGCGGGCGCGTCGGCGAGCGAGACGACGATGCGCCGCTCGGCGACGTCGAGCCGGACGATGCGAGCGGCCAGCACGTCATCGCGCTCGGCCTCGAGCTCCTGCGGGCAGTGCGCGAACGGCACGAACGCGTCCGCGCCCGGCAGCAGCTCCACCTGGTAGCCGTTGTTACTGCGGCGGCGCACGCGCACGCGCACGACATCCCCCGGACACGCCTGCTCGGCGATGGTCGCGATCTCATCGGCCTGGAACGGCTGCAGGTCCAGCCACGGCGTGCCGTCCGCAGCCAGCTCCCGCACACGTGCGCGCACGCGCTGGCCGACCCGCAGCACGTCGTGGCAGGAGTGCACGAACCCGCGGGCCAGATCGCCGGCGCGCACCCGCCCGCAGCCCTCGGGCAGTACGAGCGTCGCGGTGCGCGCATCCAGCGAGACCACCTCGCCCTCGACGTCGTCGCCGACGGCGAAGCGCACCTCCGTCTGTGCGCACTCGACGCCGAGGGCGGTGAGGAGCGCGCGCTCGGCCTCGCTCTCGCGACCCTCGAACGCGTAGACGCGCGGGTGCTGCGAGGCGCGATCGCCGAGCGTGAAGCCCGGGTGGTAGACGCGCGCGGCCCCGCCCCACACCGCGAGATCGTCGCCCAGCACGTCGCGCAGCGCGTAGGTGGCCTCGCCCGTCTCGACGAGAACGACCTGGGCACGCCCTCCGAGGCGACGCGCAAGCGCTCCCGGCTCGACCAGCGTGCGGCCGTGCCGCGTCGTGATCACGATCTCCGGCAGCTCGCGCTCAGGCGCCAGAAGCCAGAGGTGGACGTGCTCCCGCACCTCCTCCGGTGGCAACCGCACGTAGAGCTCGTCCGAGGCCCGTGCAGGCACGCACGCAGTGTGTCAGGAAGCGGGCGTTCCTACCAGCCTCGAGCGAGCACGTCGTCGAGCGTCTCGAGCAGCCAGTCGACGTCGCGCCGCTCGAAGACGAGCGGCGGCTTGAGCTTGAGGACGTTCTCGCCGTCCCCGGTCGGCTGCACGATCGCTCCCCGCTCGCGCAGGCGCTCGCAGATCGCGTAGGCCTCCTCGCGTGCGGGCTCCTTGCTCTCGCGGTCGCGCACGAGGTCGAGCCCGAGGTAGAGGCCCATCCCGTGCGCGGCGCCCGCGAGCTCGTGCCGCGCCACGAGCTCGTCCAGGCCCGCGCGTAACGCGCGTCCCACGACCAGGGCGTTCTCCTGGAGGCCCTCCTCCTCGATCACGTCGAGCACGGCCATGCCGATCTCGCACGAGACCGGGCTGCCGCCGACGGATGCGAAGAACCCGCCCTGCCCCTGGAGGGCGTCGGCGATCGCGGTCGTCGTGATCACGGCCGCGACCGGATGGCCGTTGCCGGTCGCCTTGGCGATGGTGACGATGTCCGGCACGACGCCCTGCTGCTCGAACCCCCAGAAATGCGCCCCGAGGCGCCCGTACCCGACCTGCACCTCATCGGCGATGCAGATGCCGCCCGCGGCTCGGACGTGCGCATAGGCCGCCTGCAGATAGCCGTCGGGGAGCACGATGCCGCCGGCGTTGCCGTAGAGCGCCTCGCAGATGAACGCCGCCGGCCCCCGGCCGGCCACGGCGAGCTGCGCGATCGCATCGCGCACCGACTCGGCGTAGCGGGTGCCGGCGCCGGGCTCGCCGGCGCCGATGGGACCGCGGTAGGTGTCGGGCGAGAGCACCGGGTGCACCCACGGCTCCTGCGAACGGGCCCCCAGCGGGTTGTCGACCGTGCTCGTCGAGACCTCGTAGGTCGCAGTCGTCCAGCCGTGGTAGGCGTCGCGCACGCAGAGCACGTCGCGCCGGGCCGTCGCAGCGCGGGCCAGGCGCAGCGCGAGATCGTTGGCCTCGGAGCCGGTCGAGACGAGGAAGACGCGCTCGAGCGGATCCGGCAGCAGCGCAGCGAGGCGCTCGGCGAAGCGCGTCATGCCCTCGTAGAGGAAGCGCGAGTTGGTGTTGAGGAGGCGCAGCTGACGGACGGCCGCAGCGGCCACGCGCGGGTGGCTGTGGCCGATCGAGGCGACGTTGTTGACGCAGTCGAGGTAGGCGCGTGCGTTCGCGTCGTAGAGGTGCTGCCGCAGCCCGCGGACGATCTCGGGCGGCGCGGCGTAATAGAGCGGCTGGGCGCGCGGAATCACGGCACGGCGGCGGGCGAGCAGCGCGTGCTCGCGACGCGGGGGCGACGGGCGCCCGACGAGCGCTCCCGGATGCGGGCAGAGTGCAAGCCACGCCTCGGCGAGTGCCGGCGTCGCACGTCCCGGAAGCGGCGCCACGCCCGCCGGCGCGACCTGCACGTGCAGGTGCGCCGGCAGCTCGCGACCCTCCGCGAGCTGCCCCACGGTCGCTCCGGCAGCCACCTCGGCGCCCGCCGCCTGCGACGGGGCAAGCCCGGCGAGACGTATGGACACCTCCCCGCAGGAGAGCAGGAGCTCGCGCGCGCCGACCCGCTCCACACGACCCGCGAGCGGCGCGTGCACCTCGCTGCCGGCAGGCGCGAAGAGGTCGAGGCCGAGGTGGATCGTCGCGGGCTCGGAGTTCGACAGCTCGCGGGTCGCCGGGAGGCGCGCCTCGCCGTGGGCGCCGATCGCGCCGGCCGGAGTGAGCGCCGCGAGCAGGGACGGCGAGCGCCATGCGCCGTCGGCGAGCGCGTCGCTCGCCGGCGAGAGATCGGCCGCCGTTCCCGGCTCGACGCCGGGCAACGGCCAGCTGCCCCGGGGCACGCGCGGGCCGAGCGCAGCGGCGCTGCGGCCACAGGCGAGGCGGAATGCCGCCGAGGCGAGCGGCAACGGCACGGCCGCCGCCGTCTCGCAGATCGCCCAGTCCCCGGCGCGCACGTCCTGCGCATAGGCGTTGTGCGGCTCGAGCACGGCCTGCTGCTCGGTGCCGACGGCCACGATCACGGCACGCGCGGCGATCAGGTGCGGCAGCGCCTCGAGCTCGGCATCGTCGAGCGGGCACACGGCGTCGAAGCCGCGCACGATCTCGGCCGCGGCGCAGATCGGCTCGTCCGGGTCGTGGCCGTAGGCGATCGATGCCGCGACCGCGAGCTCGCAGACGCGCAGCGTCCGCGTGACATCGCCGAAGTCGATCACGCCGCACGGCATCAGCAGGCCGGCGCGATCGCGCCGGCCGATCACATTCCAGTCGGTCACGTCGCAGTGGACGACCTGGCGCGGCAGCTGCGGCACGAGCCGCTCGATGGCCTCGGCCGCGCCGGCGGCGACACGCGCGACGAGCTCGCGCCGGCGCGGGTCCGCGACGTGCGGCGCGAGCGCCTCGGCAACGGCTCCGACGTGACGCGGATCCCACTGCAGCGCGCGCTCGGCGGCAGGGTGCTCGAAGGCCTCGAGGGCGCGCGCCACGCGTCCTGCGGCCTCGCCCAGTGCGCGCAGGACAACGGCGGCGAGGTGCTGTGCCGTGTGCATCGGCTCGCCCTCGATGAAGGTGACGAGGCGCAGCAGATAGGGCACGCCGTCCCGCTCGACCGCGACGACCTCGCTCCCGTCGAGCGCGCGGCACGGCTTCGGCACCTCGAGCGGGAGACGCTCGCCGAGGTACTCCATGGCCCGGTTCTGGAGGTCGAGCTCGGCCGCTCCGAACGCCGCGTTGGCGATCTTGAGCACGAAGCGACCACGGAGGGTGTCGACGAGCACGTTCTGGTCCTGATGCGAGCCGAGCTCGCTCATGGACCCCTCCGCGCCGAAGCAGTCGCGTGCCAGCTCGCGGGCATCCTCGAGCGCGAAGCGCGGCGAGTGGAGCTCGTGCCCGGCGAAGCTGACGCTCACGCGGGCTACGGTATCGCGTCATGCAGCTCTCGCCTTCCGAACAGCGCGTCGCGGACGCGATCGCCGCGCGCCGCGACGCACTGGTCGCCCTCGCCGGCGAGCTCATCGCGTTCGACACGGTCACCCACACCGCCGGCGCCGCGCCGCGCCAGGAGCGTGCGCTCCAGGAGCATCTCGCCGCGCGCCTGCGCCGACACGGAGCCGAGGTCGAGTTGCACGAGCCCGACGCCTCGGCGCTGCGCCCGCATCCGATGGTGCCCGGCGACCTCGAATTCGACGGCCGTCCGCAGCTCGTCGCACGGTTCCGCGGCAGTGGTGGTGGCCGCACGCTGCTGCTCAACGGGCACGTGGACGTCGTCGACGCCGAGCCGCGCTCCGACTGGACGCAGCCCGATCCATTCGCAGCCGTCGTACGCGACGGCATGCTCTACGGCCGCGGATCGTGCGACATGAAGGGCGGCGTCGCGAGCATGGTCATCGCCGCGTGCACGCTGGCCGAGCTCGGTGTGCCGCTGGCCGGCGACCTGATCGTGAACACGGTCACCGAGGAGGAGTCGACCGGCGCCGGCGGCCTCTTCGCCGCGCGCACGATCACCGCCGACGGGGCGATCGTGCCCGAGCCGAGCGCCCTCGTCGTCTGGATCGCCTGCCGCGGCAGCCTGCTGCCGCGCATCACGGTCCACGGCCGCGCAGGGCACGCCGGCATCCACCAGCTCCCACCCGAGCAGGGCGGGGCCGTCAACGCGATCGAGAAGATGGCGATCGTGCTGGAAGCCGTGCGCCGCCTGCGCGAGCACTGGGCGGAGCGCCCGGCCCATCCCTACCTCTCGGCCGGCGACTGCGTGCCGACGATCGTGGCGGGCGGCGAGTGGCTCGTCTCGTACCCCTCGTCGTGCACGCTCGAGTGTCACATCGAGTACCTGCCCGAGCGCGCCGACGAGCACGGCTACGGCTCGCTCGTCGAGCGAGAGTTCACGCGGTGGATCGCCGAGGAGACGGCCGGCGATCCCTGGCTGCGCGACCACCCGCCGGAGATCACCTGGGGCGTCGGCGGTGTCCCCCCGGCCGAGGTGCCGGCCGGCGATCCCATCGTGCAGACGCTGCTCGCCGCCGGACGCGACCTCGGGCAGCCGCACGAGCTCGGGGGACTCGACAACTGGCACGACGGCGCCACCCTGACGGTCGAGGCGGGCATCCCGGCCGTCTGCTTCGGGCCCGGCGACATCCACCGCGCCCACACGGTCGACGAGTGCGTGCCGATCCGCGATCTCGTCGCCTGTGCGCAGCGCATCGCCCTCGCGGCGATGCGCTTCTGCGGCTGAGGGTCGCATCGCCGCGCAACGCCCGGGGTCAGACCCCGGGCGTTGCGGTCCGAGCTCGCTCGGTCAGTCCGGGATCGGCGGTGCGTGCGACTCGAGGTTGCCGCGCGACTTGGCTACCGCGACCACGCCGATGCCGATCAGGATCCAGATCACCGAGAGCCACCACACCTTGTCGAACCAGTAGATCGACGGCGCCTGATGGACGACGCCGTAGATCGCCGCGACCGCAGTGGCGCCGGCGAGCAGGCCCGCGAGGGCGAGCCCGCCGCGGTTCTCGCCCGGTTGGCCCTTGAAGCCGGTCAGAGCGATCAGGAGGTAGACGACGAAGAGCAGGAACGCCCCGATCGTGGCTCCGAACTGGAAGAACGGGAACCAGTGGCCGGGCGGGTCGGTGGGCGCCCCGGGCGCGAGCCCGTTGCTCAGGCGCACGATCAGCGCCATGGCGATCGCGAGCACGGCGACTGCGCTGGCCGCGATGTGCGGCGTCTTGTAGCGCGAGTGCACCGAGGCCAGGATGCTCGGCAGATGGCGGTCGCGCGCGAGCGCGAAGACGCCGCGCGTCGTACCGGTCGCGGTGCCGAGGCCGACTGCCGCGATGTCGATCACGACCAGCCACTGCACGAGGTCGCCGAAGGTGCTGCCGCCGAACCTCGGGTCCGCCGTCGCGACGTAGAGCGGCGGGAAGCTCTTGAGGATGGCGGCGACGTTGAGCCCGAACGCGAGCACGAGCGCCCACGAGAGGATGACGTAGAAGATGCCGGCCGCCAGCACGCTGTAGAAGATGGCGCGCGGGATGTTGCGCTTCGGCTCGGCCGTCTCCTCGGCCAGGTTCGCCGCCGATTCGAACCCGACGAAGATCAGGCCCGCGTAGACGATGCCGTAGGTGATGCCGGAGAACGACGACTTGCCCGGGTTGAATGGCTGCAGCGAGAACCCGTTGCTGCCGCCCTTGAGGATCACGTACAGCGCCCAGCCGAAGATGACCGCGACGGAGACGAGCGCGAGCACGAGCTGGGCGCGTGTCGAGATCTGCACGCCGAGCACCGAGATCGCCCAGGCCACGATCCAGAACGCGATCGTGAACCAGATCCAGTTGATGTCGACGCCGTGGACGCCCGAGAGCGTGAGGCTCGCGAAGCCGCCGAACGCGAGGCCGATGGCGAGCGTGAGCATGAGCGCGCCGCCGTAGTACACCCAGCCGGCGAAGAGGCCGGTGGGACGCCCGAAGCCCTCTCCGACATAGTCGTAGAGCGCGCCCGCCGCATGGATGCGCTTGGCGTAGCGCGAGATGATCCAGGCGAGCGCGAGCATGCCGATCGCGGTGAGCAGGATCGCGAACGGGCTGGCGATGCCCGCGCCCTTCGCGGTGACCGAGAGCCCGACGATCGTCGGGATGAAGAAGGTGCCGGAGAAGACCGGCCCCATGTAGCCGACGGACTGGGCGACGACGTCCGGGAGGGAGAGGTTCCCCTTGCCGAGACGCTCGCCATCATGCACTGCCATACGCCCTCCCACCTCCGGGTTTGAGCGCCGACTGTACCCCGCGGGCGGAGGCGGCGGAGGCTGAGCTGAGAGCCTCAGGCGCCGATGGCGACGCGCCCGTGGCGCCGCTCGGGAGCGAGCGTCGGGCGGTCGAGCCGGAAGCGCAGCGCCTCGGGCGGGAGCGTCTTGCCCTCGGCGAGATCCGCGAAGAGCTCACCGAGCACGGGCGAGAACTTGAAGGCGTGGCCGATGCAGGCGGCACCCACGACGATCGGCCCGCGCCGGTCGATCACGAAGTGCTCGTCCGGCACCAGCGTGATCGGCCCGGCCTCGTGGTGCAGTGGCGTCGGGTCGAAGCCCGGGAAGTCCTCGCGCACGCGCTCGACGAGCGCGAGCTCGTTCTCGCGGTCGTAGGGCCGCACCTTCGACGACTTCCAGAACGTCATCGGGTTGATCGTCGCCCAGCCGAGCTTGAAGCCCCGGCCGGCTTCGGGCATCCCGTAGACGCCCGGCCCGTGCGTCCGCTCCATCAACCCCGGCCGCTCCTCCCAGCCCGGATGGAGGCTGCGGAACGAGGTGACCTGGGCCAGCCCGGCCTGGAGCGGGAGGCGAAGGCCGAGCGGGACGAGCAACGGCAGCGACCAGGGGCCGGCGCACACGACGGCGATGTCGGCATCGATCCGCCGGCGGCGCGTGAAGGCGCGCACGCCGTCACCCTGCGACGCGAGCGCGATGCACTTCTCGCCCTCGTGGACGACCGCTCCCGCGGCGCACGCGAGCCGGACCTGCAGCTCGATCGAGCGGCGCGCGAAGATCACGGCGCCGTCGCGCTGGAAGATCGCGGGCGCGTCGGGCTGCGGGCGCATCTCCGGGAAGATCCGGGACACGTCGCGGTGGTCGAGCTCGTCGTAGGCGACTCCGGCCTCGCGCAGCGCGGCCGCCATCGGCGGCACGACCGAACCGCGCTGCAGGAGGCCGTTGCGTCGCAGCAGAGTCTGGCCACCGCGCCGCTCGAGGTCGTTCCAGAGCTCGAGCGCCCGCACTGCGAGCCGCACGTCACCGGCATCCGCGTGCGAGAGGCGGAAGGAGCGCGTCTCGTGTCCCGACCCGCCGAGGTCGTGGCCGATCGCATGCTGCTCGAGCAGCGATACCCCCCACCCGCGCTCGGCGAGCACGCGCGCTGCGGCCGCACCCATCGCGCCCGCGCCGACGACGATCGCCATTCGCCGCTCCGTGCTCACGCGGCGCCCGTGCCGCTCAGCGCCGCGACGGCGTCCTCGAGATCGGCGTGCACCGCGTCGGACACGTACACCGTCCACGGATGCGCCCACGAGCCGCCGGTGTAGGCGATCACCGGCGTACCCTGCGCGTGGGCGTACCAGGCCTCCATCGACGTGCCCTCGTCGGGCGCCGTGAACGCGGCGAGCACCGCATCGCAGGAGTCGATGTCGGCCAGGTCGCCGCTCACGATCTCGCCCTCGTGGCCCTCGGTCCCGCCGCGGAAGTCGCGGCGCATCGGATCGACGGGCTCCCAGCCGAGCGCGCGCACGAGCCTGTCGGCCCGGCGGCGGTACTCCTCGGCGAAGGGCGGGCCCGCGAGGTACACGCGGCGCGGGCCTTCGCCCCGTCGGAATTCCGTCATCGGCGTAGGATACGGGCCGTGGAGCCGTCCTCGCCGCCCCGGTTCGAGTCTCTCGGCCACGCCGGCCTGCAGCGCTTCGCCGGCCTCGAGACATTCCCGAACCCCGGCGTCGAGCGGGTCGAGATGACGAGCGACGAACTCGCCGCGCTGTGCCCGATCACGCTCCAGCCCGACATGTACATCGCGACGATCGAGTACTTCCCGCAGACCCTCTGCCTGGAGTCGAAGTCGGTCAAGCTCTACCTCATGCAGTTCCGCAACGAGGGCCAGTTCTGCGAGGCGCTCACGGTGCGGATCCGCGACGACGTGGCCGCGGCGCTCGAGCTGCCGGCCGGCAAGGTGCACGTGACGCTGCAGCAGAAGTCGCGCGGCGGCATCACCATCGTCGCCCGCGTCTAGGGGTTCTCACGGGCCCGGATCGATCGCGACGTGCGAGTCGACCGTGATCGCCGCCATGCCGCGCATCGCCCGCATGACCTCGTCGCGGTCGGCGTCGTTCTCGCAGTAGCGGTCGAGCAGGAGCCGCCCGAGGCCGATGTGGAACTTCTCGTCCTTGATGATCTGCTCGTAGGCGCGCACGACGTCGGGGAGGTCGTAGCGGCGGCCGGCCTCCACGATCGCCTCGAGCGTGCCGGTCGCGGCGGTCTCGCTCATGTTCCAGGCGGCGATCGCGCCGAGCCGGTGGCGCTCGAGGCTCTCCCAGAGGAAGCGGCTCCACTCGACGGCCGAGGGCGGAGGCGCCACGGGCACGCGGCCGCCGAGGCGCTCGACGATCCGCGCGACCGTGTCGTAGTGCTCCGCCTCGTCGAGCAACTGGCGTGAGAGCGCCGTGATGTGGCGGCGCTCGAACTCGAGCCCGTAGCGCCGGACCACCTCGCCGAGCATGAAGACGTAGTCGATCTCGCGCCAGCAGCGGGGGACGAACCAGGCCGCGAGGCGCGCCGGGTCGCGATCGGCCTCGTAGTGCTGCCAGAACGCGCGCGAGCGCTCGCGCACCGTCTCGACCGTCTGGGCGAGCAGCGCGTCGAGCTCGGCGCGCACGGGGTCGAGGCCGCCGCGCGCGCGGCCCCCCGCCCTCTCCCCGTACTCCCCGGCGACGTCGGTCAAGCGCCGATGCTACTGCGCGAGATAGCCGCCGTCGACTGCGAGCACGTGCCCGGTGACCATCGCGGAGCCGCGGCCGGCCAGGAAGAGCACTGCGTCGGCCACCTCGTCGGGCTCTGCGAGCCGTCCGAGCGGCGTGCGCCGCTCGAGCTCGGCGAGCACCTCGGCGTCGGCCAGCAGGCCTGCGATCAGACGGGTGCGCACGTAGGTCGGCGCGACCGCGTTGACGCGGATCCGGTGCGGCGCCCACTCGAGCGCGAGCGCGCGCGTGAGGTTGATCACGCCGCCCTTCGAGGCCTGGTAGGAGACGTTCGGGTACGCCCCACCCCCAACGACGCCCATGATCGACGCGACGGTCACGATGCGCCCGCCACCGGCGGCGATCATGTGGCGGGCTGCGGCCCTGGCGCACAAGAAGACGCCGGTCAGGTTGACGTCGACGACCTTCTGCCAGTCGTCGAGGGGGAGCTCGGTCGCCGGTCGCCGGATCGCGATGCCGGCGCTCGCGACGAGCACGTCGATGCGCCCCAGACGCTCGGCGACCGCCGCCATGGCCGCGTCGACGGCCGTCTCGTCGGTGACGTCGAGCGCAGCCTCCTCGACGCCCGCGGGGAGCTCTCCGGCAGGCTCCCGGTCGAGCACCACCACGCGCGCGCCGCAGGCCGCGAGCAACGCGGCGCAGGCGGCGCCGATGCCGTTCGCGCCACCCGTGACGACTGCGACATCGCCGCTCAGATCGGTCAGGCGGGAGGGATCGGCCGCCGGCAGGCGCTCGCCACCCCTCTGGTCGCCGTGCTCGCCGAAGCTCAGGGTGCGGGTGCTTCCTCGGGCGCGGGCGCCCCGTCTGCGTCCTCGGCGACGGCCACCGGCGCCTCGGGCAGCACACGCAGCGCCTCGGGCGGCAGGTGAACCGTGACCGATGCGCCCTGCGCGTATTCGGACTCGGTGCCGTCGTTGGCCTGGATGGCGGTGACGAGGGCGCCGCCGAGGAGGCGCACGCGCACCTCGCGGAAGCTGCCGAGGAACACGAGGTGCTCGACCAGGCCCGGCAGGCGGTTCTCGCCCGCCGAGTCCTGCGGCTCGATGCGCACGCGCTCGGGCCGGATCATCGCCTTCACCGCACCGCGGCAGCCGACGTCGCCCTGGGTCGCCTTGAGGGTGCGGTCGCCGACCGTGAGCACGCAGGCCGCGCCGTCGCGGCCGGTCGCCTCGGCGCCGACCAGGTTCGAGACGCCCAGGAAGTCGGCGACGAAGAGCGTCGCGGGCTCCTCGTACATCTCCTGCGGCGGGCCGCTCTGCTCGACGCGGCCCTTGTTCATCACGGCGAGGCGGTCGCTCATGGTGAGCGCCTCCTCCTGGTCGTGGGTGACGAACACGAAGGTGATGCCGAGGCTCTCCTGGAGCGCCTTGAGCTCGACCTGGAGATCCTTGCGCAAGCGCGCGTCGAGGGCGCCGAGCGGCTCGTCGAGCAGCAGCACGCGCGGGCGCAGGACGAGCGCGCGCGCGAGCGCGACACGCTGCTGCTGCCCGCCCGAGAGCTGGCCCGGCTTGCGCTTCTCGTAGCCGGTGAGCTGCACCAGCGAGAGCGCCTCGGCGACGGCCTTGGCGCGGTCGCCCTTCGTGACCTTCTTGTACTTGAGCCCGAAGGCGACGTTGTCGGCCACGTTCAGATGCGGGAAGAGCGCGTAGCTCTGGAACACCGTGTTGACGTTCCGGCGGTGCGGCGGCGTCTGCGCGACATCGTCGCCGTCGAGCAGGATCCGCCCGCTTGTCGGCCGCTCGAAGCCGGCGATCATGCGCAGCGTCGTCGTCTTGCCGCAGCCGGACGGACCGACCATGGTGAAGAACTCGCCCGGCGGCATGTGCACGTCGATGCCGTCGACGGCGTTGACGTCGCCGAACGTCTTCACGAGCTCCTCGAGCCGGATTTCGCCCTGCATCGGCTAGTGCTCCATTCCGGAGGTCTCTTGGCGCGAGTGCGCCGTCTGGACGCCCTGGGAACGACCCGGCGCCTTGCACGTGCCGAACCGCATGAGCGGCGACGCCGGGCCGTCCCCCGAACGCCCCGCCAGCACACTCACGCTCAGGTGACCTCCGGAACAGCGCACTAGACCTCCAGGCCCGCGACGGCAGCGGCGTCTTCGCCGCCGGCGAAGCGCCGATAGACGATGAATACGAGCGCAAGCGTTCCCAGCGTGATCGCGAGCGAGATCGTCGCGAGCGCGTTGAGCGCCGGCGTCGGGGCCCCGCGGGCCGAGGCGTAGAGCAGCATCGACACCGTGGTCGTGCTCGCATCGCCGGAGAGGTACTGCGTCACGACGAAGTCGTCGATCGAGAGCGCGAAGACGACCGCTGCGCTGGCCAGGATCGCCGGCGAGAGCAGCGGCAGCAGCACGCGGGAGAGCACCTGCGTCGGTGGCGCGCCGAGGTCCGCGGCGGCCTCCTCGTACTCCGGCCCGATCGAGACCAGACGACCGCGCACCATGACCACCACGTAGGAGAGCGAGAACGTGATCTGCCCGATCGCCTGGGCCGTCGTGCCGAGGCCGATCTGGTTGAAGATCTGCAGGAAGAGCAGGAGCAGTGCGACGCCCATGACGATCTCGGGCGTGACGAGCGGCAGCAGCATGAGCACGTTGACCGTGCCGCTGCCGCGGCCGCGCCAGCGCTGGAGCCCGAGCGCCAGCGTGACGCCGAGCGGCGTCGCGACGGCCACCGAGATCACGGCCAGGACGAGGGTGTGCTTGAGCGCCGACAGCAGAGCGGGGTCGTTGAACACGCTCAGGTTCGGGTCGCTCCAGATCCAGCGCAGAGAGAAGCCCTCCCAGGCGGTGCGCGAACGGCCGTTGTTGAACGCGAAGAGGATCGCGATGATGACCGGCACGACCGACCAGACGATGTAGATCGCGGCGACGAGCGGCAGGAACCGCGCCTTGCCCCAGGGGTTGCGGAGCCAGGTGGCGACGCCGTTCACCGGGCACGCTCCAGATCGGCGCGCCGGGTCGTGCGCAGGTAGTAGAACATCAGGACGAGCAGCACGAGCGCGAGCAGCATCGTGAGCACGGCGCCGACCGTCTTCTGCGAGCCCTGGCGGGCGAACTCGTCGATCTGGTTGCCGATCATGTTGGTGCGCGGCGAGGCCGAGATCAGGTCCTGGGTGTAGTAGTCGCCGAACATCGGCAGGGCGATCAGCACCGTGCCCGCGAGGATCCCGGGCACCGAGAGCGGCAGCGTGACCCGCCGGAAGGCCGCGAACGGGCTCGCGCCGAGATCGCGCGCGGCCTCGATGTGGCGCTGGTCGATGCGGTCGAGAGCCGCGTACAGCGGCAGGATGAGATACGGGATGTAGCCGTAGACGAGCGCGATCACGACCGACGAGGACTGGCCGTCGAGCCAGCCGCCGTTCTGGCTCAGGAGCCCGAGCTTCTCGAACACCCACTCGACCCCGAAGTCGTGCAGGAAGCGCGTGCCCCAGCCGCCCGGCGAGAGCAGGTTGATCCAGGCCAGCATGCGCATCAGGTAGTTGATCCAGAACGGCAAGACGAGCAGGAGCAGCACCATGCCGCGCCAGCGGCCGGCGTGACGGGCCGCGTAGTAGGCGACCGGGTAGCCGATGATCAGCGAGAGCGCCATCGCGACCGCCACGTAGAGGATCGTGCGCAGGAAGACCTTGAGGAACGGCCCGTCGTGGACGATGTTGCGCAGCGTCTCGAGCAGGTAGCCGACGTTCCAGTCGAGCGGGTTCCAGTACGGGAGCGGCTGGTTGAGCGTGTTCTGGTTGCCGAGCGCGACCGAGAGCACCGCGTACATGGCCACGAGGAAGAACACCGAGAGCCAGGCGACTCCCGGGATGGCGAGCACGCGCCAGAGCCAGCGGATCTCCACTCAGCCGGCCTTGAACTTCGACCAGGCGTCCTGCCAGCGGTTGGTGCCGGCGACGCTCAGCGCGAGCAGCTCCTGGTTGTTCGCGAACTGGTCGGGGCGCAGGATCGCCGGCGAGAGGCTCTTCGGGATGAGGCCCTTCTTGACCAGCGAGTCGCCGTTGATCGTGTTCTGCGGCGGCGAGTAGCCGTTGAACTGCACGAAGTTGTCGTAGGCGTTCTTCTCGTCCAGCATGAAGTTCAGGAACGCGTGCGCCAGCACCGGCTTCTTCGAGTTGCGCAGGATCCAGAGCGTGTCGTTCTGCACGACGCCGTTCGCGTCGGGGCCCCAGAACGAGAGCACGTCGGGCTTCGTGCCTTTCGGCAGGTAGTAGAGCACCGCGCTGATGAGGTCGCCCGACCAGGAATGGTGCAGCCAGGTCTTGGCCTCGGGCAGCGTCTGGTAGTCGGTGATCTGAACCTTGATGTTGCAGATGCTCGTGAGCTGCGCGAGGTCGCTCCCGGCCTTGTTGATGATCGCGGCGTCGTCGGTGTTGAGATCGGGCACCTTGCCGCTGTGCATCGCGTCGCGCTGCATCGGCATGCTCAGCGCGTCGCGCTGGTCGTCGAGCAGGCCGACCTTGCCGGTCCAGGGCTTGGCCTGCCAGAAGATGTCCCACGGCACCTTCATGCCGGCGATGTCCTTGCCGATCTTGTCGTTGCGCCAGCCGATGCCGTCCATCCACACGACGTACGGCACGGTGTAGCGCGCGCCGCGGTCGTAGAAGGGATCCTGCAGCGCGGGCCAGATGTTCTTGGCCAGGTTGGGCAGGTAGCTGTGATTGATCGGCTTCATCAGCTGCTGCGCGATGAACCCGACCATCTGGTTGGCGCTCAGGCCGATGACGACGTCGAAGTCGACCGCTCCCGCCGCCAGCTTGGCGGCGGCCTCGTCGGAGGAGTTGTAGGTCGCGATCTTGACGCTGCAGTTGTACTGCTTCTCGAAGCGCTTGACGAGGCCCGGCCAGATGTAGTCGGCGTAGTTGTAGAGGTTGAGCGTGCCGCCCTCGGGCTGGAGGCCGCCCGCGATCGGCGGGTTGTCGTCGGTGATCGCCCAGGTGACCGCGTTGTCGGTGCGCGGCAGGGGCAGCCCGTCAGGTCCGGTCGGCTTCGCGACGACGAACTTCTTCACCGCGGGGCTCTCTCCGCCGCCACTCCCCGACCCGACCGCCGTCGTCGTGTTCGCACACCCTGCGGCAACTCCGGCGACGCCCATTGCCGCGCCGGCGCCGAGGGCGCCGCGCATCAGATTGCGCCGGGTGAGCCGGTGTTCGTGTGGATGCATGCGGTGTGGAGCTCCCGTTCGCCGCCATCGCGCGAGCCGCGACTGAGCGGGGAGTCAAGCGCAAACCGACCGCGGACGTCAAGCCGGTGGTGCGCGCCGCCGGCGCTCAGGACGTCGCGGGCGCCGCGTCCTCCCACTGCGTCACGCCCCAGGTGACCGTGAGCCAGACACAGCCGGCGTCGCCCGCGGCACCGTGGAAATGGCGTTCGCCCGCGGGCGTGATCAGGTAGTCGCCGGGTGCGAGCTCGTGCTCGCCCTCGGGGGTGCCGAAGCGTCCCCGTCCCTCGAGCAGCAGCAGGTGCTGTCCGCCGGGGTGGCGGTGCCAGTTCGAGACCGCGCCGGCGAAGAAGTGCACGCGCGCGACGTCGGGGCGATCCGCCGCCTCCGCCGGCGCGAGCATCTCGAGCTCGACCCGCCCCGTGAACCTGCCCCCGTAGGTCTCGCTCCGCTCGCCCTGCCGCACGATTCGCATGACGGCGATCCTACTCGGGGCCGCGAGCGCTTGACAGGTGCCACACGGGCCGGTTTGCTGCCTGCGTGGCGGGCCTCGCGGTGCAGGAGATCGATAGGGGCCTGTGGTTCTGGTCCGCCGCGCATCCCGAGTGGGATCCCGAGCCGACTCCGACGACCTCCTGGATCGCGGAGGTCGGCAGCGTGTACTGCGAGCTGCCCGGCGCCGTCCTGCTCGTGGATCCGGTCGTACCCGCCGATCCCGCCCCGGCGGCGCGCTTCTGGAAGGCGCTCGACGCCGACATCGAGCGGCTGCGGCGTCCGGTGCACGTCGTCGTCACGGTGCACTGGCACCGCCGCGGAGCCGACGCCGTGATCGCCCGCTACGGTGCCCTGGACGGCGTCGTGCCCGACGGCACGCGTGCAATCGCACTCGGCGACCCGATCGGAGAAACGGCCTATGCCCTCCCCCAGTACCGCGCGCTCGTGGTCGGCGACGTCGTGATCGGCGGCGACGCCATCGAGGGCGACCGGCGCGAGGGCCTGCGGCTCTGCCCTCCGGGGTGGTACGGCAGCACGGCGGCAGAGCGTGCGTGGTATGGCGGCATGGGTCTGCGCAGCGCCCTCCGGCGACTCGCACAGGAGCCGGCCGAGCGCGTGCTGACGACGCACGGGGCACCGCTTCTGAGCGGCGGCCGTGACGCATTGCGGGCTCTCGCCGAGGGTGCCGACGGCCGGCAGGGGGCATGAGCGCCGAGGTCGCGGCCGCGGCGGTACCCGGCCAGGAGGAGCTGCTCGACGCGGAAGCGCTGCGGCTGATCGGCGATCTCGAGCGCCGCTTCGGGCTGCGCCGAAGGGCGCTGCTGCAGGCGCGGGCGGATCGCGAGGAGCGCTTCGCCGCCGGCGAGCGCCCGGTGTTCCCGGCCGAGACGAAGGAGCTGCGCAGCGCCGACTGGAGCGTCGCATCCGCTCCCGCAGATCTCGACGACCGGCGCGTCGAGCTGACGGGCCCGGCCGACGCCAAGATGGCGATCAACGCGCTCAACTCGGGCGCGAGCGTCTTCATGTGCTGCCTCGAGGACGCGCTCTCGCCGACCTGGGGCAACATCGTCGCCGGCCATGCGACCGTGCGCGACGCGACCCGGCGCACGCTTGCGCACACCTCGCCGGAGGGCAAGACCTACGCCCTCGGGGACACACTGGCGACGCTCGTCGTGCGCCCGCGCGGCTGGCACCTGGACGAGCGCCATGTCCACGTCGACGGCCGGCCGGTCTCGGCGAGCCTCTTCGACATCGCGCTCTTCCTGCGCTGGAACGGCCGCGAGTCCGTCACGCGCGGCAGCGGCCCGTACGTCTACCTCGCCAAGCTCGAGAGCCGTCACGAGGCCGAGCTCTGGAACGACGTGTTCGTCGCGGCGCAGGAGGCCGTGGGCCTCCCCCGCGGGACCATCCGCGCCACGGTGCTGATCGAGACGATCACCGCGTCGTTCGAGATGGAGGAGATCCTCTACGCGCTGCGCGAGCACTCCGCAGGGCTCAACGCGGGCCGCTGGGACTACATCTTCAGCGCGATCAAGAAGTTCCGCGACGACCCGGCCTTCGTCTTGCCGGACCGCGCGGCGGTGACGATGGCCGTGCCGTTCATGCACGCCTACACCGAACAACTGGTGCGCGCCTGCCACCGCCGCGGAGCACACGCGATCGGCGGCATGGCGGCGTTCATCCCGAGCCGTGACGCAGCCTTCAACGAGCAGGCGTTCGCGAAGGTGCGCGAGGACAAGGAGCGCGAGGCCGGCCAGGGCTTCGACGGCACCTGGGTCGCGCATCCCGGGCTCGTGCCGCTCGCGCGCGAGATCTTCGGCGCCGTGCTCGGCGACCGGCCCAACCAGAAGTCCCGCCTGCGCGAGGACGTGACGCCCGATGCGGCGGCACTTCTCGCGCTCGACCGCACGCCGGGGGAGCTCACGCTGGCGGGGGTCCAGACCAACGTCTCGGTGGGGCTGCGCTACCTCGACTCGTGGCTGAGCGGCATCGGCGCCGCCGCGATCGACAACCTCATGGAGGACGCGGCGACGGCCGAGATCTCGCGCGCGCAGCTCTGGCAGTGGATCCGCCACGGATCGGTGACGAGCGCGGGCGAGATCGTCACCCCCGCGCTCTACGAGCGCGAGCGCGACGCGATCCTGGCCCGGCTCGGAGGGGACGGCCGCGCGCACCTCGACGAGGCCGCCCGCCTCCTCGACGGGCTCGTCCTGGACGAGGGCTTCGCCGAGTTCCTCACGCTGCGCGCCGGCAAGCTCCTCGCGTAGCCGGCGGCGCGATCGCCCGTATGCACATCCCCACCTACCTCCGCTTCGACCGCCGCGAGTCCCGCCTGCCCGCGTCGATTGCGACGCTCATCGTCGCCGCGCTCTACCTCTTCCTGCCCGAGCGGCTGTCCTTCGGGCCGTCCGTGATCTTCCCGATCGTGGTGGTGCTCGGGATCCTGCCGCTCACGATCGCCGACGCGCTCGGGCGCTCGCACCCGGCCTTGCGCGCGCTCGCGCTCACGCTGCTCGGCTTCACGGCGGCCGCCAACGGTACGTCGCTGGTGCTGCTGGTGCGCACGCTGCTCGCCCATCAGGCCCACATGAGCGGGCGACAGCTGCTCGCCGGTGCGCTCACCGTCTGGGCGGCGAACGTGATCGTGTTCGCGCTCTGGTACTGGGAGCTCGATCGCGGGGGGCCGCGGCGGCGCGAGCAGGACGGCGGCGACACACCCGATTTCCTCTTCCCGCAGATGACCGACGGCAAGGAGCTGATGCCGGGCTGGCAACCGGCCTTCTCCGACTATCTCTACTTCTCGAGCACGAACGCGACCGCCTTCAGCCCGACCGACACGCTGCCCGTCAGCGGCATCGCCAAGCTGCTGATGTCCGCCCAGTCGCTCTCGTCCTTCGTGCTCGTCGTGCTGGTCACCGCGCGGGCCGTGAACATCCTCAACTGAAGGCGTCGCCGCGCGGGATCGTCACGGTGGCGATGGTGCCGGCGCCGTGCGCGCTCTCCAGCGTCAGCGCACCGCCGAGGGCCTCGGCGCGCTCGCGCAGCGAGACGAGGCCGATGTGCCCGGGATTGACGGTCGCGGTCGCCGCGACGGGATCGAAGCCCATGCCGTCGTCGCGCACCCGCACGCGGTCCGCGTCGGTGTCGCGCAGCAACTGGACGGAGACGTTCGAGGCGCGGGCGTGACGCACCACGTTCGAGAGCAACTCGCTCGTGCAGCGCAGCACGGCGCGGTCGTTCGGGCCGGGGGCGCGCTCGGCGAGATCGAGCTCGAGCGCGAACCCGCCGCGCTCGGCGGCCGCGCGCGCAGCCTGGCCGATGGCGGCCGACAGCCCGGCCTGCTCGAGCAGGTACGGATGCAGATCGGCGACCGTCCCCCGCAACTGGGCCACGGTCGCGGTGATCGTCGCGTGTGCGCGGGCTTCCGGGCCACCGGGCACGGCCCTGGCCTGGCTGTCGAGGTCGTGGCGCGCGGCGAGCAGGTTCTGGATCGGGCCGTCGTGGAGATCCTGGGCGAGGGTCCGGCGCTCCCGCTCCTCGGCGTTGAGCGCCTCGGCGACGAGCCGCTGACGCTGCGCGGAGAGGCGGCGCACGGCCCCGTCGCGGCGCGAGAGCAGGAGCGAGAGCAGCGCGAGCGCGAAGCCGAGCCAGGCGAGGTAGGCCGCCTGCACCAGCACGAACGAGAGGGCGCCGTTGTTCGACCGGCTCGGATGCGGCGCCGACTGGGCGACGTAGACGATGGTCGACGCCGCCGCCACCCCGGAGGTCAGGAGCGGACGCCCGCGGAACGCGACCGCCACGACGGGGAAGAGGAACGCGAAGCGCAGCTGCGAGAATCCGCCGCCCGAGCTGTAGGTGAGTGCCCCCGCGAACGCGATGTCCGCGATGGCCATCCAGTGTGCGGCCGGCGTTGCCTCCCTGCCGGCCAGCACGAGCGTGCCGAGGGCGTAGAGCGCGAACAGCGCGAGTGCGACGAGGAAACGCCCCTCGGTGGGCTCCTGGTTCGGCACGTAGGCCTCGCCGACGAGCAGGACCGGAACGGCGACCAGTCGCAGGAGCGCGGTGAGGCGCTCCGCGTCCGGCAGCCGCGGCTCGTTCATTCCACGATGCCGCGCCGCATCGCCTCGGCGACGGCGGCCGCGCGGTCGGAGACGCCGAGCTTCTCGTAGAGGCGGCCGAGGTGCGACTTCACCGTCGTCGTGCCGAGGAAGAGGCGTGCCGCGATCTGCGGTGCGGAAAGGCCTTCGCAGAGCAGCTCGAGCACCTGGCGCTCGCGCTCCGTGAGAACCGGCGTGTCACCGTGCGAGCGCGCGCGGATCTGATTCGCGAGACCGGCGGCGAGCTCGGGTGCGAGCTGCGTGTGCCCGCTCGCGACGCCGTGGATGGCGCGCGCGATCTCCTCCTGCGTCGCATCCTTGGTCAGGTACCCCGCGGCCCCCGCCTCGAGCGCGCGGTAGACGAGCTCGTCGTCCGCGAACGCCGAGAGCAGCAGGACGCGAGTGCGGAGGGAGTCGCGCGACACGGCATTCGCGATGCCGATGCCATCGATCTCGGGCAGCCGCAGGTCCACGCACGCGACGTCCGGCGAGAGGCCGCGGATCGCGTCGAGCGCCTCGCGGCCGTTGCTGACCTCGGCGATCAGCTCGAGCTCGGGCCAGGCACGCACCGCGCGCACCACACCTTCCCGGAAGAGGGGGTGGTCGTCGGCGACGATCACACTGAACCGGGGCACGGAACCTGTTTCACGCGTGGCGTTCGTGGCCGGGGGGCGCGGAGCGAGTCACGGCCCGATCGTAGATGCTCGCTTGCCACGCAGCCCGCGCCATCGTCCGATCGGAGGAGCGGGATCGGCCGCCGGTTCAGCCGATCGAGCGCTCCGCGACACCGGGCGCGCGGGGATGCTCAGGTTCGTGGCGACGCTGCCGTCTGCACCGCATCGGGCGCCACGGCTGCACCGCCTCGTACTCGCGGGTACCGCCGTGGTGGTGGCCGCGCTGGGTATCGCCGGGTTCGCCGGCTATGTGCACGACTACGTGCTCTACCGCGGCTTCGGGCCGCCGCGCGCAACGGTTCAGCCCGGCATCCAGGGACACATCGAGACCCTGGCGTTCCGCAGCCCTGCGCTCGGGGGCCGCACCGAGCGCGCGCTGGTCTATCTCCCCGCGGCGTATCGCAAGCTTCCCCGCGAGCGCTTCCCGGTCGCGTACCTGTTGCACGGCACGCCCGGCGATCCGCGCACCGCGTTCGTCAACTCGCTGCACGTCGCCCCCCGCCTCGATCTCCTGATCGCCCGCCACGAGGTGCGCCCGCTCATCGTGGTGATGCCGCCCGGCTCGCCGTCGACCTACGACCGCGCCACCGAGTGGGCCGACGGCAAGGCCCGCGACGCCCACTGGTTCCGGTATCTCACGCACGACCTGGTGCATGTCGTCGATTCGCATCTGCGCACCATCCGCAGCCCGGCAGCGCGCGGCATCGGCGGCTACTCCTCGGGCGCCGACGCAGCGCTCAACGCGATCCTCCTGCGCCCCCACCTCTACTCCGTCGCCGAGGGCTGGAGCGGTGACTACCGGCAGACGCCCGCGACCGTCGGCCGCGATCCACGGCTCGTGCGCCGCTTCTCGGCGCTCTACACCGCGCCGCTGCAGGCTCGCGAGCTGAAGGCGACCGGCGCGCACGTCTACCTCTACGCCGGCCGGCGCGATCGCGTGCTCTCCAACACGCTCGTCGTCGCAGGCGATCTGCAGCGAGCCGGCGTGCACACGCTCGTCGACGTGACCGGCGGCGGGCATGCGTGGGCGCTGTGGTCGTCGCGGCTCGACGGCTCGCTGCGCTACTTCTCCGATCACCTCGCGCGGGGCCGGGCATGACGACGCGGCGCGCGCTGCGGCTGATCGGCGAGCTCCTCGCGATCCCCCTCGGCACGGCCATCGCACTCGGGCTCGTGGACACCCTGCGGGGTCTGCCCGGACCGGCACTGGCGCTCGCGCTCCCCCTGCGCGAGACGGGCCACGACGACCGGGCCTCGTTCGTTGTCGTCGCGGGCGCATCCGCGCTTGTCTTCGGGCTCGTCGCCGGACTCGGCGGCGGTCGCCGCCAGACCCCCGCGACGGCGCTGCTGCGCTCGGCGGGGGTGCTCGTCTGCGCGCTCGCGCTGCAGGCGGTCTCGCTGCAACTCGTGCGACAGGCCAGCCTCGGCTTCGAGTGGGCCGCGGCCGTGCGCTCGGCCGCGCCCTACGTCTTCGCACTCGGCGCACTGCTCGGTACGGCGACCGCGTACGTCGTCGCCTCCTCCGATCGGTGGATGCGGCACGGCCTCACGGAGCGTCCGGT
This sequence comes from uncultured Gaiellales bacterium, assembly GCA_964651695.1. Taxonomy (GTDB): domain Bacteria; phylum Actinomycetota; class Thermoleophilia; order Gaiellales; family JALYLC01; genus JALYLC01. Next base: position 1,258 of record CAZYYP010000024.1, on the reverse strand, counting down.
CGACGGCCCGCCCGGCCCTGCCCCACTCGCGAAGATCGGATCATGAGCACCCACACTGCGGACCGCGCACCGCTGCTCCGGCTGGGCCCGACGCGCGTGCTCACGCGGAGGGCCGCGTTCATCCGCTGCGCCATGGCGCTCGCGGTCGCCGCGTTCGGCTGCGCCCAGGTGCTCGCGGTCGAGAACGGCGCGGCCGGCACGATCGTCGGCGCAGGTCTCGTCGCGCTCGCGGCGCCGCTCGCGCGCGGTCGCCGCAGGGCGCTGCTCGCAACGGCGGGCCTGGTGGTGGCCTCGCTCGCGCTGGACGACGACGTGATCGCGCTCGGCGGCCTCGCCGCCGTGTGCCTGCTCCTCGCGATGCTCGTGCTCGCACCGGCGTTCCGCGCCAGTGGCGACCCGGCGACGCGGCGCCTGATCCTCCCGTCGGCGGCGCTGCTCGGCATCGGGCTGATCGCCGATCTGGCGCGGGCGGCCGGGCACCTCGCCCATCCGCTCGGCGCGACGCTCCTGGTCGGCGCCGGGCTCCTGGGCGCGCGCGCGCTGCTGCCCTGGCGCGATGGCTCCGCCGACGACGCCGAGGCCCGCGCACGGGCGGCCCGCATCGTCGCCGAGCGGGCGACGGACACGCTCGCGCCGTTCGCGCTGCGGGCCGACAAGCAGTACTTCTTCGGCGCCGAGGGCACGAGCTTCATCGCCTATCGCGTGCTCGCCGGTGTCGCACTCGTGTCGGGCGACCCGATCGGCGACGAGCGTGCCTTCCCCGCGCTCGTCAATGCGTTCTCGCACTTCGCGGAGCGCCGCGGGTGGACGCTCGGCGTCGTGGGCGCCGGCCTGGAGCGCCTGCCGCTCTGGCGCGACGCCGGCCTGCGTGCCCACTACACGGGTGACGAGGCGATCGTCGACGTGACCGCGTTCTCGCTCGAGGGCCGTGCGATCCGCAAGGTGCGGCAGTCGGTCACGCGACTCGAGCGCGCGGGCTTCACCGCCGAGGTCATTCCCAGCAGCGCGATCGACGAGCCGCTCGCCGCGCGCATCGGCGAGATCGCCGAGCGCTGGCGGGGCGACCGCTCCGAGACGGGGTACTCGATGGCGTTCGCCGGAGCGGCCGTCGTGCCCGGACGGGACGACCTCTACGTCGTCGCTCGTGACGCCGCGGGCGAGCCACGGGGGTTCCTGCACTTCGGCGTCGTGCCGGGGGCCGCCGCGCTCTCGCTCTCGAGCATGCGGCGCGAGCGCGACACGCCGAACGGCCTCAACG
>CAZYYP010000023.1:0-25292 GCA_964651695.1 uncultured Gaiellales bacterium | reverse complement strand
GCCCGTGCAGGCCGCGGGCGCATGGGTCATGCTCCTGCGACATGAGTCGCGACCCCCGTCACGACATCCTCTTCGAGCCGGTGCAGATCGGCCCGAAGACGCTGCGCAACCGCTTCTACCAGGTGCCGCACTGCACCGGGTTCGGCGTCGAGAAGCCCTGGTCGCAGGCGCGCCATCGCGCCGTCAAGGCCGAGGGCGGCTGGGCGGCGGTCAACACCGAGTACTGCACGATCAACGCGGAGTCCGACGAGACGCCGTACGTCTCGGCGCGCATGTGGGACGACCGCGACGTGCGCGTGCTCGCTGCGACCTGCGACGAGGCCCACCGGCACGGGGCGCTGGCCGGCATCGAGCTCTCGCACACGGGCGCGCACGGCGAGAACAGCGAGTCGCGGCTGCCCGCGGCCGCGCCGTCGCAGATCGCCAGCGACTTCGCCGCGGGTCTCGTGCCGCGGGCGATGACCAGGCGCGACATCCGCCGCGTGCAGGCCGACTGGGCGCGCGCGGCCGAGCGCTCGCGCGCGGCGGGGTTCGACATCGTCTACGTCTACGGCGCGCACACGTATCTGCCGGGACAGTTCCTCTCACCGGCCTACAACCGCCGCACCGATGAGTACGGCGGCTCGCTCGCCAACCGCGCGCGCTTCTGGATCGAGACGCTGGAGGCCGTGCGCGCGGCCGTGGGGAACGACTGCGCGATCGCGTGCCGGGTCGCCGTCGATGGCATGGGGGCGCTTGGCGTCGATCTCGCGGAGGGTCTCGAGTTCGTCCGCCTGGCCGATCACCTCGTCGACCTCTGGGATGTCACCGTCGGCTCGATCGCCGAGTGGTCGCTCGACTCGGGACCCTCGCGCTTCTTCGCCGAAGGCTGGCAGCTCGCGAGCACCGCGCGCGTGCGCGAGGCGACCGAGAAGCCGATCGTGGGGGTGAGCCGGCTGACCGACCCCGATCTGATGGCCGAGATCATCCGCAGCGGCGTGTGGGACCTGATCGGCGCGGCTCGGCCCTCGATCGCCGACCCGTTCCTGCCGCGCAAGATCGACGAGGGGCGCGTCGACGAGATCCGCGAGTGCATCGGCTGCAACATCTGCATCTCCAAGGCCGACAGCCGGCGCCACATCGGCTGCACCCAGAATGCGACCGCGGGCGAGGAGCACCGCCGCGGCTGGCACCCGGAGCGCTTCGCGCCCCTGCCCGCGGGCTTCGACGCCCTCGTCGTCGGTGGCGGGCCCGCGGGCATGGAGTGCGCGCTCACGCTCGCCCGCCGCGGCGCCGCGCGCGTGCGGCTGGTCGACCGCGCACCGCTGATGGGCGGGCACCTCGGCCTGCTCACGCGCCTCCCCGGCCTGGCCGAATGGGGCCGCGTGACGGCCTACCGCATGGCGGCGCTCAAGCGCCTGGCCTCGGTCGAGCTGATCGGCGACCGCGAGCTGACCGCCGCCGAACTCGAGCGCGACGGGGCCGATGCGGTCGTCCTGGCCACGGGGTCGCGATGGTCGGCGGATGGCCTCAACGCCTTCACCCGCGCGCCGATCCCGGGCTCCGACGGTGCGCACGTCGTGACACCCGAGCAGATCGTGCTCGACGGGCTGCGGCCGCCGGCGGGCCGTATCGTCGTCTACGACGGCGACGGCTACCTGGTCGCCGCAGCGCTCGCCGAGTTGCTGGCGCGCGAGGGTCTCGAGGTCGAGCTCGTGACCGGCTACGAGACCGTCGCGCCGTTCTGCGCCGAGACCCTCGAGGATGCCCTGGTGCGCGCGCGGCTGCACGAGTGCGGCGTGGCGATGCGCACCGGGACCGTGCTGAGCGAGATCGCGCCCGGTGCCATCGCCTGCAGCGACGCCAACGGCGAGCCGCTCGAGATCGCCGCCGCGGGCGTCGTCCTCGTCACCCAGCGCGTCTCGTCGGACGCGCTCTTCCACGAGCTCGACGGCCGGCGCGAACGTGTCTTCCGCACGGGCGACTGCGTCGCGCCGCGACTGCTCGCCGACGCCATCTTCGACGGTCACCGCCTGGCGCGCGAGATCGACGGCGACGATCCCGAGGTCGCGCTGCCCTATCTGCGCGAGCGCGTGGGCGACGCGGCCGAGCTGCCGCCGACAGCAGAGCTCGGACCGCCGGCCCTGCTGTCGCCGCGGCTCGAGCCCGCGCGGCGCGCGTGCCGCTTCGAGGACGACGTCGCCGCCGCTGCAGCGCGGATCGACGCGCTGCTGCGAGCGGCGGGCGCCGACTCGGTCGTCGCCGTCGGCGCGGGCGCCGCGGGTGCGATCGAGCGCGGACGGCGGCTCGCCGCGCGCCACGGCGCCCGGCTCGCCGTCTCGCGGCGTCAGGTCGAGGCCGGCCGCGCTACGCGCGCCGAGCTCGTGGGCGCCTCGGGAGCGACGGTCGCGCCGGCCGCGTACATCGCCCTCGGGATCTCCGGCGCGCTCCCGCACCTCGTCGGCATGGCCGGGAGCGGGACGGTCGTCGCCGTGAACCGCGATCGCGGCGCGCGCATCTTCGACTACGCCGACCTCGGGGTGACCGCCGACGCCGCCGCGGTGATCGACGCCCTGCTCTCGCTCGCACCGCGGTAGGCGGTCGGAAGGCGCGCTGGATTTCGGCACACTTTCGGCACAGTGTCGGCACACTTTCGGTGCATGGAGACTGGTACGATCGAACGTATGTTCGCTACGCTGGATGGGACGGTCGATCAGGTGCGTGAGCGTCGCCGCGCGGCGCGTCGCAGCGAGCTGCGCGCGCTGTGTGTGGAGGAGGCGCGGATCAAGCAGCGCGTCACCGAGATCGTGCGCGAAGCCGACGACGAGGGCGACTGGCGCGCGGCGGGCTGCTCCTCGAGCGCGCAGTGGCTGGCGCAGGTCTCGAGCAGTGACTACCGCAGCGCCGCGCAGATCACGCGCACGAGCGTCGCGCTGCGCAGCCTGCCGGCGCTCGACCACGCTTTGGCTTCGGGCGTGTTGACGCTCGACCAGGTCGCAGCCGCCACCAAGTACGCCACGCCCGGCACGGATGCCGGGTTGGCGCGCCTCGCGGTTGGAAAGCCGCCGAGTGAGATCGCGCTCGCCGCGCGCACCATGGCTCCGCCTGTCGTCGCGGACGATCAGGCGTTGTATGAGCGGCGCGCGCTGAGCATGTCGTGGACGCAGGGGCGGCGCGAGCTCACCTTCAGCGGCCGCTTGCCGCTCGAGCAGGGGTTGGTGTTCGAGCAGGCGATCTGGGAGATCGCCAAGTGCCAGCGCGCGATCGACAAGCACGCCGGCACGATCCTCGACTGGCAACAATCCGCATCCGACGCGCTCGTCACCCTCGCCCGACAGGGCGGCACCGACGCGGACGGTGGTGTGAGGCGCAGCCCCACGACGCTGATCGTGCACCTCAGCAGCGACGAGCCGCCGCTGCTCGAAGGTGCAGGACCGCTCAGCCCCGAGACCGCCGAGCGACTCACCTGCGACGCGCGCCGCCTCACCATCAAGCCGAGCGGCCGCGACCTCCTGCACTCGCGCGTGGGGCGCTGCGCCTCCTACGCGCAGCAACGCGCGCTGTACAAGCGCTCGTCGCACTGCCAGTACCCCGGCTGCAGCGCCGCGCGTGAGCTGGAGGCCCACCACGTCGTCCCGGTCGAGCGGGGCGGCCCGACCGAGCTCGACAATCTCATCCTGCTCTGCCCCCGCCACCACAAGCTGCTCCACGACCACCACATCCACGCGCATGGCCACGCCGAGCAGCCCGCCTTCCGGGACGCAGCCGGACGCGCGATCACCGCCAACCAGCCACACGCACCACCCCGCTAACCGGCTCGCCGCCCCCGGCGGTCACCGCGTTCCGGCTACGAGCCGAGCGTTCCCGCGTACCGGATGCCGGTGGCGCGAATGGCGCCGCTCTCGATCGCGGTCCGCTCGTCGTCTTCGGCGAAGTCCGCGAGATCGGCGAAGAAGTAGGGCCCGTAGGTGCAGGTCGCCGTCTCGAAGCAGCGGCCGAGCTCCGCGAGAATCGCGCCGGCCCGGTGCAGTCCATGCCCGCCTGCCCAGCCCTCGAAGTAGGCGTCCCACGGCAGGTCCGAGTCGAGCCATCCCCGGCGGCGCCGGTGCAGCCATCCCGGGTCGGCCGGATCCGCGTCCCCGAGCCGCTCGAAGCACCACTGGGCCGTGGCGTCGTCAAAGCGTTCCCACGCCCACTCCGCAACGACGATTGAGCCGCCCGGCCGCAATGCCACCGCGACGCGGGCGATCACGTCGCGAAGGTCGCCGACGTGGTGGAGCGATCTGCTCGCGACGATCGCATCCACCGGCTCGGCGGGCGCAAGGTGCTCGAAATCGACCTGGTGATACCCCTCGCCGGCCGGGGCGTTGCGGTCGACGCCGATCGCCTCGTACCCGTTCGCGAGCAGCGAGGGGACGAAGCCGCCGAGCGGCCCGCAGCCGAGCTCCAGCACCCGCGCCGGAGCGGCGGGGAGCGACGCGGCGACGAAGGGCCACAACGCGGTCAGCCAGCGCTCGCCGAATGCCATGCGGGGGACGCTACCCCACCCGGTCAGCCGGTCCCGTCAGCGCGCCGAGCGCAAGCTCGAGCACCGCCCCGATCATCCCCACCCTCATGGCTCGAACGCTACGAGTGGTGGCAATCCTGGTACAACCGCTCGGGTGAGAGCCATGCGCACCATCAGCGTCGTCGGCGTGCACGCGGCCGGGGAGATCGGCAACGTCATCGTCGGCGGCGTGCTGCCGCCGCCGGGCTCGACCGTCTTCGAGCAGATGCAGTCGTTGCAGCGCGACGGCGACGCGCTACGCCGGCTCCTCCTGCGCGAGCCTCGCGGCAGCGTCGCCGCGCACGTCAACCTGATCGTGCCCGCCACGCGTGAGGACTGCGACGCGGGCTTCATCATCATGGAGCCGACCGAGTACCCGCCCATGTCGGGCTCCAACACGATCTGCACGACCACCGTGCTGCTCGAGACGGGCATGCTGCCGATGCACGAGCCCGAGACGGTCGTGCGTCTCGAGGCGCCGGGCGGCGTCGTCGAGGCGCGCGCGACCTGCCACGACGGCCGCTGCGAGTCGGTGGAGTTCACGAACGTGCCGTGCTTCGCCGACCGCATCGACGCGCCACTCGAGGTCGCGGGCTTCGGCACGTTGCGCGTCGACGTGGCCTACGGCGGCATGTTCTACGCCATCGCCGACGCGGCCGCGCTCGGCTTCGCGATCGAGCCCGGCGAGGCGCGCGAGCTGTCGCTGGTCGGCGAGCGCATCCGCGTCGCCGCGCGCGAGCAACTGCCCTGCGCCCACCCCGAGAATCCGGACATCCGCGACGTCTCGATCGTGCAGATCGCCGCGCCCTGGCGGGGCGTCGGCGCCGTCACGCGCAACGCGGTCGTCGTCGCCCCCGGCCGCCTCGATCGCAGCCCGACCGGCACGGGCCTCTCGGCTCGCATGGCCGCGCTGCACGCGCGCGGCCTCATGGACGCCGGCGACACGATGTCGCACTCGTCGGTGATCGGAACGGTCTTCGACGGTCGCATCGTCGCCACCGCCCAGGTCGGCGACCGTGCCGGCATCATCCCCGCCATCCGCGGATCGGCCTGGATCACCGGCCTCCACCAGTTCATGGTCGATCCCTCCGATCCGTTCCCGGAGGGCTACCTCGTCGCCGACACGTGGGGCGTCAGCGGCACCGACACGCAGTAGACCGTCAGCCCGCGACGGCGGCGAGGACGTCCGCCCCGTACTTCGCGAGCTTCGTCTCGCCCACGCCGCTGATCCCCGCGAGCGACGCGAGATCTCCCGGCTCCTGCGTCGCGATCTCGCGCAGGGTCGCGTCGTGGAAGATCACGTAGGCGGGGACGCCCTGCTGCTTGGCGGTCGCGCCTCGCCAGGCGCGCAGCCGCTCGAACACCGGCGCGGCGCCCGCCCCGAGCGCCACCTGCGGCGCCCGGGCGGCGCGCGTGCGGGTCCGAGTCGCCTTCGCGGGATCGCGCCGCAGCTTCACCGTCCGCTCGTTGCGCAGCACCGGGCGGCTGGCCTCGGTGAGCACGAAGGTCTGGTGCGTCCCCTCGACGGCGAGCAGCCCCTGGGCCATCAGCTGCCTGATCACCCCGCGCCACTCGCCCTCGCCGATCTCCGCGCCGATGCCGAAGACCGAGAGGGATTCGTGCCCGAACTGCTCGACCTTCGCCGTGCGCTTGCCGCGCAGGATGTCGACGATCTGGCCGGCGCCGAAGCCCTGGCCGCGCTCGCGGCGCAGCCGCGCGATCGTCGAGAGCACCTTCTGCGCCGCGACCGTGCCGTCCCACGACTCGGGGGGCGTGAGGCAGGTGTCGCAGTTCCCGCAGGGCTCGCCTCGCTCGCCGAAGTAGTCGAGCATCTGCACCCGGCGGCACTCCACGGTCTCGCACAGGGCGAGCATCGCGTCGAGGTGCTGGGCAAGGCGGCGGCGGTGCGCGAGGTCGCCCTCGGACTCGTCGATCATCTTCCGCTGCTGGACGACGTCGGCGAGGCCGTAGGCGAGCCACGCCGTCGACGGCAGCCCGTCGCGCCCGGCACGGCCGGTCTCCTGGTAGTAGCCCTCGACCGACTTCGGCATGTCCAGATGCGCGACGAAGCGGACGTCGGGCTTGTCGATGCCCATGCCGAACGCGATGGTCGCGACCATGATGACGCCGTCCTCGCGCAGGAACCGGGCCTGGTTCGCCGCCCGCGTGCGGGCGTCCAGTCCCGCGTGGTAGGGCAGCGCCGTGAAGCCCTCGCCGACGAGGAACTCGGCCGTCTTGTCGACGGAGGCGCGCGAGAGGCAGTAGACGATGCCGGCATCGCCCGGGTGCTCCGTGCGCAGCAGGTCGAGCAACTGGCGGCGAGGCTCGTCCTTCGGCGCGATCCGGTACTGGATGTTCGGGCGGTCGAAGCTCGCGACGAAGTGCCGCGCGTCGGCGAGGTTGAGGCGTGTCGCGATCTCCTCGCGCGTGGCCTGCGTGGCCGTCGCGGTCAGCGCGATGCGGGGGACGGCGGGCCAGCGTTCGTGCAGCTCCGAGAGCATCAGGTAGTCGGGCCGGAAGTCGTGGCCCCACTGCGAGACGCAGTGCGCCTCGTCGATCGCGAAGAGCGCGATCGAGCCGCGGTCGAGCAGGCGCAACGTCGAATCCACGCGCAGGCGCTCGGGGGCGAGGTAGAGCAGATCGAGCTCGCCCGCGAGGAACGCCTCCTCCACCTCGCGGCGCTGGAGCGGATCCTGCGTCGAGTTGAGGAACGCCGCACGGACGCCCTGGGCCCGGAGCGCGTCGACCTGATCCTGCATCAGCGCGATCAGCGGCGAGACGACGACGCCCACGCCCGGCCGGACGAGCGCCGGGATCTGGTAGCAGAGCGACTTGCCGCCACCCGTCGGCATGAGGACGACGGCATCGCCGCCCGCGACGACGTGATCGACGATCTCGGCCTGGGGGCCGCGGAACGCGTCGTAGCCGAAGACCCGCCCGAGAACGTCGGCGGGGGAGGTGAGGATGTCGGATCCGGCCACGACCCGATCCTACGAGGCCTCCCCCCGCGCGGCGGGTGAGAAGCGGGAGAACGGCGGAACTGGTGCTATGTCGTTCGTGGTCGCTGCACGAGCTCGACGGTGCGACCGTCGGGGTCCTCGACGTAGACGCAGCGCGCGCCATGCCACGCGCCGGGCGCGGTGATCGTGGTCGGACGACCCGGAATCGTGACGCCGGCGGCCGCGAGGCGCTCGTACAGCGCATCGACGTCGTGGACGCGCAGCGCAAGGTGCGAGGCGCCCGGATCCGCGGGGCTCTGCACGAGGGCGCGCCCCTCGGGCGGGACCCACTGGACGATCTCGAGCAGCTGGCCACCGCCGAGGTCGAGCTCGGCGTACCGCATGCGCACGCCGCTCAGGCCGGTGATGGCAGCCAGCTCGGGCCCGGAATCCTCGCCCTCGCCGGCCACACGGAGGCCGAGCAGGTCGCGATAGAAGCCGAGTGCGGCCTTGATGCTGCCGACCGTGATGCCCGCGTGGTCGATGCCGAGCACGGTCATGGCCGCAACCGGCCGGGAATGACGTCGCGCGCGAAGACATCCTCGATCGTCTCGGCGCGGCGCACGATCTCGGCGTCCGCGCCGCTGACGAGGACGACCGCCGGCCGCGGCAGCGCATTGAAGTTGGCAGCGCACGCGTCCTCGTAGGCGCCCGTGTCGAGGAACGCCAGCGTGTCGCCGATCTCGACCGCCGGCAGGCGCACCTGGGGCGCGATCACGTCGAAGCCGCACGAGCAGCCCACGACGTCGACGGGGTCAGCGAGCGCCTCGCCCATGCGCGTGGCCGCGACGACGGGGAAACGGCAGTGCTCGACGAGCAGATCGAGCAGGAACATCTCCGTCGTGTCGGTCTCGACCCAGCGCCAGGCGAGCGGCTCGCGCTGCCCCTTGAGGTTGACGACGCGGGTGAGATGCACGCCCGTGTCGGCGTGCAGGGCGCGGCCGGGCTCGATCTCGAGCGCCACGCCGGCGAGCGGCACCCGCCCGGCGAGCCCGGTGCGCAGGCCGGCCGCGAGCACCTCGGCGACCTCCTCGATCGCGGGCGCCCGGGCCTCCGCGACGTCGCCACCGTGAGCCCACGTATTGGGATCACGCGGTGATGCGTATCCGCCGCCGAGATCGATCTCCCGCGGCTGCCAGCCGTCCCACGCGTCCACCAGCTCGGCCACCGTCGCGGCGACGCTCCCGGCATACGCGCGCCAGGTCGCGAGGTCGTTGCGGTGCCGGCCGAGGTGCGCCATCAGGCCGAGCACGTCGAGCTCGGGCGCGCTCAGCGCCTCGTGGCCCGCGGCGATCAGCTCGTCCGTCGGGATGCCGGGCTTGTACTCCTGCGCGGTGGCGTACACCGACTGCTCGGAGAAGTCGGAGAGCTGCTGCAGCTCGAGATAGCGCGGCCGTATGCGGAAGCGCACCTGGGCACGGCGTCCGAGGTCGCGCGCGACCGCGCGCACGAGCTCGATCTCGCGCACGCTGTCGAGCGTGACGCGCGCGCCGATGCCGACGGCGTGCTCCAGGAGCGCACGGGTCTTGCCGGTGCCGTTGACCGAGATCAGCGGCGGCGGCACGCCGCCGGCCAGCGCCGCGTACAGCTCGGCCGGCCCGAAGACGTCGCAGCCGAGGCCCTCCTGCGTGAGCGCGCAGCGCAGCGCGAGCGTGTAGTTGGCCTTGATCGACGGCAGCACGCGCGTCGGCCCCTCGGGCCAGGCGGCGGCAAGCGCGCGCACGAAGCGGCGCGCGTTGCGGCGCAGCTGATCCTCGGAGATGACCGAGAGCGGTGTCCCGAAGCGCTCCGCGAGCTCGGCCGCGTCGCAGCCCTCGATCTGCAGACGACCGCCCGCGATCGCGAGGCAGTCGTCGATGCGCTGAGCCGTCCCGGCCACCCAGCGACTCTATGCGATCTCCTACGTGGCTCTTTCGCGGCTCTTACAGACCGCTGGTCAGATGGATTCACAAGCCCAGCGACACGAAAGAGGCACCGCGCATGAACGTCATCAGGACCCCCGCAGGCAAGCTCCGCCGCCGCGCCGCAATCGGCGTCGTCGGGCTCGCGGCGCTCGCTGGAGGTGGTGCGGCAGTGGCTGCATCCGAGAACTCCTCGACGTCGCCGCAGACCCAGACCGCAATCACGGCCGATGCAGCCAGTCAGCTCGGCGTGACCAGCACGGCCCTGACTGCGGCGATCAAGAAGGCGATGGTCGACCAGATCGAGGCGCAGGTCACCGCCGGGACGATCACGAAGGCACAGGCGACCGCCATGGAGGCGCGTCTCGCGAAGACCGATGCCCCGCTGTTTGCGCTCGGCGGCGGCAGGGGCGGTCCCGGTGACCACGGCCACGGGATGGGCGGCCCCGGTGGCGGCCCGGTCTCCTTCGATGCGGCCGCGACGTACATCGGCGTGACGACCACCGAGCTGCAGACGCAGCTCGCGGCGGGCAAGACGCTGGCCGCGATCGCCACCGCCAACGGCAAGACCGTCGACGGCCTCAAGGCCGCGCTCACCACGGCGGCCACGAAGGACCTCGACGCGGCCGTGACCGCCGGCCGCCTGACGTCGGCCCAGGAGACCACGATCCTCGCCGACCTGCCGACGCACCTCGACCAGGAGATCAACGAGGTGCACACCGGCGGCCCCGGCGGCGGCCCGGGTGGCCACGATGGCTTCGGCGGCCCGCCGCCCGCGGCCTCCTCGTCGAGCACGGCACCGGCGGCCTGATCGCCTAACCGGCCCTCCCCTCCGAGCCCCGGCAGGCCACGCGCCACCGGGGCTCGGTGCGTTGTGCGGCAGACTCCGGCTGGTGCGCCAGACCTCGAAGGTGCTGATCGTCGACGACGACGCCGGAGTCCGGCGCATGCTCGCGCGCTCGCTCGAGGCCGAGGGGTACGACGTCGCGGTGGCGGCCGACGGCGGCGCGGCCCTCGTCGAGCTCGAGCGCTCGGCGCCCGATCTGATCCTGCTCGACGTCACGATGCCCGGCCTGGATGGCCTCGGAGTCGCGCGCCGGGTGCGCGGCAAGGGCGACCCGGTACCGATCCTGCTGCTGACCGCCCGCGACGGCATCCCCGACCGCGTCGCCGGCCTCGACGCGGGCGCCGACGACTACCTCGTGAAGCCGTTCGCGACCGACGAGCTGCTGGCGCGGGTGCGCGCGCTGCTGCGACGGGGGCGTGCGGCGGGCGACCTGCTGAGCGCCGGCGACATCACACTCGACGTGCGCGGGCGCGCGGCCTCCCGCGCGGGACGCGATCTCGAGCTGACGCCGCGCGAGGCCGACCTGCTCGAGTTGCTGCTGCGCAACGTGCGCGCCGTCGTCTCGCGCGATCAGGCCCTCGCACACGTCTGGGGCGGCGATGGCGCCGCAACCGCGAACGCCGTCGACCGCTACGTGGCCTACCTGCGCCACAAGCTCGGCGATCCGCCCGTGATCCGCACGGTCCGCGGCGTCGGCTTCGTGCTCGACCCATGAGGAAGCCCGCGAGCCTGCGGGTGCGGGTCGCCCTCGCCGCCGGCGCGGCGATCGCGCTCGCCACGGCGCTGCTTGGCATCACGGCCGTCGTCCTGTCCGAGCGCGAGGGCGCCTCCTCACGCGATGCCGCGCTCCGCACGGGCGCGACGCAGGTCGCCCAGCTGAGCGCATCGGCACCCGCGCTCCTGACTGAGCCGGGCGCGCTCGAGGGGCGCCTCGGTGGCCGGCGGCTCCTGGTGGAGGTCGTCGACCGCCGCGGTCGCATCGTCGCGCGCTCCGACTCGCTCGGCGGGGGCGTGCTGGGGACGCGCGCGCAGATCGCCGGCGTCATCGCGAGTGGCCAGGCGCGCTACTCCGATGCGCGCCTCGCCGGCCAGGACATCCGCCTCTACCGCGCTCCGCTCGCGAGCGTCGGCTCGAGCCCGGCGGCGGGTGGCGCGGTGCTCGTCGCGACGAGCACCGCGGAGGATGAGCACGCCGCCCACCGCCTCCGCGTCCTCGTCGTGCTCGCGGCGGCCGGCGCGGCGCTGCTCGCGATCGTCATCGCGCTCGCCCTCACGCGCCGCGCGCTGCGCCCGCTGACCGACCTCTCGGCCGCCGCGCGCGCGATCGGCGAGACTCGCGACGCGACGCGACGCCTGCCGACGGCGAGCGCGCGCGACGAGGTCGGGGCGCTCTCGGACACGCTCAACGCGATGCTCGCGTCGCTCGAGCGAGCGCGCGAGGCGGAGCGGCGCTTCGTCGCGGACGCCTCGCACGAGCTGCGCACCCCGCTGACCGCGCTGCGCGGCAATGCCGCCTACATCGCCCAGCACGGCGCCGACGCCGAGGTGCTCGCCGACATCGAGGGCGACGCTGCGCGCCTCGCCCATCTGCTCGACGATCTGCTCGCGCTCGCACGCGAGGACGCCGCGGGGCCCGGCTCGATGGAGCGCGTGCGACTCGACCGGCTCGCACTCGCCCGTGCCGGCGGGCGCGTCGTCGTCGACGCACCCGCTCCGGTCACGACTGCAGGTGATGCCGATGCACTCGCCCGCGCGCTCGGCAACCTGGTCGAGAACGCGCTCCTGCACGGACCCGAGGGCGGCACGGTGACGATCACGGTGCGCGAGGCCGATGGGCGCGGGCTCGTCACCGTCGCCGACGAGGGCCCGGGCCTCGGTGGCGAGGACGCCGCGCGCGCATTCGAGCGCTTCTGGCGCGGCAGCGGTTCCGAGCGGCCGCCGGGCTCGGGCCTCGGGCTCGCGATCGTGCGCGCGACCGCGGAGCGCCACGGGGGCAGCGTGCGCGTGGACGGCGCGGCGTTCACGCTCGACCTGCCGGCAGGGGCGCCCTGAAGGGGCTCTCAGAGACTTCTCACAGCTCGCAGGTAGACATCGGGGGACGGACACAAAGGAGCTCCCCCGTGCATTTTCTCCGCACCACATCCACGCGCCGGCTCATCGCCGGCGCAGCCCTCACCACCGCCGTGGTCATCGGCGGTGTCGCAGTCGCCGCGGCATCCGGCAGCGGAGGCACGCCGCCGCCGCCCAAGGCGCTCGACGTCGCCGTGCACGATGCACTCATCGCGCCGAAGCCCGTGGCCCTCACGGCTCGCATCCACTTCACGAACAACCTGATCTCGGGCGGCGTCCTGAGCACGAGCTCGCCGCTCCTCGCCGGCGCCAGCGGACGGCTCTGGATCGGCGATGGCCGCGCGCGCCTCGAGCTGCAGTCCGACGCCGGGGATGCGCAGATCGGCATCGCGAACGGCCAGCTTTCGGTCTACGACGCCTCGAGCAACACGATGTACCACGCCGATCTGGGCACCGGGCCCGCCGACACGACGACGGCGACGAGTCACGCCGCGCCGAGTCTCGCCGAGATCAGCAAGGGCCTTGCGAACCTCGCGACGCACGCCTCCCTCTCCGGCGCCGTGCCCACGACGCAGGCCGGCCAGCCCGCCTACTCGGTCACCGTCACGCCCAAGCACGATGCCGGGCTGCTCGGCACGGCCGGACTCGCGTGGGACGCCGCGACCGGCGTGCCGCTGCGCGTCGCCATCACCGCCGCGGGGAGCAGCGCGCCGGTGCTCGCACTCGAGGTGACGCACATCACGTACGGCAGCGTCGATGCGAGCGCGCTCGACGTAACCGCCCCCGCGGGGGCCAAGGTCGTCGATCTCGGCTCGATGACCGGCGCGAAGGCCGGCGACCAGGGCCACGGCCCGGCCATCCAGGGCCTGAGTGCCGTCCAGGCCGCCGCGCCCTTCACCGTCACCGCCCCCGACACGCTCGTGGGCCTGCCGCGCACGGACGTGCGCCTCGTACGCGCCGGCACGGATCCCGCGGTGCTCGTGACCTACGGCCAGGGGCTCGGCGCGATCGCGGTGCTCGAGCGCAGCGCCGGCACCGCGGCGAAGGGCTCGAACCCGCTCACCGGCCTGCCCACCGTCACCATCGACGGCGCGACCGGGCACGAGCTGCCGACGGCGCTCGGCACGATCATCGCCGTCGACAAGGGCACGCTCAGCTACATCCTGGTCGGCTCGCTGCCGCCGAACGCCGCCGAGGCCGCGCTGCGCGCGGTGCTCGGATGACCGCGGTCGTCGAGGCGCGCGGCCTCGTCAAGACCTACGGCGAGATCACGGCGGTCGATCACGTCGACCTCACCGTCGAGGCCGGCGACGTCTACGGCTACCTCGGCCCCAACGGCGCGGGCAAGACGACGTCGCTGCGCATGCTGCTCGGGCTGATCCGGCCGACCGCGGGCAGCGCGCGCCTCTTCGGCCGCGATCCGATGATCGACGGCGTGCGCGCCCTCGAGGGCGTGGCCGGATTCGTCGAGGCGCCGCGCTTCTACCCGTACCTCTCGGGCCGCAAGAACCTCGAGCTCGTGGCGGCGCTGGACGGCGGCGACGCGCGCAGCCTGATCAACGAGGCGCTCGACACCGTCGACCTGGCCGCGCGCGCGAAGGATCGCGTGGGCGGGTACTCCCACGGAATGCGGCAGCGGCTCGGCATCGCCGGGGCGCTCATCCGGCGGCCGCAGCTCCTGCTGCTCGACGAGCCGGCGACCGGGCTCGACCCCGCGGGCATGCGCGACATGCGCGCGCTGATCCGCAACCTCGCCGACAGCGGCATCACGGTGCTGCTCTCGAGCCACCTCATGAACGAGGTCGAGGAACTCTGCAACCGCGTGGCGATCATCCGCGCGGGCAGCATCGTCTACGAGGGGCGCCTCGACGAGCTGCGCGCATCGGCGGCCGGCAGCTACACGCTGCGCACCTCGGACGACAAGCTCGCCGCGCAGATCTGCGCCATCCACCCGGGCATCGGCGATCTCGTCGTCGCCCCGGACGGGATTCGCGTGCGCGCCGACGAGGCCGCCATCGAGGCGCTCAGCCTCGAGCTCGCCCGCTCGGAGGTCGCGCTGCGCGCGCTCGTTCCGGACGCCGCATCGCTCGAGGAGCGCTTCTTCGCGCTGACCGAGGACCCGGTCACGCCCCCGGCGGTCGCGCCCGAGCTCGAGCGGGTCGCGTGATGCCGCACACGCTGTCGGTCTACCGCTGGGAGCTGCGCAAGCTCGTCGCGCAGAAGCGCACCTACCTCGGCCTCGCCGCCGCGACGATCGCACCGACGATCTTCGTGGTCGCCCTCGTGCTCCAGAACGGCGCCCCGAACGACGTGCCGTTCGGTCGCTACGTGCGCGACTCCGGCCTCGCCGCGCCGCTCGTCCTGCTCACGTTCGGGTCGATCTGGCTGTTCCCGCTGATCGCCTCGCTCGTGGCCGGCGACATCGTGGCCTCCGAGGACGGCAACGGCACGCTCAAGACGATCCTGACCCGCAGCGTCACGCGGGGGCAGCTCTTCGCGGCCAAGGTCGGCGCCGCCATCAGCTACGCGCTGCTGGCGCTCACCGCAATGGCGGTCGTCTCGCTCACCGAGGCCACCATCGCCTGGGGCTTCAACCCGATCACGAGCCTCTCCGGCACCACCGTCTCGGCCTGGCGCGGGCTCATGCTCGTGCTCGCGAGCCTCGGGGTGTACGCCCTGCCCCTGCTCGCCATCACGACGATCGGCGTCCTGCTCTCGACGGTCACGCGCAACTCCGCGGGCGCGGTCGTCGGTGCGCTGATGACCGCGCTGCTCATGCAGCTGATAGGGATCCTGCCGGGCGTCGGCTCGATCAAGCCGTACCTGCTGACGACGCAGTTCGACGCGTGGCACGGGTTCCTCCGCACCCCCATCGACTGGGCGCCGGTCATCCGCGGCGGCTGGGTCTCCGCGATCTACGCTGCGCTCGCGCTTGCGTCCGCCTACGTGGTGTTCCTGCGGCGGGACGTCGCGGGCGGGTAGCTGTCGCCGGTCCCGCTGGCTGCGCGGGCATCCCACCGCCGGCGGCATGATCCGCCCGAAAGGGGAACCGCATGCTGATCGAGCACGACGGCGCGCGCCCGCGCGTCCACCCGTCCGCGTACGTCGCTCCGACGGCCGTCGTGTGCGGCGACGTTGAGATCGGGCCGGACTGCCGCATCCTCTTCGGCGCGGTGCTGACCGCCGAGGATGGCCCGGTGCAGCTCGGCGAGCGCTGCATCGTCATGGAGAACGCCGTACTGCGGGGACGGGCAGCGCACCCCGTGCGGCTCGGCGATCGCGTGCTGATCGGGCCGCACGCGCACGTCAACGGCGCCGAAGTGGGCGACGAGGCCTTCGTCGCCACCGGGGCGTCGCTGTTTCCGGGCTCGCGCCTGGGCGCGCGCGGCGAGCTGCGCATCAACGCCGTGCTGCACGTCAACAGCGTCCTCCCCGACGGCGCCGAAGTGCCCATCGGCTGGGTGGCGGTCGGCGATCCGGCGACGATGTTCCCGCCCGGCGCGCACGACGAGATCTGGGCGATCCAGCGCACGCTCGACTTCGCGGGCACCGTCACCGGGCTCGATCCGGCTGCGCTCGCCGGTGGCGCGATGGAGGCGCTGACGGGCGCCTACGCCGACCTCTACGGGCGCCATCGCGACGACCGCACCGTCGCCGGCTGACCTCACAGCTCGAGCGACTGCCCCGGCTCGAGTGCGGTCACCGTCACGTTCGGCGCGAGCTCGCGCGCGGCCGCCAGGAACGGCTCGAGGGGAGCGCGCAGGTAGCGCGGCGACGGCCGCGCAGCCGGTCCGACCGTGTAGGTGCCCCAGTGGATGGGCACCGCGCGCCGCGGCTGCAGCCGCTCGAGCGCCTGCGCCGCCCGCCAGGGGTCGAGGTGGCCGGGCCCGAGGCGCGAGGCCCAGCCCCAGATCGGCACGAGCGCGAGATCGAGCCCGCTCTCGCCGATCTCGCGCATGCCCTCGAAGAGGTCGGTGTCGCCTGCGTGGTAGATGCGCCGCGAGCCGGCGATGACGTAGCCGAGCGCCGGCCCGCTGGCCCCGACGACTCCGCGGCCGCCGTGGTGACGCGCCTGCGTGGCGCGGACCGTCAGCGCGCCGAGCGTCACGTCCTCGCCCGGCGCGATCTCGCGCACGGCGTCGAACCCGCGCCGCAGCAACAGGCGCCCGCCGCCACGCGGGACGACGATCGGGACGCGCCGCCCGACCCGTCGCAGCGAGGGCAGATCGAGATGATCGCGATGCAGGTGGGTCAGCAGGACGGCGTCGATGTCGCGCAGCGAGGCCGGGTCGGGAGGCGGCACGCGGCGGCGCAGATGCACCACGCGATCGCGCAGGAGCGGGTCGGTCAGCAACCGCACGCCGTCGAGATCGACCAGTGCCGTGCCGTGCCCGACCCAGGTCACGCGGTCCATCAGCGCAGGGTATGCTCCCTCCCGCCCGGTACCAGCCGGGTGACATGGAAGTCAGCGAAGCCGGTGAGATCCCGGCGCTGTCCCGCAACCGTGATGCCCCCGCCGAGGGGATGAGCCGGGTCGCCTGCTCCGTGTCGTCGTGGAGTCTTCGGAGGAAGGACTGCCTCGCGCGCCCGCGCTCGAGTCTCGTGTCCTCCGATCGAAAGGAGTCGCATGAGAACGCTCAAGAGCGCGGTCGCCGCCCTGGCAGTCGCCGCCCTCGCCCTGCCTGCCGTGGCTTCGGCCGCCTACCCGGTGAAGATCACGACCCCCGCCGGGTCCGTCACGCTCACGGCCAAGCCCGTGAGGGTCATCTCGCTGTCTCCGACCTCGACGGAGGACCTCTTCGCCGTCGGCGCCGGGCCGCAGGTGCGCGCGGTCGACGACCAGTCGTCGTACCCCGCATCGGCGCCGCGCACGAAGCTCTCGGGCTTCACGCCGAACGTCGAGGCGATCGCCAAGTACCGGCCCGACCTCGTGATCATCTCGAACGACAGCGGCGGCAAGCTCGCCAAGCGGTTGCGTGCCCTCAAGATCCCGGTCATGCTCGAGCCGGCGGCCGTCAAGCTCGCCGACGTGTACGCGGAGATCAGCCAGCTTGGCCTCGCCACGGGGCACACTGCGAAGGCCAAGGCGGTCGTGACGCGCATGAAGAGCCAGATCGCGCAGATCGTGGCGAGCGTGCCCAAGCGCGCAACGCCGCTCACCTACTACCACGAGCTGAGCCCGGATCTCTACTCGGCGACCTCGACGACGTTCATCGGGCAGCTCTACGGCCTGCTCGGCCTCAAGAACATCGCCGACGCGGCCGACAGCGGCGGCACGGGCTATCCGCAGCTGAACGCCGAGTACCTCATCGCGGCGAACCCCGACTTCGTGTTCCTCGCCGACACGAAGTGCTGTCAGCAGACCCCCGCGACGGTCGCGGCACGGCCCGGCTGGTCGGCGATGAACGCCGTCGAGAACGGCCAGGTCGTCAACCTCGACGACGACATCGCGTCGCGCTGGGGCCCGCGCATCGTCAACTACCTGCGCGCCGTGGCGGCGCGCGTGGCGCGGGCGAGGTGAGCCGCACGGCGCGGCGCCACCCCATCGTCAGGAAGCCTCCGCGTGGCGCGGTGGTGCCGGCGTGGCACGCTCCCGGGCGTGTTCCGCAACCGCATGGCGCGTTACGAGGTCCTGAGCGAGGATGCGATGGCGACCATCGAGGGCGGCTGGCGGCGTCTCCTCCAGGACATCGGCATCGCCTTCCACCACCCGGAGGCGCTCCGTCTCTTCCGCGAGGCCGGGCAGATCGTCGAGGGCGACGTCGTGCGCCTCGACCCCGACTTCGTCCTCGGCCTCGTGGCCGGCGCGCCGTCGACCTTCACGCTGCGCGCGCGCACGCCCGAACGGAGCTTCCCGGTCGGCGGCGACGTCATGAACTTCATCCCGGTCCAGGGCCCGCCGTTCGTGCGCGAAGGCGCGGTGCGGCGCGAGGGCACGTTCGACGACTTCTGCCGCTTCGCGAAACTGGCGCAGGTCTACGACGATTTCGACACGGCCGGCAACCTGCCGTGTGAGCCGAACGACCTCCCGCTGGACTCGCGCCACCTCGACATGCAGCTCGCGCTGCTCACGCTGACCGACAAGCCCTACGGCGGCGCGCAGGTCTCGCTCGCCGGTGCGCTCGATTCGCTCGCGATGGCGGGCCTGGTGTTCGGCGGCGCCGAGGCGATCGCGCGTGAGCCCGTGCTCTACAGCGTCATCAACGTCAACTCGCCGCTGCTCTACGACGGGCGCATGCTCGACGCGCTCCTGGCCTACGCAGCCGCCGGCCAGCCGGTCGTCGTGACGCCGTTCCTGCTCATGGGGGCGATGTCCCCGGTGTCGATCCCGGCGGCGCTCGTGCAGCAGACCGCCGAGGCGCTCGCGGGCGTTGCGCTGGCCCAGCTGGTCCGTCCCGGCACACCGGTGATCCTCGGCTCGTTCCTCTCGCACACCGACATGCAGTCCGGATCGCCGGGCTTCGGCGGCCCCGAATCCGCGATCGGGCTGTTCTGCTCGGGGCAGATCGCCCGCCGTCTGGGGCTCCCGTGGCGCTCGGGGGGCGGATCGCTCACGAGTAGCCAGCTCCCCGACGCCCAGGCGGCGTACGAGGGCCTGAACACCATGCTCCCGGCGTTCCTCGCCGGCGCGAACTTCGTCATGCACACCGCCGGGTGGCTCGAGTCGGGCCTCGTCTCGAGCTTCGAGAAGCTCGTCGTCGACCTCGAGATCGTCCGCACCCTGCGCGAGGAGTTCACCCCGCTCGAGGTGGACGAGGCGAGCCTGGCCTACAGCGCGCATCAGGAGGTCGGCCACGGCGGCCACTTCCTCGGCGCCGAGCACACGCTCGAGCGCTTCCGCGACTGCTTCTACCGGCCGTTGCTCTCCAGCACGGAGAACTTCGAGCGCTGGAAGCGCAACGGCGGCAGCGACAGCGCCGAGCGCGCGACCGCGATCTGGCAGGCAGCGCTCGCGCGCTACGAGCAGCCGCCGATCGACGCCGATCTGCGGGCCGAGCTCGAGGCCTACGTGGCCCGCCGGCGCACCGAGCTCGGGGATTGATGGCTTACGAGGCGATGACCGCGTCGGCGATCAGCCCGACGCGCTCGATGTGCTCCTCCGGCGAGATCGGCTCGGCGGCGTAGGTCTGGACGCTGAGGTGCGTCGCGCCGAGCGCTTTCGCGTGGTCGGCGGCGGCGCGCCAGGCGTCCGGGTCGCCCTCCTTCGTGGCGTGCCAGATCTCGATGCCCAGGTCCTCCCGCGGCCGGCCGGCCGCGTCGGCGGCCGCATCCAGGCGGGTGCGTACGTCGACGAACACGTCATCGGCCTCCGCGCCGCCGACGCCGGAGAGGATCAGGCCCGAGCCGTGGGCGACGGCACGCCGGACCGCCGCCGGCCCCTTGCCGCCGAGCCAGATCGGGATGCTGCGGATCGCGGGCGGATTGAGGCCGACGTCGGAGAAGCGCTCGTCGCCGATCCCGTCGCTGATGCGCCGCTCGGCCCAGAGGCGCTGCATGAGCGGGATCTGGGCATCCATGCGCTTCCCGCGCGTACGGAAATCCTCGCCGAGCGCCTCGTACTCGAGCGGGTTCCAGCCCACGCCGAGGCCGAGCCGCAGGCGACCGCCCGAGAGCATGTCGACCTCCGCCGCCTGCTTGGCCGCGAGCGCGGTCTGGCGCTGCGGCAGGATGATGATGCCGGTCGTGAGTTCGATCGTTCGCGTGCAGGCCGCGATGAAGCCGAAGAGCACGAACGGCTCGTGGAACGGCTGCGCGGCGTAGTCGTCCCTGCCGACGACGTGGTCGAACGCGACGATGTGCGCGAAGCCCTCGTCCTCGGCCGCCGCCGCGAACTCGCGGATCGCGCCGGGATCGTCGCCGATCTCGTTCTGCGGGAGGATGATGCCGATCTGCACACGCCGCATCGTGTCATGCCGCGCCGTCGCGGCAATGGCGCGCGGCCTCAGCTGCCGTGCGTGCGCGGTACCAGAGGGCGCCTCAGGCTCGCGCCCATCGCGGCGCTGACGATCACGAGCGCGCCGACCCCGAGCAGCACGTCACCGACCGAGTAGACGTTCGCGAGCGGAACCCAGCTGGGGGCCCCCCAGCGGTCGATCAGCCAGGAGAGGTGCGGGTGATCCGCGGTCACGCTGTTGTTGTGCAGGCGCCCGATCGGCGTACCGGCATCGGCGAGGGCGCTCGCGAGTGCCGGCATGTGGCCGTGATTCGCGAGGACGGCGGCCAGATTCGAGACCATGCCCGCGGTTGCGATCGGAAAGCCGCGCAGCCTGAGATTGAGCGCGGCCAGGGCGACCAGGGCTGCGTAGGACGCCAGCCACAGCCCCGTCGCGAGGCCGTCCGAGATCTGGAACGGCAGGTAGCCGCTCGGATACGCGAGCACCTGGAGCGCGAGGGCGGCGATGAAGAGGCCCGCGCCGCGCAGCTTGATGTCGGCGAGCCGGTCGATGCTGCCCCCGCAGAGGAGACCGACGAGCACGCCTGCGACGACGCCGAGGAAGAGGACCATCAGGCGCTCGCCGCGAGCGTCGAGGGCGATTCGGCGAGATGCTGCTCGAGGGCCGCGACGACGCGCGCGTCGAACTGCGTCCAGCAGCAACGCCGCAGCTCGGCGATCGCCGCGGTGACCGAGCCGCCCTCGCGGTAGGCGCGCTCGGAGGTCATGGCATCGAATGCGTCGGCGACGAGGATGATGCGCGAGCCGAGCGGGATGTCGTCGCCCGCGAGGTTGTGCGGGTATCCGCTGCCGTCCCAGGCCTCGTGGTGATGGCGGATCCAGCTGTCGACGGGGGCGACACCGAGACCTTCGACCAGTCGGTACCCGAGCTCGGCGTGTCCGCGCAGCACCTCCTGCTCCTCCGGGGTGAGCGCGCCGGGCTTGCGCAGGATGCTGTCGGGCGTGGCGATCTTGCCGAGGTCGTGCAGCAGACCGGCGAGCCGGAGCTGCTCGAGCATGTCCTCGTCGAGCTGCATGCGGCGGCCGATCGCCTCCACGAGCCGGCTGACCGACAGCGAATGCTGGCCCGTGTAGGTGTCCTTGGCGTCCACGATGCGGATCAGGCTCTCGGCGGCGCGCAGGCGCGCCTGGCGCTCGGCCTCGTCGGCGATCTGCTGGCGTGAGCGCACCG
This sequence comes from uncultured Gaiellales bacterium, assembly GCA_964651695.1. Classification (GTDB taxonomy): domain Bacteria; phylum Actinomycetota; class Thermoleophilia; order Gaiellales; family JALYLC01; genus JALYLC01. The sequence continues at coordinate 3,825 of CAZYYP010000023.1, read as the reverse complement.
GTACGAGCCTCGGATGGAAGACGCAGGTGCGCGCCTTGCCGTGATTCTTGGCCCAGTAGAGCGCGCTGTCGGTGGCGCGCAGGAGCGCGTCGCGGCTCGAGGCCATGTCGGGATAGCCGGCGAGCCCCACGCTGACCGCGACCATCTCGCCGTGGGGGAAGCGCCGCTCCCTGAGCGTGCGGTGAAGCCTCTCGACGGCCTCCTTCGCCTGCTCCACCGAGCTGCCGGCGAGCAGCAGCGCGAGCTCCTCGCCACCGACCCGGTAGGAATCGTCGCGGCCGAACTGCTCTCGGATCACCTCGGCGAGCAGCACGAGGACCTCGTCGCCCGCCGGGTGCCCGAAGCGATCGTTGATCGACTTGAAGTCGTCGATGTCGAGACTGACCAGCACGCCGAACGCGTCGGGATCGTCCATCGTACGCTGGAGATCGTCCTGGAACGCCCGGTGATTTCGCAGGCCGGTGAGACCGTCGGTCTCGGCGGCCGTCGTGGCCACCACGCTGCGGTATGCGTAGCGCTGGGCGAGGGCGAGCGCGAAGAGCGGGCCCGCGAGCAGGAGCTCGAGCGCCGGGGTGATCCGCCAGAGCGCGGTCGCGAGCGCCGCGATGAACGCCATGACCGCGAATGCGGGCCCCGCGTGCCGCACGTAGTCGTCGAGCATGGAGCGCACGGTCGCGCCCTGTGCCAGCGCGGCGACGATCGCGACGAGCACGACGTTCGTGAGCACGAAGAGCACGCCACCGGTGAAGACCACGGCCGTCAGGCGAGCGACGTGATCGGTATCGAGACTCCCGCCATCCCAGCGGATGGCGGCGCCCGGAAGCGCCGAGAACGCCGTCGCCAGCGCATAGACACCGGTGTTGAAGAGCAGTCGTCTCGCCGTGACGCGCTCGAGCGCCTGGCTGACGGACATGCAGAGGACGGCGGCGAGCACGCCGCAGGCCCAGCCGAACAGCGTCTGCTCGGCGAGGATGAAGATGAACGAGAGCGTGACGACGCGCGAGCCGGTCTCGTCGAGCGGAACCGGCTTCGACTCGGCGATCGTGGCCGCCAGCGCGAAGAGCACGACCCCCAGCAGGTCGGTTCCCCGCAGGGTCGACCAGGGAACGAAAAAGGGCGCCGCGACTGCAACCGGCGCAGCCGCGATCATGATCGCAGTCGTGTACCGGATGAGCCGCGGCGCGTACGTCACGGACGGAGCTTCAGAGTCGTTCGCCACAGGGGTTGCCGCTCACATCGGCGTTGCGGCGACGCTCCTTTAGCCGGGATCAGCCCCAGCGAGTGCCCGCGCCTGCCGCAACGACGAACGAGGCGATTGCGGCGAGGAAAAGTGCGACGCGAAACGTTCGGGCGTTCTTGCTCCACTTGATCATTCTGGCGACCCTTTCCGCTGGGATGCAGACCCGGACTCTCCAGGCCTCCCGTCGACGACGATCGACGACTGATCTCGTATTAGCTATCGAATTCTCCCGTGATCTCCCCCGCCCGGGGGATTTATGCGAACGCGCATCCGTAAGACGGCCCGCGCGGGTGCGGCGGGCCCGCCCTACGATCCGTCCGGATGCAGGCGGCTTTCGGCATACTCGCGGGGATCCTGCAGCTCGTCGCGACGGCGCCCTACCTGCGCGACATCCTGCGCGGGTCGACCCGGCCCCAGCGTGCGACGTGGGGAATCTGGACGACCCTCGGGCTCGTGGTGTTCTCGTCGCAGTGGGCGAGCGGGGCGTCGTGGAGCCTCGTGCTCACGGTCGGGCAGGTGGTGTCGTGCGGCGCGATCTTCATCCTCTCGCTGCGGCGGGGAGTCGGCGGCGCGAGCCGTCTCGAGTTCGCCCTGCTCGGCGTCGCCGCGCTCGGCGTCGTCGGCTGGCGGCTCGCCGGCGATCCGACGGTGGCGACCTGTTCGGTCGTCGTGGCCGATCTCATCGCGGTCGGGCTCATGCTGCCCAAGACCTACCGCCAGCCCAGGTCGGAGACGCTCGCGACCTACCTGATCGGCGTCGTTTCGACCGTGTTCGCCCTGCTCGCCGTCGGCGCGACCACCGCGTCGCTGCTGATCTACCCGGTGTACCTGCTGGTGGCGGATTCGGCGGTCGCCGCGGTGATCTACCTCCGGCGCCGCGCGCTGGTCGTCGCGGCGTAGATCAGGGGGGCGGCAGCGGCGTGCCGAGTGCCTCGCGCTGGTGGCGCTCGGAGTCCACCGCGGCGTCGTCGAAGCGGAAGTACGAGCGCGGCGGCAGGATGCCCCAGAGGTTGGAGCCGCGCGGATCGTCACGCCACTCGCGCGCGCTGTGCGGGAGGTCGAGCACCTCCATGTCGCAGTAGAGCTCGACGAAGAGGTGCTCCTCGGGGATGCGCACGTAGCCGCAGAGGTTCTGCCCGAGCGCGTGGCGCACCGGCCCCCATCCGAGCCAGCGGCCGTGCTGGCCGAGGTGGTCGAAAGCGACGCGCAGGGTGCCCCAGTCGACGAGGTCGAGCGCGAGGTGGTGGAAGTGCGCGGGGGTCTTGCCGACCAGCGCCATGACGTGGTGGTCGGCGTTGATGTGCAGCCAAACGCCCTCGCTGCCGAGGTAGTCGGTCACGCCCATCCCGAGCGCGTCGCGGTAGAAGTCGCGCATCGCCTCGAGCTGACCCGTGAGGACGTTGACATGCCCGAGCTTGCGGGCCCGGAACCCCGGCAGGGTGGAGGTGCTCTGACCGACGTCGGGGAATGGGTCGCGCGGGGTGAACGGCACGAGCTCGATGCCGTAGCCCTGCGGGTCGGACAGTTGCAGATGATCGTCGCCGTCCCGCCGGAACGGGACGCCGAGCGCCTCCAGGTGAGCGGCCGCGTCGCCGGGGGCGCAGCCCTCGCGCAGCTCGAACGCCGAGTGCTCGTGCCCGGGCTCGCCGCCCGACGACCACAGCTCGAGCGAGAACGGCTCGTAGCCGCAGGCGAGGAACGCGCGGTCCGCGGAGCGCAGCTCGGGGCGCTCGGTGAACCCGAACTGGATGCACCAGCGCCGCACCGCCTCGTCGAGATCGGTGACGCGCAGGCAGACGTGATCGATGCGGCGGAGAGCGATCACGGCTCGAGCCGCCCCTCGCGCACGCGCTGCTCCGCCTCGTCCTCCGGAATCGCGAGCGCGACGTGGAGGGTGTTGGCCGAGACCTGGATCTGGTCGCCCGGCCCGCTGAGATCGACATCCCAGTCGACGACGGTGTTGGTCAGTCGCGGCATGCCGCCGATCTCCACCTCGACGGTGTCCCCAGGCTGCATGGGCCGGCTGTTGGCCGGCGTGCCCGTGAGCACGATGTCACCGGGCTCGAGCGTGATCAGGCGCGAGAGATCGGCCAGCTGATAGCGGTAGTCCCAGATGATGTCGTCCTGGTCGCCGCGCTGGACGACCTCGCCGTTGATGAACGTGGTCAGCGTGTAGCCGTCGTCGGGCGTCCACTCGTCCTTCGTGACCACCGCCGGGCCGATCGGCAGAAACCCGTCCTGGCCCTTGACACGCAGCATCGATCCGCGGTCGGCATGGCGGAAGTCGTGCAGGCCGACGTCGTTGGCGGGGGCGAAGCCGTACACGTGATCGAGCACATCCTCCTCGGCCACGCCCTGCATGCGGGTGCCGACGATCACGGCGAGCTCGCCCTCGTAGTTGAGGTAGCGCGCCCCGCGCGGCCGGCGGATCACGCCGAGGTGGCCGTTCAGGGCCGACGGCGGCTTCATGAAGTACGAGGGCTCCGGCGGCTGCCGCGCGTCGTAGTCGACGAGCCGCGAGCGGTACGTCAGGTGCACGGCCAGGATCTTCGTCGGCTCGACCGGCGCGAGCCACGTCACCCCCG
>CAZYYP010000022.1:22581-25386 GCA_964651695.1 uncultured Gaiellales bacterium | reverse complement strand
GGGAGCCCGGCCTCGGCGACCCAGCCGAACACATCGCGGCGGTTGATCAGTTCCCAGCGGTCGACGAGCGGCGCGAGCGTGCGCCAGTCGGCGGCGAAGCGGGCGGTCGCGCGAGGGGCCCCCGCGGCGGCGGCCGGCGCGTAGGGGTGCGCTGCGATCAGCGCTGCGCCTTGGCGGCGCGCGTCCCGGAGGGCGCGTTCGATGCCGTCGTCCACGCCGGCGAAGGTTTCGAGCCCGACAGCCACGGCGTGCGCCGCGCGCAGCGGGTCGGGGTCGTTGTAGGTCAGCTCGAGACCGGGCAGGACGAGCAGGTCGTACTGCACGCGCGCGCGTGCGGCCTCGATCTCGATTGCCATGACGTAGGACGAGTGATTTCTCGTGTGTACGTGCTGGGGCGGGCCGCCGGGCGGGTGTTCCGGATCGTCGCTGCGAATGACGTGATCTGTGACGCAGAGGACGTCGAAGCCGGCCTGACCGTAGGCGTCGACGAGCTGGCCGATCGTCTGCGCACCGTCGCTCCAGGTCGTGTGGGCGTGCAATTCGCAGAGCAATGGAGCATGCGGGGGGCCTGTCATGCTCACATCTTCGGCAGCGAGCCGCGGGGGCCTGGGGCACGGCCGGTCGCCATCTGGAAACGGTTTGGTGACAAGCCTGACTGCTGCGGCGGCTGCGCGGCATTCCGCGCAGCAACGCGCGCCCTGTCGTCTCCGCTGTCGCGTTGCCGCACGAACGGTCGCGATCTCCACTGCTTGTCCCCAGGGCCATGCCTGTCCGGCATCGATCCGCGGTCGGTGTCAGGCGCCGGCGGCGGCTGGTGTCCAGGTGAAGCGGCGGAGGGCGACGACGAGGCCGATGACGGCCCAGACGGTGAGAACGGCCAAGTCGTTCCAGACGATGCCGTTGCCGGAGACGGCGGGGTCGTAGGCGTGGTGGAGGCCGTCGGTGAGGTGCTCGACGGGGAAGACCCGAGCAAGATCTCGCAGCCAGGTCGGGAGATTGACGTTGGGGATGAACACGCCGGAGATGAAGTAGAGCGGGAGCATGATCGCTTGCACCATCGGCTGGGCCGAGTCTTCCGAGGCGACCACGCTCGAGAGCGCGTATCCGAGGCAGCAGAAGCAGACAGCGCCGACGACCGCGGTGAGGAACACGCCGGGAATGGTGGAGGTGGGCAGGTGGACGCCGTAGGCGAAGCGACCGATCAAGAGCACGATCGTCATCACCGAGAGGCCGACGAGCACCGACGTGATCGTGCGACCGGCGATCAGCACCCAGGCCGGAACCGGTGTGGCGCGGCGCCGTTTGAGGACGCCCGATTCGCGTTGCGTCGTGATCGAGATCACGAGGTTGATGAACGAGGCAGCGATCACTGCCATCGCCGAGAGGCCGGGCACGTAGTAGGTGGATGCCTTCACATGAAACGGCCCGATCGTGTCGTTGCCGAAGACGCTGACGAAGATGATCAGGAACATCACGGGCAGGAGTGCCGTGAAGAACACCGACTGGCGGTTGCGCGCAAAGGCGAGCAGGTCGTAGCGGGCCTGGTGCAACACGAGCCGTCGACGACGCGTCACAGGTGCGGCCTTCCGCCGTCGCGTGTGAGAGCAAGGTAGACGTCCTCGAGCGAGGGGCGGCGCACCTCGAGATCTCCAAGGTCGAGTCCGCGCGGGAGCGCCCATTCGGCCAGTTGTCGGACGTGCGCGAGCGGCGTCTCGCTGTGGAGCACGACCTGAGCGCCGTCCTGCTGGGAGAGTGCTCGCAGGTGCGCGGGCAGTTCGCTGGTCAGAGTGCGCTCGGGAAGTGTGAAGCTGATCGACGCCGGCATCTGCTCGCGGCCGCCGAGCGTATGGGGAGTGCCTTCCGCGACGATCCGGCCGCCGGCGATGACCGCGATGCGGTCGGCGAGGTGCTCGGCCTCCTCCATGTAGTGCGTCGTGAGGAAGATGGTCTTGCCGAGCGAGCGCAGACCGGCGACAACGTCCCAGGCAGCGTGGCGTGCCGAGGGATCGAACCCGGTTGTCGGCTCGTCGAGGAAGATCAACTCCGGATCCCCGATCAGAGCGAGGGCAACGTCGAGACGTCTGCGCTGGCCACCCGAGAGCCGTTCGCCGCCCGCGTCGGCCTGCTCCTCCAAGCCGACGAGCGCGAGCGTCTCCTCGATGTCGCGGGGTTTGCTGTAGTAACCCGCGAACAGGGAGAGGCACTCGCGCACGCTCAAGCCAGGCTCGGGATGCGATTCCTGCAGGACGATCCCGATCCGTTCGCGCCACGCGCTTCCCGCTTCGGCAGGATCGATGCCGAGCACACTGACCTGGCCGGCGGTGCGTTCACGGAAGCCTTCGAGGATCTCGACCGTCGTAGTCTTGCCGGCGCCGTTCGGGCCGAGGAAGGCGAAGATCTCACCGCGACGGATCTCCAGATCGATCCCGGCGACGGCCTCGAACGCGCCGTAGCTCTTGTACAGGCCGGTGACGGTGACGACGAGGTCTCCGGCAAGCGACGCCAACCGATCTGCGCCGCGCGCGGGCGCGCGTGCCTTCACTGAGGTTCTGTCGTGTGCATCGGGTCTCCCTCGCTGCTGTGGGGCGATCGGGTGTGCCTCACCCAACGAGCGTACGGCAGACCGAGTAGTGGTGCTGTGCGGTGGCTCGAGCCGTCTCCGACACCTGCCGAGCGGGATCGCCGCGCGAACTGGGGGTGAGGTTGAGGTTGAGGTAATGGTTGCCGAGCGCAAGCGTTCGGGATGCTGCGCGATCATGCGCGTCATAGCGGCCAGAAGGCTCGTGCACATCGCCCAGGCCGTGC
>CAZYYP010000022.1:3818-22481 GCA_964651695.1 uncultured Gaiellales bacterium | reverse complement strand
GGGGTCGGGTCACCGTGATGCGCGCGAGCGCATCGTATGTGCCAACTCGGCTTGACCCGAAGCATCCAGCGCGACCGGCATCGGCGATATCCACCCGCTGCGTCTCTTCGCGCTCGGCGGAGCCGAACGCTGACGCACCCGGCTCAACCGGCACCTGTTGGGTTCGGGGCTCGCTGCAGGCGAGCAGTCGACCGGGAGTACAGTTGCGCCAGGAGCATGAGCCTGCCGGTCCTGCAGTTGCCGAGCGCGATCCGAGCGTGCCTGTTCGATCTCGACGGCGTGCTCACAAACACGGCATCGGTGCATGGCGAGGCCTGGAAGGAGATGTTCGACGCGTTTCTCCGCGTGCGGGCGACGCGCGAGGGTGGCACCTTCGTGTCGTTCGATCCCGCGCGGGACTACGACGAGTACATCGACGGGATGCAGCGCTACGACGGCGTTCGGTCGTTCCTGATCTCGCGCGGCATCGAGCTCCCCGAGGGGTCGGACGACGATCCGGCCGGCGTCGACACGATCCGTGGTCTTGGCAACCGCAAGAACGAGATCCTCCTCGCTCTCTTCCACCGCCGCGGCGTGCAGCCCTACGAAGGGTCGGTGCGGTTCGTACAGGCGGTTCGGGTCGCTGGACTGCGGCGGGCTGTCGTTTCCGCGAGTGCGAACTGCAGCGAGGTACTGCAGGCGGCCGGCATCGCCGATCTGTTCGAGGCGCAGGTCGACGGGATCGTCGCTGCGCGCGACCACCTGCGAGGGAAGCCGGCCGCGGACATGTTTCTGGCCGCCGCACGGATCGTCGGCGTCCTTCCGGGCGAGGCGGCGGTGTTCGAGGATGCGCTCGCCGGCGTCGCGGCGGGACGCTCGGGCGGATTCGGCTTCGTCGTCGGCGTCGATCGGGTTGGCCAGGCCGACGCGCTGCGGGCGCGCGGCGCCGACGTCGTCGTGTCCGATCTGGCCGACCTTCTCGGCCCGGCATGATCGTGCACCGGCTTCGGGATGTCCGAGTGCTCGCACGGTTCGTCCTTCCACCCGGCGGCAAAGCGCCGGCGCCCGGCTGGTCACGGGGTCTCGGGTCACGGCTTGGAGCGCGGGCCGACGTGATGCCGCTAGGCTCGCCACGCGATGCGGCGAGGCGATCCGATCACGGCGTCCCGAGGCCAACCATGCGTCCGGGCGGTCGGCGCCTCCCTGAGAGGGGGCATCGCCGGATCATGTCCGCGCGTCGATGACGGACGTGTGTCGGCGTCTCGCGATTTCCGGATTCCCGCCTTGGTCGTCGCCGCCGTGGTGCTCACCCTGCTTGTAACGGTGGGTTCTGGGCAAGCCCGAGCCACCTCCAGCTTCCACAAGCGTGGGTCCGCGGCGAAGTCGATGTACTGGGGCGCGTGGATCGGAAGCCAGTTGACAGGCAATGAAGCCCCGTGGGACATGCGCGCCCTCTCGGCCTTCGAGCGGCAGGTCGGCAAAGGCGCGTCGCTGATCAATTTCTCCTCGCCGTGGCAGAACTGCTCTTCGGATCCGTGCACCTCCTACGCTTTCGACACCGCCGCCATGGACAACATCCGCAGTCATGGTGCGATCCCGTTCTTCAGCTGGGGATCGGATTCCCTGCCTTTCAAGGTGAGCCAGTCCAGATTCTCGCTCGCGTCGATCATCGCGGGCACCTGGGACTCGTACATCACGAGCTGGGCGACGCAGGCGAAGGACTGGGGCCATCCGTTCTTCCTGCGGCTCGACTGGGAGATGAACGGGAACTGGTTCCCGTGGTCCGTCGGCGTGAACGGCAACACCGCTGCGCAGTACGTCGGAGCCTGGCGCCATATCCACGACATCTTCACGTCTGTGGGTGCGGTGAACGTGACCTGGGTCTGGTGTCCGAACGTCGACCCGGCGAACACGTACGCCCCGCTTGCGAGCACGTATCCCGGCGATGCATATGTCGATTGGACCGGCCTCGACGGCTACAACTGGGGCACGCCCTGGGAGACGTTCAACCAACTCTTCCGCTCGACCTACGACCAGCTCGTGACGCACGTCGCGCCGGGCAAGCCGGTCGTGATCGGCGAAACGGCGTCAACCGAGCATCGGGGCTCGAAGGCCGCCTGGATCACCGACCTGCTCACGAACGAGCTGCCCAAGGCGTACCCGCGGATCAGGGCTTTCGTCTGGTTCGACAAGTACGACTCCAGCATGGACTGGCCGCTCACGAGCTCGAGGCGGGCTCGGGCCGCCTTCGCAGCCGGGATCGCGGCACGCGCGTACGCGCCGAATCGGTTCGGATCACTGAGCGGCACGACAATCCGACCGCTCTCCTGATCGCTCGCGGCCCCGGCGCGCGGGGCAACGCGCGCTACCGTGGCCGTTATCCGCTTCGCACGCCTCCCTCGCCACGCGCGCACGTTCGGCATTGCGGCGGCTGTGTCGCTCGGACTGGGCTTGATCGTCCTCAACCATCTTGGCCTGCTTGCGAGGAGCTCCCGGGAGGGCGCGGCGCGCGGAGGGCACTCGGTCGCCACGCGGCCGGCCGCGCCGAAGGCTCTCTACTGGGGAGCGTGGATCGGTGACCAGCTCACGGGCACCGAGGCGCCCTTCGACATGACCGCGGTGTCGAAGTTCCAGCGTCTCGTCGGAGGCAAGGCGCTGTCGCTGATTCAATTCTCGTCGCCGTTCGAGAATTGCTACCGGAGTCCGTGCGTCCCGTATGCGTTTCCGCTGGCGGAGTTCGAGCGAATCCGCCGCTATGGGGCCATACCGCTCTTCAGCTGGGGCTCGAACGCACTCCCGGTTCGCTCGACGGCGGCGCGATTCTCGCTGCGGAAGATCAGCGCCGGCACCTACGACGCGTACCTCAGGCGCTGGGCGATCGCGGCAGCGCGCTGGGGTCATCCGTTCTTCTTGCGCTTCGACTGGGAGATGAACGGCAAGTGGTTCCCGTGGGGCTGGGGCGCGAACGGCAATAGGGCCGGCGACTTCATCGTCGCCTGGCGGCACGTCCACCGCATCTTCGCGAATGCGGGGGCGACGAACGCGACCTGGGTCTGGTGCCCGAACGTCGATCCGGCCGGGGTGTTCGGTCCGCTCCGGGCGCTCTACCCCGGGCCTGCATACGTCGACTGGACGTGCACGGACGTCTACAACCGCAACGCGCCCTGGACGAGCTTCGACGATCTGTTCGCGTCGACCTACGCGGCGATCGAGCGACTCGCTCCCGGCAAGCCCATGCTGATCGCCGAGATCGGCTCGACGGAGCGCGGCGGCTCGAAGGCCGCCTGGATCACGGCGCTCCTGCGGAACCTCTCGGGCAGGTACCCGCTCCTTCGCGGGCTCGCGTGGTTCGAGAAGAGCGGCTCCGGCTTCGACTGGCCGATCGAGACGTCGCCGGCGTCCCAGCGCGCCTTCGCGCGCGGCATCTCGTCGTCCCTGTACGCGGGAAACGCGTACGCGGCGCTCCCCGAAGGCCCGATCCGCCCACCGGGGTAGGGAGAGAGTCACCCGTCGGAGGGACGCAGCGGGCAGGGCATCTTCCCGATACATGCTCTGATGGTCCCGCAGCACCCCACCCTCGGCGGCGACGAGACGCAGGCGGCGCTGTTCGCCCCGCCGTTGGCGAGGCGGGGAGCCACGCACGACCGGGACGCCAACCTCCTCGACGCCTTCGGATCGCGCGAGCCCGATCCCGTGAGCTGGTTCGAGTACGAGCGCAGGCGGCAGAGCAGGCCGACGGTCACCGTCGTCATCCCGACCTTCAACGAGGAGGGGAATCTCCGCCACGTGCTGCCGCGGATCAGCGCGTGGATCGACGAGGTGATCATCGTCGACGGGCGCTCGAGCGACCACACCCTCGAGGTCGCCCGCCAACTGCTGCCCGAGGTCCAGATCGTCCGGCAGAAGGGCAAGGGCAAGGGCGACGCACTCAGGGCGGGATTCGAGGCCGCCCGGGGCGACCTCATCATCATGCTCGACGCGGACGGATCCACGGATCCGCGCGAGATCCCCGCATTCGTCGGTGCGCTCGCGTCCGGGGCCGACTTCGTCAAGGGCACGCGCTTCGCGCAAGGCGCGGGGACCGCGGACATGTCCGTCTTCCGGAAGCTCGGGAACCACGGGCTCGTCCTGCTCGTGCGGATGCTCTTCGGTGGCAGCTACTCCGACCTGTGCTACGGGTACATGGCGTTCTGGAAGCGGGTCCTGCCCGTGCTCCACCCCGATTCCGACGGCTTCGAGATCGAGACGCAGATGAGCCTCCGCGCCCTGCGCGCCGGCTTGCGCGTGACCGAGGTCGCGAGCTTCGAGCGCAGCCGCATCCACGGCACGAGCAACCTGCGAACGATCCCCGACGGCTGGCGCGTCCTCAAGGCGATCTTCCGCGAACGCCGACGGCGACGGCCGTGACTGCGGCGGAGGTCACGAGCCCGAGGCCCGAGACCGTCCCCGTCCCCCGAGCTCGTCCCTCGGGCAGCGGCATCTCGGTCGTCATCTGCGCGTGCGCGGACGAGCGCTTCGAGGAGCTCGCCGACGCCATCCGGTCGATCGAGGCGCAAACCGTGCCCGCGCTCGAGACGGTCGTGGTCGTCGACCACAACCCGGCCCTCGCGAATCGCGCGCGGGAGCGCTGGCGCGACGTCGTGGTCGTCGAGAACGTCGATCGGCGAGGCGTGTCGGCGAGCCGCAACGCGGGCGTCGCCCGATCTCGCGGCGCCATCGTCGCGTTCCTCGACGACGATGCGATCGCCGCACCCGACTGGCTTGCACGCATGCTCGGCGTCTATGCACGTGACACCGTCATGGCGGTTGGCGGAGACGTCGCGCCGCTCTGGCAGACCGGCCGGCCCGCCTGGTTTCCGGACGAGTTCGGCTGGGTCGTCGGCTGCAGCTACACCGGCCTCCCGGATCACCCGGCGCCGGTCAGGAACGTCATCGGCGCGAACATGTCGTTCCGCCGTGACGTGTTCGCCGAGATCGGGGGATTCGACACCGCCGTCGGCCGGGTCGGGCGGTCTCCTGCCGGGTGCGACGAGACCGAGTTCTGCATCCGCGCGCGCCGGCGCTGGCGCGGGAGGACGATCGTCTACGACCCGTGCGTCAGGGTCTCCCACCGCGTCCCGGCGCGCCGCTCGAGCCTCGCGTACTTCGTGTCCCGCTGCTACGGGGAGGGACGCTCGAAGGCTCTCGTCAGCGAGCTGGTCGGGTCGCGAGACGCTCTCTCGACGGAGGTCGGGTACGCGACCCGGATCCTCCCGGCGGGTGTGGTCCACGGGCTTCGCGACGCGGTCGGAGGGGACCGCTCCGGCCTCGGGCGGGCGGCGACCATCACCGCCGGGCTGGCGGCGACATCGGCGGGGTTCCTCGCTGCGCGCGTCGCCGGCGCGACCCTCCGGCGCCGAACACCGCCGGCTCCGGGTGCGCGATGCGCATCCTGATGGTCACGGCGAGGTTCCTGCCCTCCGTCGGAGGCGTGGAGATGCACGTCGCGGAAGTGGCACGCAGAGTCGCGCAGCGCGGCCACCAGGTGACCGTCCTGTCGGCCGATCGATCGCCCGAGCTCCAGGCCGACGAGCATCGGGACGGCTTCGAGCTGCAGCGCGTGAGGGCGTGGCCGCGGAGCGGCGACGCGTTCTTCGCGCCCGCCATCTGGAGGCGCATCACGCGCGGCCGGTGGGATGTCGTCCACATCCAGTCGTTCCAGACGCTCGTCGCGCCGATCGCGATGGCGGCCGCTCGCTCCGCAGCGATCCCCTACGTCGTGACCTTCCACGCGGGCGGGCACTCCTCTCGCATCCGCACCTCCCTGCGCGGCGTGCAGCTTGCCGTGCTCCGGCCGCTGCTGGCCCGGGCCGACCGCCTCGTGGCACTCACCGACTCCGAGATCGCCGACTACTCTCGCCGGCTCCGGCTCCCCCGAGATCGCTTCGTGCTCATCCCGAACGGCGCCGACCTGCCCGCACCGCGGGGCCCCCGGCCGGAACGTGAGGGCGGCGGGCCGCTGATCGCCTCGATCGGACGGCTCGAGCGCTACAAGGGTCATCAGCACGTGATCGGCGCGCTCCCCGGGATCCTCCGCGAGCGGCCCGACACGCACCTGTGGATCGCGGGCTCCGGCCCCTATCGCGACACGCTCGCGGCTCTCGCGACGCATCTGGGTGTGGCCTCCCGGACGGAGATACGGGCCATCCCGCCGGAGCAACGCTCGCGCATGGCCGACGAGCTCGCGCGGGTGGACGTCGCGGTGCTCGCGAGCGAGTTCGAGACGCAGCCGATCGCGCTCCTCGAAGCGGCGTCGCTCGGCTGCAGGCTCGTCGTCGCCGACTCGCCGGGCCTCCGCGAGCTCGGCGACCGCGGCCTCGCACACGTCGTGTCGCACCCGGGGGACTCCGCGGAGCTCGCGCGCGCCGTGCTCGCGGAGATGGACGAGCCGCGGGCGACGAGAGCGGTGGGCCTGCCCACATGGGACGAGTGCGCGGACCGGCTCTGCGCGGTCTACGAATCCCTCGCGGGTTAGTGCTCCACTGGTGCCCGGCCACCATCCGAGGGCCGGGTCATCATCCGAGATGTCCGCTCCGTCCCGACAGCGTGCGTCGCAGGTCGCCGCCCGATGAGGATTCTCATGCTCGCCCAGTTCTTCCGCCCGGTCATCGGCGGCGAGGAGCGCTCCGTCGAGGATCTCGCGACGGCGCTGTCGGCGCGCGGCCACGACGTGGCGGTCGCAACGCTTCGCGTCCCTGGCACGGTGGGCCGGGAAGACGCGGCCGGGCTCCGGATTCACCGGCTCGACAGTCTCGCCGGCCGGTTCGGACGCCTCTTCGCCGAGAGTGAGCGCCGGCACCTCGCTCCGCTCCCCGACCCGGGACTCGTCGCGGGGCTCAGCCGGGTGCTCGCCGACGAACGGCCCGACGTCGTGCACGCGCACAACTGGGTCGTCCATTCGGCGCTGCCGCTCAAGCGGCGGATGCGGGCGCCGCTCGTGCTGTCGCTCCACGACTACAGCCTCGTGTGCGCGACGAAGCGGCTGATCCGCTTCGGCTCGGTCTGCGACGGTCCCGGGCGAGCGAAATGCGTTCGCTGCGCCGCGAACCACTACGGCGTCGCGAAGGGCGCGTTGATCGCGAGTGCGCTCCAGGCGACGGCTCCAGCCCTCCGCCGCAGTGTCGACATGTACCTGCCCGTCAGCCGCACCGTCGCCGAGCGTCTCGAGCTCGTGCGGCGCGGGCTCCCGTTCGAGGTGATTCCGAACCTGCTGCCCGAACCGATCGAGCCCCCGCTGCAGGGCGGCGATCGTGCGCTGCTCGACCAGCTGCCCGAAGGGGACTTCCTCCTCTTCCTCGGTGATGCGAGCGCGGACAAGGGAGCGCTCGTCCTCGAGCAGGCACACCGGTTGCTCGCTCGTCCGCCGCCGCTCGTGTTCATCGGGCGTCCGATCGACATCGCCCGCACGCCGCGCGATGGAAACGTCCTGGTGCTCGGTCCGTGGCCGCATCCTGCGGCACGCGAGGCCCTGCGCCGCTGCACGCTGCTGGTGGCGCCCTCGATCGTCCCGGAGACGTTCGGCCTCGGCGTCCTCGAGGCGATGGCCCTCGGCAAGCCGGTCGTCGCGTCGCGCCTGGGCGGCCTGGCCGAGCTCGTCGTCGATGGCGAGACCGGCAGTCTCGTCACGCCTGGCGATACCGCCGCGCTCGGCGATGCGATCGCCAAGCTGCTCGCCGACGCGCCCGCTCGCGCTGCGCTGGGCCGCTCGGCGCGAGCTCGCGCCGAGCGGTACACGGGCGCCCGAGTCGTTCCGCGCGTCGAAGCCGTCTACCGCTCGCTCGTGGCGGCCGCCACGCAGGAGCGAGCGTGAGGCTCACGACGAGCGCGGCCGGGCGCCAGGTGCGCGGGCCAGGTCATGGTCTCGGAGCGAGCCGAGGTCTGCTCGCTCCGCTCGCGGTCGTGGGATCGGCGGGCCTGCTCGCGGTCTCGCTCGCATGCATGCTGTCGCGTTCGAATCCGCAGTCGGATTGGGCCCAGACCCTGTTCTGGGGCGGTCTGTGCCTGATCGTCCTGCCGCCCGCGGCGCGTCTGACCGCCGCAGGGGCCGCGCGTGCCGAGCGGGCGGGGTCGCTGCTCGTCATCGGCGTCCTCCTGTACCTGGTGAAGGTCGTGCACGACCCGTTCGGGTTCACGTACGCCGACGAGTGGGTGCACGTCTACAACGCGCAGCAGATCTCGCACACCGGATCGCTCTTCCATGCCAATCCGATCATCCCCGTGACAGCGCGCTACCCCGGGCTGGAGGGCGTCACGGCCGGGGTCGCCGCGCTGACCCATCTGAGCACGTTCGTCTCGGGCGTGATCGTCGTCGGGGCCGCCCGTCTCGTCTTCGTCCTCGCCCTCTTCCTCCTCGTCGAACGCATCACGGGGAGTGCGCGGATCGCGGGCTTCGCGGGCATCGTCTATTCGACGAACCCCAATTTCCTCTTCTGGAGCGCGCAGTACTCGTACGAGTCGATCGCGCTCCCGCTGGCGCTCTTCGCAGTGGTCGCCGTCGTGAAGCGGTGGCCGATCGTCGGCTCGAGTCCGTCCGAGAAGGTCGCGTGGTCGGTCGTCGCGTGTCTTGCGACGATCGCGACGGTCATGAGTCACCACCTGACGGCGTTCGCGCTCTGCGGTTTCCTCGTGGCCGCGTGCGCCGTCGCCTGGGTGCGACGATCGACGCGGCGCGAGGCCCCGTGGGCTCTTGCGGGCTTCGCCATCGCGGCGACGGCGCTGTGGGTCCGCGAGGTCGCTCCCGGAACGGGGCACTACCTGTTCCCGGTCTTCGCGCGAGGCTTCCACCAGACGGTTGCCACCGTCCTCGGTCATACGACGGGCCGCTCGCCGTTCGGGGGCGCCGCGCCCGGGCAACTGGTCGCGCCGACGTGGCAGCGCCTCGTTGCGCTCGCGTCCGTGGGGCTGATCGCGCTCGCGCTGCCGTTCGGGCTGATCGAGCTCCGTCGCCGGTCGTTCCGCGATCCGTTCGCCGTCGTGCTCGCGGTTGCAGCCGTCGCCTACGTCGCCGTGATGCCGATGCGCCTCGTGCCCGCGGCCTGGGAGACGTCGAACCGGTCATCCGAGTTCCTGTTCGTCGGCATCGCGCTGACCCTCGCGCTCGCGCTGTCCCGGCTCCGCGTCCCGTATCGCCTCTCGACCGTCGCGCCGTGCGCGTGCATCGCGGTGCTGCTGATCGGCGGCACGGTTGCCGGCTGGCCGCCGCGCGTGCTGCTCGCGCTGCCCTACCGGGCACACGCCGACGGGGGAGCCGAGATCGTGCCCCAACCGGAGGCGGTGGCCGTCTGGGCGCGAACGACCCTCGGCCCGGGCCGGCGCTTCGTCGCCCCGGAAGCGGTGGGACGAGAACTGCTCGTGCACGGGCGCCAGACCGTGTTCGTCACGTCGGCGCCGTTCAACGCGGCCACCATCCTGTTCGAGGGGACGATGACCTCGGGCATCGTCGCGGGGCTGACCGCGCATTCGATCGGGTACGTCGCCGAGGACCGCTTCGTCGCGGGTGACGACAGCATGGCCGGGTACTTCTTCCGCAGCGCGGAGAGCGAGAAGCGCGTCGACCCGCGGGCGCTCGAGAAGTTCGACTCCTACCCGGGCGTCGATCGGCTGCTCGACAGTGGCGACATCGCGATCTACGACGTGGCGGTGCTGAATGGCACGCCGTAACCTCGACCTCACAGGTGCCGCCGTGCTCGCGGCACTGGCCGCGCTTGCCGTTCTCGTCACGGACGACGCAGCCGCGCGAGCCGTTCCTGGGAGCCTTCTCGTGCTGTTCGTGCCCGGGTATGCGTTGTCGGTCGCGCTGCTTCCGGAGCGGCGACGCGATCACCTCGAGCGCCTGTTGCTCGCCCTGGGATCGAGCATCTCGATCTCGGTGATCGGAGCCGTCGTGCTCAACGAGACGCCGGCGGGCCTGACGGCCGGCTCCTGGTGTGTCGCGCTCACCGCCGTGACGCTCGTGGCATGCGGCGTCGGCGCCTGGCGCCGCCGGCAGGTCTCCCCGGCGGGCGAATCGGCGGCGACGCTCGCGACGACCGCCCGCGGCCGGCGCATCCCGCTCCTCGGGGTCGGGCTGGCGTCCATGGCGCTCGCGCTGGTGGTGGGTGCGCTCGCGATCGCACGGCTACCTTCGTCCAACGTCGACGGCTTCACGATCCTCTGGGCGATCCCGAAGGATGAGGCAGCCGGAGACTTCGCCGTGGGCGTGAGGAGCGACGAGCTGAGCACGACGTCCTACCTGCTGACGGCCGTCTCGGGCACGAATGTCGTGCTGCGGCGGCGAGTCACGCTCCGTCCCGGGGAGTCCTGGTCGACGACGGCCAGGCGCACGACGTCGGTCGCGCAGGTGGTGGAGGTCTCGCTCGCCAAGGCCGCGAGCCCCCAGACCGTGTATCGCCACGTCCACCTCGCACTCGGGGCGCTCGGCGGCTGACCACTCGTGCACACGCCGACGCATCCCGCCATCTCGCACCTCGACCGGCTGCCCGCCACCGCCGTGCCGTCGGTCGACATCATCATCGACAACCACGATTACGGCCGCTATCTGCACGCCGCGATCGCGAGCGCGCTCGCGCAGACGTACGAGGGCGTGACGGTCATCGTCGTCGACGACGGCTCGACCGACGAGTCTCCCGAGGTGATCGCCTCGTTCGGCGATCGCATCGTGCCCGTGATGCAGGAGAACGGCGGCCAGGCGTCGGCCTTCAACGCCGGGCTTGCGCGGTCACGGGGGGACGTCGTGCTCTTTCTCGACGCCGACGACGTCCTCACTCCACAGGCTGCCGAACGCATCGCCGCCGCGTTCCGCGAGCAGCCGGAACTCGCCAAGGTGCACTTCCGGCTCGCAGTGATCGACGAGGCGGGGCGCCGCACGGGCGAGATCAAGCCTTCCCCGCACATCGCCCTTCCGGCGGGCGACCTGAGGGCCGCGACGCTGCGGTTCCCCTTCGACCTCGCGCGCCCGGCGACAAGCGGCAACGCCTACTCGAGCCGGGTGCTGCGGGCGATCTCGCCGGTCAGGGACTGCGGCGACCGGATCGGCGCCGACTGGTACCTCGTCCACGTCTCTGCGCTCTTCGGGCCTGTGGGAGCGATCGACGAGCCGCTCGCGCTGTACCGGCTGCATGGAGCGAACCTCTACGAGAGCCCGGCCGCCTCGCTCGACCTGGACCGGATTCGCTCCACCATCGGATACGCCGGCCGAACGCGCGCATACCTCGCGGAATTCGCGGACCGGCTCGGCTTCGAGTGGCGACCGGGCGACGCGTCGATGAGCGAGGTCGCGGACCGGGCGATCTCGCTCAAGCTCGACCGGTCACGCCATCCGGTCGCCGGCGACACGCTGCCGGGCCTCGTCCGGCTCGGTCTGCGCGCGGCGTTCCGGCGCTTCGACATCGCGCGCCCGATGCAGGCGGCGTTCGCCATCTGGCTCGTCTGCCTCGCGATCTCGCCGAGGCCCGTCGCACGCCGGCTCGCGGAGCTGTTCGTCTATCCCGCCAGGCGGGCCCGCCTCAACGCCTGGCTGAAGCGGATGAACAGGCGGTGAGCGCCCCGCTCGAACCCGCGCGCCAAGCTCCCCGGCTCAGCGTGGTGATCGCGACCCGCAACCGCGCGCAGCTCCTGCGCCTGTGCCTCGAGTCGCTCGACCGGCAGACCGCCGCGCCCGAGGACTATGAGGTCGTGGTCGTCGTCGACGGCTCGAGCGACGGCACGGCCGAGATGCTCGACCGGCTGGAGCCGCGCCACGAGCTGACCGTCGTCGAGCAGCCGCATTCGGGTGCCTCGGCCGGGCGGAACGCCGGGGCGGCTCGCGCGCGCGGAACCGTGCTGCTCTTCCTCGACGACGACGAGGTGGCCGGCGAGGATCTCGTGTCGGCCCATCTCGAAGCACATCGCACACAGGAGCGGATCGTCGTGATCGGGGCGATCGAGCGGCGAGTTCCCGAGCGCGCGGATCGCTACGCCCGGCTGAGCGCCGTCGATGCAGCCTGGCGGATCGAGCAACTGAAGCTCCGCGCGCCGACGTTCTGGGACTGCTTCGGCGGCAACTGCTCGCTCACCCGAGCGACGTTCGAGGAGTCGGGCGGCTATGACGCCGAGCGCGAGAGCGAGAGCGACACCGAGCTCGCCTACCGGCTCCATGCGCTCGGCTGCGAATTCGTCTTCGAGCCGGGCGCCGTCGTATCCGAATACCGGACACGCCCGTGGCGCGGGATCGTCGCTGACACGACACGGCGCGGGCGGGTCGCGGTAGATCTCTACCGCCGACACCCGGAGATGATCGCGCTGATGCCGCTCGGCGGGAGCGGCGAGCTCTCGCTGGCGCGCTCCACGCAGGCGATCGCCGGCGCCATGCTCGCCCTGCGCGTGCCCCCGGACGTGCTCGCCACGGCCGGATTCCTCGTCCCCGGGCGCAGCTGGTCGCAGGCGTGGTTCGCATCGACCCTCAGACACGCCTACTGGTGCGGCGTCAGAGGCGCCGCGAGCCCCGATCTCTGGCGGCAGCTGCGAGGCGGCACGCTGATCCTGGGCTACCACGCCTTCGGCGCCGAAGGCGAGAAGCCGAGTCGCTACGTCGTGCCCGGGCGGCGATTCGAGCGTCAGCTCGCATGGCTCGAGCACCACCGCTACAACGTCATAAGCCTCGGGGAGTACATCGAGTACCGCACGGCCTTCCGGCTCCCGCCGGCGAGGACCGTCGTGATCACCATCGACGACGTCTACGAGGACACCGTCACGGTCGCAGGCCCGATCCTCGAGCGGTTCGGGTTCGTGGCCACGGTGTTTCCGATCTCCGCGGCGGGCGCCCACAACGACCAGGCGACCGAGCCGGCGCTGGCCGGTCGCCCGCTGATCGGTGCCGGCGCCGCGCACGACCTGCTCGCCGGGCCGTTCGAGATCGGCTCCCACACCAGGACGCATCGAGATCTCACGCGCATCCCGGCGTCGGAGGCCAGAGCCGAGATCGCGGGATCGAAGCAGGAGCTCGAGCGCGCGCTCGGAGTGCAGGTGACCGCGTTCGCATACCCGTTCGGGGCGTCGAATCCCGAGGTGCGCTCGCTCGTCGAAGAGGCGGGGTTCCTCGCAGCCCGCGGGATCCAGCCGGGGCGCAACCGGCCCGCGACGGACTCGTTCGACCTCCGCTGGCTCGAGATCTGCGGCACCTACACGCTGGCGCGTTTCGCGGCCACCCTGCGGCTCGGCGACCTGCGCCGCTGAGACCCGCGTCACGCGGCCGGCGTCGTCCAGTGGTGGCGGACCGCGACCGTGCCCTTTGACCAGCTCCGGTCGATTGGCCGGCCGGCGAGGAGGCCCTCTTCGACATCGAACATCGCTGCGGCCTCGACGGCGTCTTGAAGGCGGTTCGCCGACCGGATCTCGACGTCGATCCGGTAGCGGCCGGGAACGAGGGGCAGCTGGTCGATTGCGCAGACGAAGCGCCCGGGCGTTTCGCCGTCGTCGCGGTCGCCGGGCGCGCCGACCGAGCTGCGGAACTCGGCCACCAGGTTGCCGAGGCTGTCGTGGATGCCGAACGAGCACGTCGTGCTGGCAGCCGCGGACGACACCAGGAATGCGAGTGACAGGCCGGCGCCCGTGGTGGGCATGCCTGCCCCGTCGGCGCCGCTGCCGAACTCGACCCGGATCAGCTTGACGTCCTGACGGCCCTTGCGGTCGGTCCGCTCGCCCACGTCGGTCGCCATCGCCTGCTCGAGGCCGCGGAGATACAGGTCCACCGTGTCCTCGATCGATCCGTCGAAGCGCAGGGCGCCGCGCTCGAGCAGCATGCCCCGCTTGCACAGCGCCCGGATCAGCGCCATGTTGTGGCTGACGAAGATCACGGTGCGGCCCTCGCTCGCGACCTCGCCCATCTTGCCGAGGCAGCGCTTCTGGAAGGCGACGTCTCCGACCGCCAGCACCTCGTCGACGAGCAGGATCTCCGGTTCGAGGTAGGCGGCGACCGAGAATGCGAGGCGGACCTGCATGCCGCTCGAGTAACGCTTGATCGGCGTGTCGAGCTGCGGCCCGACCTCGGCGAAGCCGACGATGTCGTCGAAGCGGCGGCGGATCTCGGCGCGGTGCATTCCGAGGATCGAGCCGTAGAGGTAGACGTTCTCGCGGCCCGTCAGCTCGGGGTGGAAGCCGGTCCCGACCTCCAGGAGCGACCCGACGCGTCCGTTGATGCCGACCCGGCCCGAGCTCGGCTCGGTGATCCTCGAGAGGATCTTGAGCAGCGTCGACTTGCCGGCTCCGTTGCGGCCGATGACGCCCACGATGTCCCCCGCCTGGAGCTCGAACGACACGTCCTTCAGGGCCCACAGCGTCGTGCGGTGCGCGTGCTGCGGCCGCTCCGGGCCGACCACCGATGCCGCCGCGTCGAGCAGGGCGCGCGCCCCGCCCGCGATCGCGTCGCGGAGCGTCGCGTCCGAGTGCCGGTCCTCGTCGATGTCGAAGCTCTTCGAGAGCCTCTCGGCTCTGACGACCGCCGGGCTCGTCACTAGATCACGTCCGCGAAGTCCCGCTCGGTGCGGTTGAAGTAGTAGAAGCCCGACGCGAAGAGCAGAAGACCGCTCGCGACGGAGAGCGCGACGGCGGCCCCTTGCGGCCGGGCTCCGTCGGCGAGCGCCCAGCGGAAGCCCTCGACGACGGCGGTCATCGGGTTGAGCCCGTACAGCGTGCGCCAGGGCTGTGAGATCGCCGACGTCGCGTAGACGACGGGCGTGGCGAAGAGCAACGTCTGGATGAAGAACGGCACCACGAAGCGGATGTCGCGGTACTTCACGTTCAGGGCGGCGAGCCAGCTGCCCACACCGAGCGTCGTCAGGAATGCCAGCAGGAGGAGCGGCACGAGCAGGAGCACGCGCAGCGCGTGCAGATCGACGTCGTAGTAGACCATCATCCCGATCAGCACCACGAACGCCAGCACGAAGTCGACGATGCCCGCCACGATCGGCGCCATCACGAGGTACAGCCGCGGGAAGTACACCTTCGTGATCAGCTGGGGATTGACCGTGAGGCTCGTCGACGCGAGCTGGACGGCGTTGGCGAAGAACAGCCACGGTACGAGCGCCGTGTACGCGAAGATCGGATACGGCACGCCGCCGGTGTCGATCTTCGCGACATGCCCGAAGACCGCGGTGAAGAGCACGACCGCGAGCACCGGCTGGAGAATCGCCCAGCCCGCGCCGAGGACGGTCTGTTTGTAGCGGACCTTGATGTCGCGCCAGGCGAGGAAGTAGAGCAGCTCGCGGAAGCGCGCGAGCTCGCCGATGCGGAGCGCGCGGAAGCCCGTCGTCTTCTCGAGCACCTGATCGAACTCGGTCCAGGCGGTCTCGCTCGGCTGCCCGATGCTCTCGATCCGTCGTGTGGTGTGCTGGCGCGTGGCCAAGGTGCTCGATTCGGTCGTTCATGACCGTCATCGGCAGCCGCGGGTCAGAAGCTGAGTCCGTTCCCCTGGGCTTTCAGGCACCATGAGCTCGTGCCGATGGATGCGATGTGAGCGGTAGCCCCTGGGAGGTACGACTGATCCGACGTCATGGCGGTCGCTCGGAGTGGGGTGGATCGCCGATCCACCACGGCCGCGGGCAGGCATTCGCAGGTTGCGCGCCGGCCGGCAGCGCGGGCGCGCCGCGAGCGCTCGGCGCCGGCACCGTCGTCGCCACTCCCGCCCAGTCGGCCGAGCAGGCGTGATCGCGCACCCCGACTTCGCGGTCGAGCCATGGTCGGTGCGCGAGACGGCACTCGACCTCGACGTGCTCGCGCAGGCCGAGTCGGTGTTCGCGCTCTCGAACGGGCACATCGGATTGCGCGGGAACCTGGACGAGGGCGATCCGTTCGGCATCCCCGGGACGTACCTGAATTCGTTCTACGAGCTGCGGCCGCTCCCGTATGCCGAGGCCGGCTACGGCTACCCCGAGTCGGGCCAGACGATCGTCAACGTCACCAACGGGAAGATCATCCGCCTGCTCGTCGACGACGAGCCGTTCGACGTCCGCTACGGGGAACTGATCGGGCACGAGCGCGAGCTCGACCTGCGCGCGGGCGTGCTGCGCCGCCGCGCGGATTGGCGGTCGCTGGCGGGCACGGCGGTGCGTGTCTCCTCGACGCGGCTCGTCTCGTTCGCGCAGCGTTCCGTCGCTGCGATCCTGTACGAGGTCGAGCCGCTCGAGCGGCCGGCGCGCGTGGTCGTCCAGTCGGAGCTCGTCGCCAACGAGCCCGCGCCCGGGCGCTCGGACGACCCGCGGGCCGCCGCGGCGCTGGAGGCGCCGCTCGTCTCCGAGGAGTTCTACGATCATGCCCTGCGCGTCGTGCTCGTCCACTCGACCCGCAGCAGCAAGCTCGGGATGGCGGCCGGGATGGACCACCTGATCACGGGCCCCCCGGGCACCGACACCGATGCGGAGAGCAGGCAGGGTCTCGGGCGGGTGACCGCCGCGGCCGACCTCGCGCCAGGGCAGCGCCTGACCGTCGTGAAGTTCCTCGCCTATGCGTGGTCGAGCAGACGCACCCATCCGGCACTCCGCGATGAGGTCGTGGCCGCGCTGGCCGAGGCGCGTCACACCGGCTGGGACGGACTGGCGGCCGAGCAGCGCGCCTACCTCGACGCGTTCTGGGAGCGCGCGGACGTGGAGCTCGACGGAGACACCGAGCTCCAGCAGGCCCTGCGTTTCGGGCTCTTCCACACGCTCCAGGCGGGCGCCCGCGCCGAGCAGCGCGCAATCCCCGCGAAGGGCCTCACGGGTCCCGGCTACGACGGGCACACCTTCTGGGACAGCGAGCGATTCATCCTCCCGGTGCTCACCTATGCCGCGCCGCAGGCGGCCGGTGACTCGCTGCGCTGGCGCCACTCCACGCTCGATCTCGCTCGCGAGCGCGCGGAGCAGCTCGGTCTCGCCGGCGCCGTCTTCCCGTGGCGAACGATCCGCGGCCAGGAATGCTCGAGCTACTGGCCCGCCGGCACGGCGGCGTTCCACCTCAGCGGCGACGTCGCCGACGCGGTCATCCGGTATCAGACCGCGACCGGCGACGAGTCGTTCGAGCGCGAGGTCGGGCTCGAGTTGCTCGTCGAGACCGCGCGCCTCTGGCGCTCGCTGGGGCATCACGACCCGCTCGGCCGCTTCCGCATCGACGGGGTCACCGGCCCCGACGAGTACAGCGCCATCGCGGACAACAACATCTACACCAACCTGCTCGCCCAACGGAACCTGCGCGCCGCCGCCGACGCGGTGATGCGCCATCCGCGCCACGCCGCGGCGCTCGGCGCCGATCTGGAGGAGGCTGCGGCGTGGCGGGACGCCGCCCGCGACATGATGATCCCGTGGGACGACGCGCTCGGCGTCCACCCGCAGTCGGAGGGCTTCACCAACCACCAGGTCTGGGACTTCGCGCACACGCGGCCGGAGCAGTACCCCCTGCTCCTGCACTTCCCCTACTTCGACCTCTATCGCAAGCAGGTCGTCAAACAGGCCGACCTCGTGCTCGCGCTGCACATCTTCGGCGACGCGTTCAGCGACGAGGAGAAGGCGAGGAACTTCGACTACTACGAGGCGCTCACCGTCAGGGACTCCTCGCTCTCCGCCGCCACCCAGGCGGTCGTCGCAGCCGAGGTCGGACACCTCGAGCTGGCGTACGACTACCTCGCCGAGGCCGCCCTGATCGACTTGCACGACCTCGAGCACAACACGCGCGACGGCCTTCACATCGCCAGCCTGGCCGGCGCCCTGATCGCCGCCGTGGCCGGGTTCGGCGGCCTGCGCGACCACGGCGGCCGGCTCACCTTCGCGCCGCGACTGCCCACCCGCCTCCAGCGCCTCGCCTTCCGGCTGATCTTCCGGGGACGGCGGCTGATGGTCGAGGCGACGAAGACGCATGCGACCTACGTGCTCCTCGAGGGGGAGCCGATCGAGATCGGCCACCATGGCACAACGATCACCGTCTCGACCGACGCGCCCGTGACCGAGGCGATCCCGCCCGCGGTCAGCCGCCCAGCTCCGACCCAGCCGCACGGGCGCGCCCCGGCGCGGCGCGGCAAGACGGACGACTGACGATCACGAGACCCGAGTCCATGCGACTCGTGTAGGCTCGTGCGCGCATCGACCAGCGCGGCCTCCTGGCCCGCCTGCCGAACGACGGCGTGCTGCGCTCGGTCGGCCGCCGCAAACCAGCTGCAGAGCCGACTCGCAGACCGGCTGCGAGCGCGTCAACGGACCACCGGAGGTACTGATGTTCGACACGGTCGTACTCGCATTGGATGGTTCCGCGTCGTCGGATCGCGCGCTCGAATGCGCAACCGCTCTCGCAAAGCAGCACTCGAGCAGCGTGCGCGTCGTGCACGTCGTCGAGCTCTCGGTGGGACGTGGTGGCGGGCGTCCGCCGGTCGATGAAAAGGACATCCAGGCGAAGGTCGAGGGCCAGGTGAAGGCCCTTGCGGCCTCCGGTGTAAAGGCCGAGCTCGAGGTGCACACGGTGCCTGCGGGCGGTCCCGCGCATGTCATCGCGGAAGTCGCAGCGAGCGCCAAGGCCGACCTCATCGTCACGGGCACGCGCGGGCACACGGCAGTGGTCGGCATGCTGCTCGGGAGCGTCCCGCAGCGCCTGTTGCACCTCGCCCACTGCCCGGTTCTCGTCGTCCCGACGCCTGCTTGAGACGAGAGC
>CAZYYP010000022.1:0-3718 GCA_964651695.1 uncultured Gaiellales bacterium | reverse complement strand
GGCCCGTGTCGCCGCCGCCGAGCTGGACGGGCTCGTCCGTGACGATGACATGCCGGCCGCCGTCGATCGAGATCTCCTGCCGAAGCGACCCGTCCGCCGACCGCGCGCTCGCACGCAGGCCACGCGTCCCGTGAGCACCGGTGGACACCTCCCCATCATCGCCGTGCGCCTCCGAGCGAGGCAACGGGACCGGCACCGATTCGCTCTGCGGGGATTCCGCAGGGATCAGTCCCAACTGCGGAATGTCCGCAACTTCGGAGCGCGCTCTTCCCGATGACGGAGAGGCGGCCGCTCGACGAGCGTGGGGTGATGGCACAGCGAATTCTCATCCTCGGAGGCGGCACGGGCGGGACGATCATGGCCAATCGCCTTCGGCGCATCTACGCACACGACGAAGCCGAGATCACGGTGGTCGACCGCGACGACTCGCACGTGTACCAGCCCGGGCTCCTGTTCGTCCCCTTCGGCCTCGCCGACACAGAGCACCTCATACGCCCGCGGCACAGACAGCTTCACCGCGACGTGCACTACCTCCAGGCCGACGTCGACCATATCGACACCGCCGCCTCCGAAGTGCACCTGGGCCACGGGGTCGCGCTCGGCTATGACGTTCTGATCGTCGCCACCGGCGCCCGGCTCGTGCCGGAGGAGACCCAGGGAATGACCGGCGACTGCTGGCTGGAGACAGTCTTCCCCTTCTATACGCCCGAGGGTGCGACGGCGCTCGCCGGCGCCCTCGAGCGGTTTGAGGGCGGCCGTCTGGTCGTGAATGTCGTGGACATGCCGATCAAGTGTCCGGTCGCGCCCCTCGAGTTCGCGTTCCTCGCCGACTGGTATCTGACGGAGCGGGGCATCCGCGACCGCACCGAGCTCCTCTACGTCACGCCGCTCGACGGCGCGTTCACGAAGCCGGTCGCGGCTCAGCTGCTGGCAGGTCTGCTCGACTCCAAGGGCATCGGGCTCGTCACCGAATTCAATGCGGGCTCCGTCGATGGCAGGCGGGGGATGCTCTGCAGCTATGACGAACGCGAGGAGGCATTCGACCTGCTCGTGACGGTGCCCCTTCACGCAGGCGCCGAATGCATCGATCGCTCACCCGGCCTCGGCGACGATACGGGCTTCGTGCCCACGGACCCGAGCACGCTGCAGACAAAGGCGGCAGACAACGTCTTCGCGATCGGCGACGCCACCAACCTCCCGACGTCGAAAGCCGGATCCGTCACGCATTTCGAGGCGGAAACGCTGGCGGCCAACATCAAGCGCTTCCTCGCCGGGCAGCCGCTCGAGGGCTCGTTCGACGGTCACGCCAACTGCTTCGTCGAGACAGGCTTTCACAAGGCGCTCCTGATCGATTTCAACTACGACCTCGAGCCGCTGCCCGGGCGTTACCCACTCGAGCACCTCGGCCCGCTGCCGCTGCTGCGGGAGTCCCGCGGCAACCACCTCGCCAAGCTGCTGTTCCAGTGGATCTACTGGCACGCGCTCCTCCCGGGCCGTGACATCCCCGGAATCAGCCCGCAGCTCCACACCCTCGCAAAGGAGGACGCATGACCCTCGCCACCATCGCCGGCGCGACCGTCGACGTCGACACCGAGGGATTCCTCACCGATGCGACCCAGTGGAACGAGGAGATCGCAGCCGAGATCGCTCGCGACAACGGCATCGCCGAGCTGACCGAGCGGCACTGGCAGGTCGTGCGATTCATGCGCGATGCGTACCTGCGCGACGGGCAGGCGCCGAGCATCCGCAGCCTCGGCAAGAGCTCGGGCGTTCCCATCAAGGAGCTGTATCAGCTCTTCCCCAAAGGCCCGGCGAAGCTCGCCGCCAAGATCGGCGGCATCCCGAAACCACACGGCTGCATCTGAGGAGAGCGCCATGACCGACCAAATCGAAAAGGTCTCGATCGTCATTTCCAAGGGCTCGCTGGAGGGCGTCTACCCGGGCCTGATCATGGCCAACGGCGCGCGCATGGAGGGGATCGAAGCCAACCTCTTCTTCACGTTCTTCGGCATGGACGCGATCAGCCGCAAGCGCCACGAGCACATCAAGGCGGCCACGGTCGGCAACCCCGGCCTGCACTTGGCCACGTGGCTCGGCGGCCTGCCCGGCATGAGCGCGATCGTCACCCACCAGCTCGAGAAGGCGATGGAAGGGCTCGACATCCCGCCGATCCCCGAGTTCATCGAGATGATCTCCGACTCCGGCGCCGGCCTCTACGCCTGCAAAGCCTCGGTCGACATGTTCAAGCTGACCCGCGGCGACTTCATCGACCAGGTCGATGACATCATCACGGTCGGGGAGTTCTACGGGAAGGCCGGCGGGGGCCAGATCATCTTCACGTGAATGCGGCGGTGGCCAGAGGGAGTCTCGCGCTTGCGGCCGAATGAGCCCAAGCCCCGGCAAGACCCGGCGGGGCTGGCACGCCAACGAGGTGGCGGTTGTCTACTCTGGCCGTTCGCGCCGATACGGCTCCGATCTGCAGCCGGTCGGGTGAATCGAACAAGGGACGCGCTCACGCACGTTGGACGGACTTCCCGGACGATCGGGAGCAAGGGTAGGCCCGCCGGTCTCGTCCTCGCCGGCACGACGTTGCCGGTCGCGAGCGCGCGCGCGCGAACAACTCCACGGATCTCGCCGGGGTGAGACTGTCTGACGAAACGTCGTCGTCTGCCTCGAAGGCTGCGGGGATCGTGTCGCTGATCCCGGGCGTGGCCGCGGCGGCGGTGATTGCGCTCGCGGCGACGGTGCTCGGCCACGTTGCGCCGGTCATCGGCGCTCCCGTGTTCGCGATCGTCACGGGGATGGTGGTGTCGACGCTCCGCCCGCCTTCCGCCGGCCTCCGGCCGGGCCTGGCATTCACCGGCAAGCGCGTGCTCCAAGGCTCGATCATCGTCCTGGGGCTGGGCCTTTCGCTGCGCCAGGTCCTCTCCATCGGCACGGGTTCGCTCCCCGTCCTCCTCGGCACCGTTGTCCTCGTCCTGGCACTTGCCCTGGTCGTCGGACGCGCGTTGCGCCTCCGCTCCGACGTGACGACGCTGATCGGCGTCGGAACAGCCATCTGCGGCGCTTCGGCGATCGCCGCGACCTCCGCCGTCATCGGCGCCGCAGAGGCGGACGTGAGCTACGCGATCGCCACGATCTTCACGTTCAACGTCGTCGCCGTGCTCATCTATCCCACCCTCGGACACGCCTTGGGGCTGTCCCAGCACGCCTTCGGGGTATGGGCAGGCACTGCGATCAACGACACGTCTTCGGTGGTCGCCGCGTCCACGATCTACGGCCATACCGCGACCGCCTACGGCGTCACCGTGAAGCTCACGCGGACACTCGCCATCATCCCGATCTGCCTCGGCCTCGCCGCCTGGCGTAGCCACCGGCCCGCGACGGATGTGTCCGGCGAGGAGGGAGGAAGCGGGTCGGCGGCGGAGGTCACGCTGCTGAGGATCTTCCCGCTCTTCATCGTCGGGTTCGTGGCGGCCGTCGTCCTGAACACCGTCGGCCTCGTCCCGAATCGCTGGCACGGCCACCTCGGCGATCTCGCCGGCTGGATGATCACCGCCGCCCTCGCCGCCATCGGCCTCTCCACGAGATTCCGCGACATCCGCCGCGCCGGATCTCGCCCGATCATTCTCGGAGCAATCCTGTGGGCCAGCATCGGGGTCGCGAGCCTGATCCTCCAGGTCGCGACCGGGACGCTCTAGGGTCGTCGCAACTCGCG
>CAZYYP010000021.1:0-25844 GCA_964651695.1 uncultured Gaiellales bacterium | reverse complement strand
ACGACGACGAGGGCAACCTCCTGACGCCGAACTTCTACGACTACCACGTGCCGCACGCGCTCGACATGCCGCCGCTCAAGACGGGGGCCATCGAGTCGCCCTCGCCATTCTCCGCGCTCGGCACCAAGGGCATGGGCGAGGGCGGCGGGGCCGGGATCCACGCGGTCTGCGCCGCACTGCAGGACGCGCTCAAGAGCGTCGGCGGCGGGATCATCCACGACAGCCACAACCCCTACCACCGGGTCTTCGCGATCCTGCAGGACCCGGCGGCGACGCGGTCCGACGTGAAGGTCGAGACGGCATGAATGTCGAGGGCACGAGGGAGTTCGAGGCCTCGCGCGAGCGCGTCTGGGCGATCATCAGCGATCCGGCGGGCATGGCCGGCCTGATGCCGGGCGTCGACGGCTTCGAGGTCGTCGATCCCACGCACTGGCGCGCCAAGGTCAAGGTGCCGCTCGGCCTCGGCGGAATCAAGATGACGATGGAATTCGAGCAGCTCGAGGAGCGTCCGCTCGAATTCGCGTCGATGCGCGGCAAGGGCAAGGGCATGGGCGCGATGATGGACATGACCACCTCGTTCACGCTGAGCGGTGAGGGCGATCACACGCACATGGCGTGGCAGGCCGACGTCAAGCTCGCCGGGGTGCTCGCCTCGATGGGCCAGCGCGTGCTGCAGCCGATCGTCAACCAGCAGGTCGAGGGCATCATGTCGGCGCTCGAGAACCAACTCCGGGACACGGCATGACGGTGCCGTTCCGCGTCGGCGTGATGCAGCTGACGATGGAGCCGCTGGAGGAGATGCTGGAGTCGGCGCGCGTCATGGACGAGGCCGGGCTCGACACCGTGTGGCTCGCCGAGGCCTATCCCTGGTGGCGCAAGCACGGGATGGAGGCCAAGTCCTCGACGGTGCTCGCCGGCATCATCGCCCGCGAGACCACGCGGCTCACGGTCGGGTGGGGGATCATCTCGCCGTACACGCGCCACCCCGTGCAGGTCGCGATGGACGCCCGCATCGTGCAGGAGGCCGCAGGCCCGGGCCGCTTCATCGCGGGCTTCGGCACCTCGAAGATCTTCCTCAACAACACCAAGCAGGGCGGGCCACCCAAGGTCACGCGCCCGCTCGCCACGATGCGCGATTCCGTCGAGATCCTGCGCGGCGTGCTCGGCGGCGAGCGCTTCTCCTACGACGGCAAGGTCTTCTCGGCCGACATCCCCGCGCTCTCTCCGGACGCCCACGTGCCGCGCTGGAACGTGCCGGTGTACGTCGCCGGCACCGCGCCGCTGATGCAGCAACTCGGCGGCGAGATCGGCGACGGCCTGCTCACGCCCTCGATCACGACCCCCGACTTCGTCCGCTACACGCTCGGCAACGTCAGGATCGGCGCGGAGAAGGCGGGGCGCGACCCGGCCTCGGTCGACGTCGGCTGCACGGTCGTCGCCTCGATCCACGCGAGCGACCGCGACAAGGGCCGCGACGGCGCGCGCGAGATCGCCGGCATGTATCTCGCCAACAAGGTGCAGAACATCCAGGGCTCGGCGGACACGCTGCTCGACCTCGCGCGTATCGACCCCGAGGAGATCCGCCCGGTCGCGGAGGCGATGGAGTCCGGGGGGCGCCTGGCCGCGAAGGCCAAGGTCACCGACTCGATCCTCGATCGCTGCAAGCCCATCGCCGGCACGCCCGACGACTGCGTCGCGGCGATCGAGGAGTACCAGGCCGCGGGCTGCACGCACGTGATGCTGGAGCTCTGGGGCGCGGACCGGCACGAGCAGATCCGGCTCTTCGGCGAGAAGGTTCTCCCGCGCGTGCGCGCGCGAGCGTGAGCGCGCCCGTCGCAATCGATCGCGACCGCCTCGTCGAGTGGGCCGGCCGCGCGATCGACACCCCGAGCTTCACCGGCGACGAGCAGGCCATGGCCGAGCTCATGCGCGAGACGTTCCGCGAGATGGGCCTGAGCGTCCAGTGGCAGCAGGTCGAGGATGGCCGCGCCAACGTGCTCGGCATCCGGGAGGGGACGGGCGGCGGCCCCAGTCTCATGTTCAACGGGCACATGGACACCTCGTACTCGGGCCGCGAGCCGTGGCTCGCCGGCGTGCCGGGATTCCAGCCGGCCCACTTCGTCGAGGAAGGCAGCCTCTACGGACTCGGCATCTCGAACATGAAGGGCGCGCTCGCCTGCTACGTCGAGGCGCTGCGCGCGCTCGCCGACGCCGGCGTCCGCCTGAGCGGCGACTGCATGATCGCGGCCGTCTGCGGCGAGATCGAGAAGACGCAGTACGGCGACGCCCAGGGCGCGCAGTACCGCGGCTACGCGGCGGGCTCGCGCTACCTCGTGAGCCATGGCGGCGTCGCCGACATGTGCATCCTCGGGGAGCCGACGGAGGGCAAGGTCGTGCTCGGCCACTTCGGCTCGCTCTGGCTGCGGATCGGCACGCACGGCAACTTCATCCACACGGCGTTCTCCGAGGGCAAGCGCGATCTCAACTCGATCCTGCGCATGCACGAGGTCATGGCCGCAGTGCTCGAGTGGATCCCGACGTGGGA
Organism: uncultured Gaiellales bacterium; assembly: GCA_964651695.1. Classification (GTDB taxonomy): domain Bacteria; phylum Actinomycetota; class Thermoleophilia; order Gaiellales; family JALYLC01; genus JALYLC01. The sequence goes on along the minus strand of CAZYYP010000021.1, from coordinate 23,299 downwards.
GAACGACCCCGAGAACTCCTACCGCGGCGCCTCGGCGCTCGTCAACGTGGGCGCGATCTCGGGCGGATTCGGCTGGCGCGTCTCGCGCACGCCGCACCACACCGATCTCTTCCTCGACGTGCGCGTGCCGCCCACCAAGTCGATGGCGGTCGCGCGCGGCCAGGTCATGGACATGGTGCGCGGCCTGCGGCGGCGCTTCCCCTCCTACGGCATCGAGGGCGAGATCTACGTGACCGCGCCGGGAGCCGAGATCGCAGAGGACCACCCGCTCGTCGCGGCGATCGACGCCTGCCACGAGGACGTCTTCGGATCGACGCCGGAGCGCGACGTGACGCGCTGGTTCTCCGATGCCTCGGCGCTCACCCGCTACGGCGTCCCGACGGTCAACTACGGCACATCGACGGGCCTGATGGATACCTCCAAGGGCGAGAACCTGACGATCGACGGTCTGGTGCGGACCGCCGATGTCTACGCGCGCGCGGCGCTGCGCATCTGCGGACAGGACGGAGACTGCACGTGAAGCTTGTGACCTTCGAGCACGCCGATGCGGGCATTGCGGTGGGGCACGTCGTCGGCGACGAGATCGCGGTGCTCGACACACCGACGATGCGCGAGTACTTCGAGCGCGGCGGGGCCGCCGAGACCGGTCTCCGCGTGCCCTTCGCGGAGGCCAAGCTGAAGCCCCCGATCGTGCCGAAGAAGTTCTTCCACACCGCGGGCAACTTCCGCGAGCACGAGGAGGAGAGCAAGCAGGTCGACTGGGACCACGAGATCGCGCCCTGGATCGTCTTCTTCCAGAACGTCGACGCGCTGATCGGCCAGGACGATCCGGTGATCTACCCCGAGCACATGACCGAGGAGCTCGACTACGAGCTCGAGCTCGCCGTCATCGTGCGCAAGTCCGGCAAGTGGTTCTCGCCCGAGGAGGCAGCCGACTACATCGGCGGCTACGTGATCTTCAACGACATCACGGCGCGCGACATCCAGCGCCGCGAGATGCGCTCGGGCGTGTTCTCGTTCTGCAAGGCGATCGACACGTTCTGCCCGCTCGGCCCCTGGATCGTGACACCGGACGAGATCGCCGATCCGCACAACCTCAAGATGGAGCTGCGCGTGAACGGCGAGACGCGCCAGGAGTCGCACTCGTCGCGGATGTCGGTGACGATCCCCGAGATCCTCAGCCACTACTCGGCGCTCACGTACTCGGCCGGCGACGTGCTCTCGACCGGCACGGTCTCCGGCGTGGCGGGTTTCTCGCCCGACGCCGCCTCGCTCTACCTCCAGCCCGGCGACGTCATGGAATGCGAGATCGAGGGCGTCGGCGTCTTGCGCAACCCGGTGATCTCGTGGCAGGAGGGCCATGGCGAGCCCGCGCCTCCGCGGGTGCGCTGGTGACCTGGCGGCGAGACGACGCGAAACTCGAGCGCGTGCGCGCGCTGATGGCCGAGCGCGAGCTCGATGCACTCGTCGTGCGCGCTCCCGACGCCGTCCTCTACCTGACGAACTTCTGGGGCATGAAGGGCTACGACGCGTGCGTCTTCCCGCGCGAGGCCGAGCCCGTCCTGATCTGCCTCGAGGCCTCGGCCGAGGATGCGGCGCGCATGGCCTGGACCTCGGACGTGCGGCTCTTCCCCGGCTACGACGCCGCCGATCCGCGGCCGCCGGGGCTGCGCGCGCAGGAGGTCGCCGTGCAGGTCGCACGCGACTACGGCCGCGTCGCGATCGAGCTCAGCGGCGGCACCCAGGCCGCCGACCGCATGGTCGGCGAGCCGACGACGTTCGGCCGCGCCTGGTTCGACGCATTTCCCGGGGCCGAGGATGCGACGCCGCTGCTCGTGGCCGCGCGCTCGCTCAAGACCGCGCAGGAGATCGCGCGCATGCGGCTCGCCAACGACATCGCCGCGGCTGCGATGGAGCACATGCGCGGAGTGCTCGTCCCCGGCATGACCTGTGCACAGGCGGCGGCGGCCTGGCAGGGCTTCGTGCACGGCGAGGGCACGGGCTGGCAGGGGGAGGTCGAGCTCGCGCTGCCGTTCTCGCTGATCTGGTCGGGCCCGTCGATCCGCACCTTCACCGCCACCTCCGCGGCGCCGGTGCAGGAGGGTGAGCCCACGCTCTTCGAGATCTGGGTGTGCGCCGACGGCTACTGGGCCGACCACACCAAGAACCTCGTCTGCGGTGAGCTGAAGCCGCGCTACCGCGAGCTCGAGCAGGGTCTGCTGGCCGTCTACGACGGCGCGGTCGCCTCGGCGCGGCCGGGCGGGAGCTTCGCCGATCTCGACCGGCGCGTGCGCGCGGGCATCGAGGCCCTCGGCTTCCCCGGTCAGCCATCGCACCCGATCCTGCACGGCATCGGCGCGCGCGCCCATGAACCGCCCTACGCCCACCAGGCGGTCGAGGCCGAGATCCTCGAGAACATGGTGCTGGCCATCGAGCCCGGGTGCTACTGGCCCGAGGGCGGGGGTCTGCGCGTCGAGGACAACTTCCTCGTCACCGCCGACGGCCCGCAGAAGCTGAGCCCCTTCCCGGATGGGATCGTGAATGTCTGACACCGACGTCTCGCCGCCCACCGGCGGCTCCGCCAACCCGACCGTCGAGGACTCCACCGCCAAGGAGGTGCTCGGGCACGGCGACCTGAAGCCGATCCTGCCGGGGCCGGGGGCGAGCGACTACGAGCGCTACCTGCGCACCGACGAGCTGCTCGCGCTGCAGAAGACGCCCGCGGAGATGGTGCACCGCGACGAGCTGCTCTTCCAGACCGTGCACCAGTCCTCCGAGCTGTGGCTCAAGCTCGCGGTCTTCGAGACCGAGGAGGCGATCGCGCGGATGGCCGAGGACGACCTCGTCCTGGCCGTGCGGCTGCTCGGCCGCGCCCATCACTGCGTGATCCTCGTCACCGACGCCCTGCACGTACTCGAGCGGCTCTCGCCCTGGGAGTACCACGTCGTGCGCACCGCGCTCGGGCACGGCAGCGGGTTCGACTCGCCGGGCTGGAAGCACCTGCGCCGGCAGGCCCACCCGCTCTGGGAAGCGTTCACGGGAGTCCTCGCGCGTCGTGGGCTCGTGCTCAGCGACGCCTACGTCCGGGAGCGCGAGCATCCGTCGGTCTACGACCTCGCCGAGGCGCTGATCGAGCTCGACGAGCGCATCGCGGTCTGGCGCTCGGTGCACGTGAAGATGGTGCAGCGGGTGATCGGCGGCGGCGCCGTCGGCACCCAGGGGACGCCGGTCGCCGTGCTCGCCGGCATGACCACGAAGGAGCTCTTCCCGCAGCTCTGGGCGGTCCGGAACCGCCTCACCGAGATCGCCGCGGGGCCGGACTGACGCACCCCGCCGGGGCTCGTTGACGCGGCTCACCGCAATCGCGATACTTGATCAAATCATGGGACGGCCGGGAGGGACACGGCGCGGGTGAAGCGGGTGTGCGTCATAGGCGCGGGGTCGATCGGCAGTCTCTTCGCCGGGCACCTGGCCGCGGTCGCCGACGTCTCGGTGCTGACCCGGCGCGAGGACCACGCCTCCGCGCTGCGCCGCGAGGGGTTGCGCATCAGCGGCCGCAGCGACCGCCACGCGACCGTGCAGGCCTCGGCCGATCCCGCCGAGCTGCCGCCGTTCGACCTCGGCATCGTCGCGACCAAGGCCGACGGCCTGGAGGGCGCGGTCGAGTCGTTGCGGGGGCGGTTCCCGGACGCGACGATGATGACCGTGCTCAACGGCCTCGGCGCCGAGGCCGCGGTGCGCTCGGCCGGCAACTGGCCGATCATCTCGGGCGTCACGTTCATGAGCGGCACGCGCCACTCCGACACGCACGTCGAGTACGTGCTCGACACGGAAACCTGGCTCGGGCCGTACGAGGACACGCCGTTCGCCCTCGTGCGCGAGACCGCCGACCTGATCGCGAGCGCCGGCCTGAAGGTCGAGGCGCTGCCCGACCTCCGGCCCGCGCAGTGGTCGAAGCTGATCTTCAACGCCACCGTCAACGCCGTCGCGGCGCTCACCGGTCTGCCGCACGATCCGCACTTCGCGGCGCGCGAGCAGCCGACGGACCTCGGCTACCTCGTGCACGACCTGGTGGCGGAGGGCAAGGCCGTGGCCGCGGCTGCGGGCATCGAACTGCACGACGATCCCTGGGAGATGAACGTGCTCGCAACCCGGCGGGGCAGCGCGCACTATCCGTCGATGCTCGAAGACGTCTCAGCACGCAGGCGCACCGAGATCGACCTGATCACGGGCGCGCTCGTCCGCGAGGCCGCCGGGCACGGCGTCCCCGCACCGCTCCACACCGCGCTCTACCGGCTGATCAAGGCCAAGGAGGAGTCGTACCTGACTCCCGCCCGCACGTGAACGCAAACGCACAGGAGGTTGTCGTGAAGGTGAAGAGGAAGCGGGCGCTCGGGGCGCTCCTTGCAGTGGCCGCAGCGCTGGGGGTCGGCGTCTCGGTGACCGGCTCCGCGTCGGCCGCCACCAAGGGCACGATCACGATCGGCTGGGCCTACGACAGCAAGGGCAACATGTCGCCCTTCGACGACCCGGCGCTGGCCGCGGCGAACGTGCGCGTCAAGCAGGTCAACGCGCGCGGTGGCGTGCAGATCAAGATCATCACCTGCGACACGCAGAACAACGTTCCGGCCAAGGCCAAGGCCTGTGCGCTCAGCCTGCTCGGGCAGGGCGCGAACGTGATCTTCACGACCTGCGACGTGGACTACGCCACGCCGGTCGTGCAGGAGGCCATCAACCGGGGCGTGCTCGCGATCGCCCCGTGCATCGGCACCGATCAGATGGGCCCGAAGCGCTTCGGCGCCAAGGGCGCGCTCGCGTTCAGCTTCGGCAACGTCGCCCAGGACGAGGGCTCGGCCATGGCGCAGTGGGCGTGGCAGAAGGGCTGGCGCACCGCCGGCACCGGCACCAACACCTTCCTCGCGTACTTCAAGGTCGTCGTGCAGGCCTTCGAGGCCCGCTTCAAGCAGCTCGGTGGCAAGATCGTCGACCACGAGACGTACGCGACCGGCGCGAACAATGTCCAGGCCGCCGTCAGCCGGCTCAACGGCAAGACGGCCGACGTGTACGTGACGTCGACCTCCTTCGCCGAGCTCCCGGCATTCGTGACCGGCCTGCGGGCACTCGGCAACGACACGCCGATCCTCAACTCGTGGGCCGGCGACGGCACCTACTGGGTGCCGAAGTCCGGCGTCACGAACTACTACGCGGTGACGTTCGCCTCGGCGTTCGGCGATGACCCGAATCCGGACGTCAACAAGCTCGCCAAGGCCGTCAAGGCCGGCACCGGCGGCTTCGTCACGGGCGCGGCCGCGATCGACGGCCTCGTCACGGCGTACGCCCGCGCGGGCAACACCACCAACGGCGCAGCGCTGGCCGCGCAGCTCGTGAAGTTCCACAAGGTGCCGACGATCTCGGGTCTCGTGAGCTTCTCCGCGACGCAGCACACCGTCTTCGGCCGCAAGTACCGCGTGATCAGCATCACGGGCACCAAGGCGAAGGTCGTCGGCTCCGTCGTCGCGAAGGTCGTCCCGAAGGTCTGACCTGCATGGCACGATCCGCGGTGGCCCCGGGATCCTCCGGGGCCACCGCGGGCCGCGCACGGAGACGAGCCACCCTGCCAGACATCCCCGACAGACCCACGCCGCAGGGCACGCTGCGGGCGCGCTCCGTTTCTCGCTCGTTCGAGGGCGTGCAGGCGCTCGACGACGTGACGCTCGAACTCCACCGGCACGAGGTGGTCGGCCTGATCGGCCCCAACGGCGCCGGCAAGTCGACGCTCGTCAACCTGATGACGGGCTTCGACCTCCCGACCGCAGGGACGATCGAGCTCGGCGAGCACGAGATCACGGGCTGGAGCCCCCACCGGCGGGGCCGCGCCGGGCTCGCCCGCACGTTCCAGCATTCGAAGTCGTTCCGCGACCTCACGGTGCGCGAGAACGTCGAGGTCGCGGCACTCGGCGTCGGCGCCACGCCGCGCGAGGCGCGTTCCCGCGCCGATGAGTTGCTTCCCCTGCTGCGCCTGAGCGCCCAGCAGCGCGAGCCGGCCGGCTCGCTCGCGCACGGCGACGAGCGCCGGCTCGGGGTCGCCCGCGCGCTCGCGATGCGGCCGAGCTTCGTGCTCATGGACGAGCCCGCTGCCGGGCTCCCCGAGGCGGAGGTGCCCGAGTTCGCGGCGGTCGTCCGCGCGATCCGCGACGATCACGGCGCGGGCGTGCTCCTGATCGATCACAACATGGCCCTGATCATGCAGGTCTGCGACCGCATCCACGTGCTCGACCAGGGCACGACGCTCGCCGAGGGCGCACCCGCCGACATCCGCTCGAACCTCGACGTCGCCGCGGCCTACCTCGGCGAGAGCGCCGTGCACGAGGGCGACGGGGCATGAGCGACGCGATGCTCGAGATCGACGGGCTCGAGGTCGGCTATGGCGGCGTCGCGGCCGTGCGCGACGTCTCGATCGAGGTCGGCCGCGGCGAGATCGTGGGCCTGATCGGCCCCAACGGCGCGGGCAAGTCGACGACGCTGCACGCGGTCATGGGACTCGTCGGCACGCGCCGGGGTGAGGTCCGCCTCGCCGGGCGGTCGCTGCACAAGCGCTCGCCGGAACAGGTGACGCGCTCCGGCATCTCGCTCGTGCCCGAGGGGCGGCGGATCTTCGCCGATCTGACGGTCGACGAGAACCTCCGCCTCGGCCTCTCCGGCCGTCGCTCGCGCGAGGGCGCGGGCGCGGACATCGAGGCCGTCCACGCGCTCTTCCCGATCGTGAGGGAGTTCGCGGGCCGCCGCGCGGGGGCGCTCTCCGGCGGCCAGCAGCAGCAGCTGGCGATCGCGCGCGCGCTCGTGGCTGCGCCCGACGTGCTGCTGCTCGACGAGCCCTCGCTCGGTCTCGCGCCCAAGATCGTGGACGTCGTCTTCGACGCCCTGACGGCGATCCGCGAGCGCGGCATCACCGTGCTGCTCGTCGAGCAGCGGGCGCAGCGCACGGTCGCCTTCGCCGACCGCACCTACCTGATGGCCAACGGCGAGATCCGGCTGACGATGACGCCCGCCGACGCCGGCGACACCGACAAGATGGTGGCGGCCTACCTCTCGTGAACGCCCTCGCAGCACTCCCGCTGGCATCGATCAACGCCCAGGTGGTCGTCGACTCCCTCGGCCTGGGCGCCACCTACGCGCTGATGGCTGTCGGCATCGGTCTCGTCTTCGGCGTGCTGCGGCTCGTCAACTTCGCCTACGGCCAGCTCATCATGGCCGGCGCGTACACGCTCGCGTACACATCCGACTGGCCCATCGTCTGGAGCATCGTCGCATGTTTCGCGGTGGTCATCGCGCTCTCGCTGCTGATGGAGCGCACGGTCTTCCGGCCGCTGCGGGAGCAGTCGCCGACCGTCATGCTCGTGACGACGTTCGCGATCTCGTTCGTGCTGCAGAGCGTGGCGCTCCTGATCGACATCCGCGACGGCCAGATCGGCCAGCCCGTGGCGTCGCTCGCGTCGCTCAACCAGTCGATCCGGATCGCAGGCGTCGACGTCCGCAAGGTGACGATCGTCGCGGTGCTCGTCGCGCTCGGCGCCCTTGGGGCGCTCGCGCTCCTGCTCGGCCGTACCGAGATCGGGCTGCGCACCCGCGCGGCCGCGGCCGACTTCCGCACGGCCCGCATGCTGGGCGTGAAGGCCAATCAGGTCATCGGGCTCGCAGTGGTCGTGTCCGGGGCGCTGGCGGCCGCGGTGGCCGTGATCCTGACCGTGCAGACCCCGTTCGTCACACCCGACTTCGCCCTGCACGAGACGATCATCGTGCTCGTGGGCGTCGTCGTCGGCGGGATCGACAGGCTCTGGACGGCGACGCTCGGCGGCTTCGCGATCGGGTTCGTATCCGGGATCGTCAACGGCGCCCTGCCCACGGACAACACGGTCTACCTGCCGACGGTCGTGTTCACGCTCGTGATCGTCGTGCTCCTGCTGCGCCCGGCCGGGCTGTTCGTGCGCGGGCGCTCCTCGGTGGTCGACCGCGTATGAGAGGCCGCGCCGCCCTCGAGGTGCTCGGCCCGATGCTGCTCGTCGTCGTCGTCGGCCTCCTCAGCACGCAGGTCTCGCTCGCCAACGGGCAGTACTTCCTCAACGCTCTCGTGTCCGTCGCGATGGTCGTCGCGGTCTACGTGTTCGTCGGCAACTCGGGCGTGCTCTCGTTCGGGCAGATCAGCTTCGTCGCCGTGGGCGGCTTCGCGTCCGGCGTCATGACGATCCCCGTGGATTCCAAGTCGGGCGTGCTGCCGGACCTCTTCCCGGTCCTGCGCGACCACACCATCGGCACGGTGCCGTCGCTCCTGCTCGCGGCGCTCGTCGGCGGCGCGCTGGCGCTCGTCCTCGGACTGCCGCTGATGCGCCTCTCGGGCCTGGCCGCCGGCATCGCCACCTTCGCGGTGCTCGAGATCACGCACAACGTCCTGCGCGAGTGGACGAAGATCGGGCCGGGTGCGACGACGCTCTCCCTCATCCCCGAGTCGTCCAGCGCCGTCCAGCCCGTGATCGGCGTCCTGATCATCATCGCGATCGCCTACGCCTACCAGCGTAGCCGCCTCGGGCGCATGCTCCGGGCCTCGCGCGAGGACGCGGCGGCCGCCGAGGCGGTGGGCGTCAACGTGCACCGGCAGCGCCTCTGGGCCTTCACGCTCTCGGGCGCGCTGGCGGGCTTCGCCGGCGGGCTCTACGTGCACATCCTCGGCTCGGTGACGGCCGACTCGCTCTACCTCGAGCTCACCTTCCTGACGCTGGCGATGCTCGTGTTCGGTGGCGCGACGAGCCTCTGGGGCGCGGTGCTCGGCGCGCTCGTGGTGAGCGCGCTCGACTCGTTCCTGAGCCAGGCCGAGACCGGCGTGAACATCGGCTTCACGCTCGACCTTCCGCAGGGCACGACGCTCGTCATCCTCGGCGTCGTGATGGCTACGATGCTGATCCTGCGGCCGTCCGGCATCACGGGCGGCCACGAGTTCTCGCTGCGATGGGCGGAGCGTCTCGCGGGACGCCGGCGCCCTGCGGAGGAAGGCACCGCCCCATGAGGATCTGCATCGTCGGCTGCGGCGCCGTCGGCTCGCTGTTCGCCGCCAATCTCGCCGCGCTCGACGACGTCGAGGTCTGGGCCTTCGACCTCGCGCAGGCGCACGTCGACGCGATCAACGCGAACGGCCTGCGGCTCACGGGCGCCGGCGAGGTGCATGCGCGCCTCACCGCGACGAGCGACCCCGCGGCGCTGCCGCAGTGCGAGCTCGGCATCGTCGCCACCAAGGCGATGCACGCGGAGCCCGCCATCGCCGCGACGGCGCACGCCTTCGCCGGCGGCGCCGTCGCGTCCGTCATGAACGGGGTCGGCAACGAGGAGGTGCTGGCCCGCCACGTCCCGCGCGTGATCCGCGGCACGACGTTCCCCGCCGGCAAGGTGCTCGAGCCGGGCGTCGTGCAGTGGGACGTCAAGGGCGACACGACCTTCGGGCCGTTCGAGCCGCAGCCCGCCCGGGCGGAGGAGATCGAGCGCCTGGCCGAGGCGTGCACGCGTGCAGGGATGCCGGCGCACGCGGTTGCGGACGCCCGCCCGGCGCAGTGGCGGAAGGTGATCTTCAACGCCGCCACGAACCCCATCGGCGCGCTCACCGGCCTCACGCACGGGCGCGTCTGCGAGCGGCCCGACCTGCGCGCGCTCGTGAGCGGCCTCGTGAGCGAGGGAACGGCGGTCGCGAGCGCCCAGGGCATCGTGCTCGACGCCGATCCCGAGGCGCTCGTCGATCATGCCGCCAAGCCCGAGGTGGCCTACAACCACAAGGCGAGCATGCTCCAGGACATCGAGGCGGGGCGGCGCACCGAGATCGACTACCTGAACGGCGGCATCGTCAGCTTCGGCGCCCGTCTCGGGGTGCCGACCCCGCTCAACGAAACGATCGCGGCGCTGATCCGCGGCATCGAGGCGTCGTCGACGCAAGGAACACCATGATGGATCTCACCAGCGAGCTCGAACGCCGTCTTGCGAACACCCGCGCAGCCATGGCCGCCCACGAGCTCGACGCGCTGATCGTGGCGGGCAGCGAGTACAGCGGCTTCGAGGGCGGCGTGACCTACCTCTCGGGCTTCCAGATCGTGCACCGCTATGCGTACGTGATCGTGCCGGCCGACGGCGACCCGTTCATCGTCTTCCCCACCGAGGCGCGCTACGTCGGCGAGCACGGGACGACGCAGCTCGAGCAGGTCTTCGCAGATCGCCCCGGCGCCGAGATCGCGGCGCGCTCGAAGGCCGCGGGATGGAAGCGCGTCGGCGTCTTCGGACTCGACTACATCATGAACGTGCGCGACTACTCGGCCCTCGGCGATCTCGACCTCGTGCATTTCGACGTCGAGTTCGACCACTCCCGCGCGGTCAAGAGCAAGGCGGAGCTGGAGTCCGTGCGCGACTCCGTGCGCATCAACCAGCGCGGCTTCGAGGTCTTCTTCGACGCCTACGCACCGGGGAGGAGCGCGGCTGAGGTCATGGGTGCCGCCGAGGGCTACTTCGTCTCCCAGGGCTGCGGTCGCCTGACCATGAACATGGTGCTGACCGCCCCCGGACGCAGCGGCCTCGCCACTCCCGAGTTCAAGATCGCGCGCAAGGAGGAGATCCTCGGCGACTTCCTGCTGCCGTCGCTCGAGGTGGCGGGCCCGGGCATGCACTGGGTCGAGGTCTCGCGCGCCGTGGGCACCAAGGACGCCCCGATCAGCGACCACACGAAGCGGCAGATGGAGGCCTACACCGAGTACTACGCCGCCGCCCGCAGCGCGCTCAAGGCGGGGGCGACGTGCCACGACGTGCACCGCGCCGTGTCGGCGGGCTTCTCGGCGCGCGGCTACCAGCTCGGGCACGTCACGGGCCACTCGATCGGCATGACGATGATCGAGTACCCGAAGATCGGCGAGGGCATCGAGACCGAGCTCGCCGAGGACATGGTCTTCTCGATGCACCCGCACGCGATCGCCGACACCGGCGACTGCCTCTACATGCAGGACACGTGGCTCGTCACCGCGACGGGCGGCGAGCCGCTCGCGACGCTCCCGCTGGAGCTCTACCTCAAGTAGCCGACGGGAAGATCGGCGGGGAGCCGAGCTGCTCGGCCACGAGGTTGGCGGTCACCGTGAGGTGCCGCCGAAGCTCGGCCGCCGCCGTCTCGCCGTCGCCGGCAGCGGTGGCGGCGAGAATGCGCTCGTGCTCGAGCTGGCGTTCGCGGACGATGCCGGCGCTGTGGATCGAGAGCTCGCGGTAGCGCTCGCTGTTGTCCCACGTCGGACGGATCAGCCGCACGAGCCAGTCGGAGCCGGACGCCGTGTAGAGCGTGAAGTGGAACGCATCGTGTGCGTCGCGCGCCGCCGGCCGATCGCCGCGCTCGCGGCACCGCGTGTAGCTCTCGAGCGCCGCCTGCGCGCGCTCCACCTCGGCCGGGGTGATGTGGGCGGATGCGCGCGCGACGGCGACCGGCTCGAGCGCCAGGCGCGCCTCGTAGGTGTCGTGCAGATCGCCGACGTCGAGCTCCTTGACGCGCGAGCCGCGATGCGCGACGTGGACGGCGAGCCCGAGTGCCTCGAGCTTGCGCACCGCCTCGCGCACGGGCGAGATGCTCGTGCCCAGCGAGCGCGCGAGCTCCTCGAGCCGCAGCGGCGCGCCCGAGGGGAGCTCGCCCGAGAGGATGCGCTCGCGCAACTCGGCCGTCGCGGCATCGGCTAGTGTCGCGATGCCCGACCGCATATCCAGGCTGGCTGCCACCACCGTCCATCGTAACCGGTTGATCATGTGTCAACTAGGCCCTACCCGGGGAATCGCGCATGGCGCACCCGCGCGCTGACGACAACCGGCCCGGTGCCTCCGCGCCCGAGCGGGCGCGCACGGGCCTCCTGCTCGACGATCTCGCCGCGCGGCTCAACCGCTTCCGGCTGCTTCCGGGTGGCTCCGAGGCGGATGCCGAGCGCGTGCTCGCCGGGCTGACGCCTGCCTCGCCGCGCGAGCGCGAGGCCACCAAGGAGCTGGCCGACCGCCAGATCCTGGCGCACCCCGACCGCTTCGAGGACGCGCACCACCTGATGGTGAAGGCGCTCGAGGTCTACGACCGCCACGGCTGGCGGGGACCCAAGCTGCCGCGCCGGCTGGGGCCGCTGCGGCCGCTCGCGCAGATCGGCGTCGAGCAGGTCACGCACCTCATCGTGCGCTCCTACGCGCGCACGGTCGCCAACCAGATGCGCCGCCTCTACGAGCGGCGTGAGGCGCAGTGCGAGTTCGATCAGCCCGAGCGCCGGCCATTGGCCCGCGCGCGCATCGCCATGACGCGCCTGGCGCCGGATTTCGGCAGCGGCGGCGGCGGCCTTCCGCGCTTCCTCGTCGGCGGCGCGGTCATCTCGGGACTCGCGTCGGCCGCGCGCCAGGTGGGCGGGCTCTCGAGCGGCGGCCTGCCGGTCTGGATCGCCCTCGGCCTCGCGGCCGCGCTCGTGTTCGCCGCTGTCGCCTGGATCATCCTGCAGGGTGCCGCGGTCGCGCACCGGCGCTCCCAGTTGATGCTGCACGAGCCGCTCGACGCCCTCTGGGAGACGATCGGCGCCTGTGGCAATCCGCCCCGCGACGACTCGATGACGTTCGCGACGATCGGCATCCTGCTGACCGCGCTGGCGTGGTTCGCGACGCCGGCGATCGTCGCGATCATCTTCTACCTCAGCTGACGCCGCGCAGCGAGCGGCAAACCGCGCGGGCGGCGGAGGCGTAGATTTGAGGTCCGCGCCCGCCCCGCGTCCGCGCCGGGCGGCTCCCATCGCCGTTTGGAGTTCCATGTCCCGCACGATCCCCCTCACCGCCGCCGCTCTCACGGCAAGCCTCGCGCTCGCCGTTCCCGCCCTCGCCGGGCAGACCGCTGCAACCCCGCTCGCCGGCACCGTCGGCCCCGGATTCACGATCACGCTGACGAAGAACGGCAAGGCCGTGAAGTCGCTCAAGCACGGCACGTACACGATCACCGTCAAGGACAAGGCCTCGATCCACGACTTCGACTTCTTCGGCCCCGGCGTGAAGAAGGTCATCACCTCGGTGCCGTTCGTCGGCACGAAGAAGGTCACCGTGACCCTGAAGAAGGGCACCTACACCTACCAGTGCGACCCGCACGCCGGCGCCGGCATGAAGGCGACCTTCAAGGTCACGTAGGGGGCCCCCAGCCCCGTGCGCGATCGGTGGGCCCGGGTCCGGCAGTCGTCGCCGCCCGGGCCGCCGGCCGTGCCTCCGCTCGGGGCGGGCGGTGCTTGCCGGTCTCTTGGCGGTCACGTAGGCTCCGCCGCATGCCCGACGAGCCCTACGACTTCCTGCGCGGTGTCGCCCTCTTCTCGGAGGTCTCCGACAAGAATCTCCAGGCGATCGCGTCGTCCATGCGGCGCCGCGCGTTCAGCGCGGGCGATCCCATCGTGTCCGAGGGCGAGGGCGGCATCGGCTTCTTCTTCGTCGAGCAGGGCTCGGCGTCGGTCACCAAGGACGGCACGAGCGTCGCGAGGCTCGGCGAGGGCGACCATTTCGGTGAGATCGCGCTCCTGGCCGGCGCGGATCGCACCGCCACCGTCACCGCCGAGAGCGATGTCGTCTGCTGGGGCATGCCGGCGTGGAGCTTCCGGCCGCTCGTGCGCGAGCAGCCGAGCGTCACGGTGAAGCTGCTCGAGGGCATGGCCAAGCAACTCGCGGGCTCCTAGGACGCGTGCTCCGCCACACCGTCGTCTTCCGCCTCCGCCACGCCACAGGCTCCGCCGCCGAGGCCGACTTCCTGCGCACGGCGCGCGAGCAGCTCGAGGGCATCCCCGGCGTCGAGCGGTTCGAGGTGCTGAGCCAGACCGGCGCACAGAGTGGGTATCGCCACTCGCTCTCGATGGAGTTCGCCGACGCCGCGGCGTATGCGGCCTACAACGTGCACCCCCGCCACACGGCGTTCGTGCAGGGCCGATGGATCCCGGAGGTCGAGGAGTTCCTCGAGCTCGACTTCGAGCCGTATGGCGGAGGCGCGGCCTGACGGCCGAGCCGGGTGTCCTGGGTGAGATCGGCAATACGCCGCTCGTGCCGCTTCGGCCTATCGCAGCCGGTCTGCGTGTTCCGATCCTCGCCAAGTGCGAGCACCTGAACCCGGGCGGCAGCGTGAAGGACCGCATCGCGCTCGCGATCGTGCGCGACGCCGAGCGGCGCGGCGCGCTCGCGCCGGGCGACACGATCATCGAGGCCACCGCCGGCAACACCGGTGTCGGGCTCGCGCTGGTTGCGGCGGCACGCGGCTACCGGCTCGTGTGCGTGATGCCCGAGAAGATGTCGGCCGACAAGCGCAGCGCGCTCGCGGCCCTCGGCGCGCGGGTCGAGATCACCCCCAACGCGCCACTGAGCGACGCCGCGAACTTCCAGCAGGTGGCGCGCCGGCTCGCCGGCGAGCACGGCTGGTTCCTGGCCGATCAGTTCTGCAACCCCGCCAACCCGCTCGTGCACGAGCAGACGACAGGCCCCGAGATCCTCGCTCAGAGTGGCGGTCGCGTCGGCGCGTTCGTCGCGGGTGCCGGCACGGGCGGCACGATCACCGGTGTCGGCCGGTACCTGCGCCGCGCCTGCCCGGGTGCGCGCGTCGTGCTCGCCGATCCGCTCGGGTCGGGTCTCGCCGACTGGATCGAGACGGGCACCGCCGGTCCCGACACGGGCTCCGTGATCGAGGGCATCGGCGCGAGCGCGCCGCCGGCCGTGATGGATCGCTCGGTGATCGACGCAGCGGTGCGCGTGACTGACGACGAGAGCGTCGCCATGGTCGGAAGGCTGCTGCGCGAGGAGGGCCTCCTGGTCGGCGGCTCGGCGGGTACCGCCGTCGCAGCCGCGGTTGCGGTCGCGCGCGGCGGGGGACTCGACGGACCGGTCGTGGTCCTGCTCCCCGATGGCTGGGATCGCTACCGCTCGACCGCCTGGTTCCGCGCGTTGTAAGGGCCGGCCCGGGAGCCTGGCATCCTCGAAATCGAGGATGCGATTGGCGGGAAAGCTCGGATTGCCGCCCGCCCCGGCGTGCTCGATGTATGTGGTATGCGGAAGATTCTCTCGAGCTCGCTGCTCCTCCTGGTCGCCCTCGTCGCCGTGCCGGCGGTCGGCCAGGCGGCCGGCAAGGCCTCCTTCAGCAGCAGCTCGGAGAGCCGGGTGCTCGTGCTCCTCGATCACATCCGCGTCCAGCACGGCCTTCCTGGCTTCGTGGCCTCCACGGCCCTGCGCGGCGCCGCCCGCGAGCACTCGGCCGACATGCTGGCGCACGGCTACTTCGCGCACAACGCACCCGGCGATCCGTTCGACTCGCGCATCCGCCGCTATCTCGCAAGCCCCCTCGTCGGCGAGAACATCGCCTGGGGCACGGGGTCGTACGGCACGCCTGCAGGCCTCGTGAGCCTGTGGATGCACTCGCCCGAGCACCGTCACATCATCCTCATGCCGAGCCTGCACCGGATCGGACTCGGTATCGCCACGGGCAGCTTCCAGGGTTCCCGCGACGCCGTCATGGCCACCGCCGACTTCGCCGCCTGAAGCCGCACACCGAGCGAAAGCGCACCGTCTTGCACCAGTCGCAGTCCCCCATCCACGCAGCCGTCACCCGCGCGCGCATCGAGCGCGTGATCGCCCGCCTGCCCGAGCTCTCGGAGGAGCGGCTCGAAGCGGTCGAGGCCAACCTGTTCGAGGTCGGCGAGCTCCGCAGGGCGTGCCCCGGCTGCGGCACGCTGTACCGGCCCTACCTCGAGCGCTGTCGTTCCTGCGGTCGCTCGTGAGCTCCCGCGGGAATACTGCAATCAGGATCAAGAGCTCGGCTGATTTGCGGGGGATTCCATTCGCTCTAAATGCTGCTAGCGTCAGAACAGCAATGGATCCCAGAGACCTGATCCGCGTGCTGATCGCAGAGGACGACGAGGGCATCCGCGAGATCCTCGCCAGCGTCGTGCGGTCGGAGCCTGCATTCGAGCTCGTCGCCGCGGCGGTCGACGCGGGTGGCGCCATCCAGATGGCCGCGCAGGAGCACCCCGACGTCGCGCTGATCGACGTGCGGATGCCCGGTGGAGGTGCCGGCGCGGCGCGCGGCATCAAGCAGCGCTCCCCCGGCACGAGCGTGCTCGCATTCTCGGCGCACGACGATGCGCTGACGATGCAGGAGATGTACGACGCCGGAGCCGACGGCTATGTCGTCAAGGGCAGTCCGGTGGCCGAGATCATCGCGTCGATCCACGGCGCCGCCGGCTCCTCGGCCGTGCAGCGCGCCGCGTAAGGGCGGCCCTTCGAGGTTCTAGCCGCCCTCGGCCAGCTGTGCCAGCGCCGACTGCGCGTCTGCCGCATGGGCCTCGAGCGCGCGGAGGAGCGGTTCGAGAAGCTCGGGGTCGGGATCTCCGGCGGCGGCCTCGAGCTCGCGGCATACCTCTGCGATGCGCACGGCTCCGAGATTGGCGGCGCTGCCCTTGAGCGTGTGCACGTTGAACGCCATCGCCGCGCGGTCGCCGGATGCGACTGCGACGCGCAGGGCGCTCAGGCGCGGCGGCGTGTCGCGGGCGAAGGACGCGTGCAGCCTCTTCAGCAGATCCGGGCTGCCGGCCTGCGCGAGGGTACGCAACTGGTCGGCGATCGCGGCGTCCAGCACGCCGGCGAATGCGCCGGCCGCAGACGGCACCGCCCGCTCGAGGGCGTCGGCGAGGTCGGCGAGCGCGAACGGCTTGCCGAGACGGTCGTCCATGCCGGCCTCGATGCAGCGGCGGCGATCGTCCTGGGCCGTCACGCCGATGATCGGCACGCGGGTCTCGGGCCCCTCTGCGAGGCGGATGGCCGCCGCGGCGCCGTAGCCGTCCAGCCCGGGCAGGTCGCAGTCCATGACGATGGCGTCGTAGCGCTCGGCCGCGGCCGCGGTGACCGCAGCGGCCCCGTCGGCCACCACGTCGACGTCGTGCCCGAGGTGCTCGAGCATGAGCGACTCGACCTCCTGGCTGGCGCCGTCGTCCTCGACGAGCAGGACGCGCAGGCCGTCCCGCACCGTGCCACCCGGCTGGGCATGTGCGTCCTCCGACATGCATCCAACGCTAGTGGGTTCTGCGTGGGTCGTCGGGCTTCGCGGGCCGCGCGCATCCCTGCAGTCATCGAAAGCGAGGATGCGGATCGACCGAAAGCTCGGATAGCGGTCTCCCCCCTCGCGCTCGATGAAAGAGCTATGCGGACGACTTCCCTCGCAGTTCTGGCAGAGACGCCGGCGCACGACCCCTGCACGCCGAGCCTCCGTCTCGTCACCGCTCCCGACGAGGCGCACGAGCGTGTGGCGAAAGCGCTGCGCGCTGCCCGCGTGCGCACGGGTCTCGGCGAGCAGCAGGTCGTGGACAAGCTCGCCGCGCGCGGCTGCGAGGTCGACATCGAGGGCCTCCTCCGCGCCGAGGACAGCGGAGTGATCGCGCTCGCGCTCGCCTCGGCGCTTGCCGACCTCTACGGCACGACCACCGATTGCCTCGCGGGGCGGCGCCTGAACCGCCAGTCGATGCCGGTGCTCTCGCCCGACCGGTTCTAGGGGCCCAGGCCCAGTCGAAGCGCGAGCCGGCGACGGCACTAGTGTGAGATGCGGCATGGCACTCCTCGTCCGGACATCCCGAGCGCCATCGCCGCGACGCATGCAGAGCGATCTTCCTTCCACCTCCCCGGGCGCGCCCGTCGGCATGAGCCTCCAGGCGCGCCGCGCGCTCGTGGCCGACTTCGTCTGGGCCGGCGAGCTCGAGCGACGCCGGGTCGCCGAGGCGATCCACGACGACCCGATCCAGGTCATCGCCGCCCTCAGCATGCGGCTCCAGTTGCTGCGGCGCACGCTCAGCGACCCGGATCAGCTGAGCATGCTCGCCGAGGCCGAGCTGACCGCGCAGCTCGCGATCGCGCGGCTGCGTATCCTGGTGTTCGAGCTGCAGCCGCCGGGACTCGCCGGCGAAGGCGTGTCGGTCGCGCTGGCGATGGCGCTCGAGGCCGCGGCGGGCGAGGGCACGATCGCCTACTGGCTCGACGACCAGATGACGACGCCGCCCGCCGAGGAGGAGGGGGCTCTCCTCTTCCGCATCGCGCAGGAGGCGCTTGCCAACGTCCGCGAGCACGCGAATGCGTCGTCGGTCACGGTCACCCTCCTCGAGCGCGACGGCGGCCACGCGGTTCGCATCGCAGACAACGGGTGCGGCTGTGACGCGGAGCTGATCGCATCCGGGCCGGGGGGGTATGGCTTTGCGAGCATGCGCGCGCGCGTCGGTCTCGCGGGCGGGCACCTTGCGATCGACGCGGCGCCGGGTGGCGGTCTGATCGTCGAGGCGTGGCTGCCGGGCGTCGCGGACGGCGTCGCGTGATTCCCCCTACGGATTTCGGCGACGCTGCCGATACGCACCTTGCAACATGAGTGACAACAATGGACATTCGGTGGCGAGCACGGTCATCCGCTGCGTCGTCGCGGACGATCATCCCGCGATCCTCGACGCCGTGAGCCGGTTCCTCGAGAGCGAGCATGGTCTCGAGCTCGTCGGCCGGGCCGGCGATGGCGAGTCCGCTCTGCGGTTGATCGACGAGCAGAAGCCCGAGATCGCCCTGCTCGACATCCGCATGCCGGGAATCGGCGGCATCGACATCGCGTCACAGCTCGCCCTCACGTCCTCGTCGACGTCCGTCGTGCTCTACACCGCCTATCCGGAGCGTGCCCTGCTGCTCGCCGCGCTCGATGCGGGCGTCCGGGGATTCATCCTCAAGGAGGCACCGCTCGACGAGTTGCAGCGCGCGATCCGCATCGTCGCGGGGGGTGGCAGCTACATCGACGCGGCGCTCGCCAGCGTGCTCGCCGGGCCGGCCGCCAAGGAGCGGATGCTGACGCTGACCAAGCGCGAGCGCGACGTCCTGCGTCTCCTCGCCGAAGGCATGCGGGACGAGCAGGCCGGCCGCACGCTTTCGATCTCGCCGCTCACGGTGCGCACCCACGTGCAGCACGCCATGGCCAAGCTGAAGTGCGACACCCGCACACAGGCCGTCGCCGTCGCGCTGCGCGAGTCGCTCATCAGCTGAGCAGCGGGCGCCGCGTTCGGCCCGCGCCCGTCGGCGCATTCAGGTGAGGCGACTTCCGTGGCGGTCGTCGCCCCACGTGGTCAGGCGGCCCGGGCGTCGCTCTCGGCGCTCGCCCGCGACGCGCGGTCACGACCCACGCGCGGTTCTACCTCGGCCGGCGCCGGCCCGTCCGCGACCTGGATGAGCATCACGTGGTCGAGCCGTGCGAAGGCCTCGATGACAGCCGGATCGAACTTCGTCCCGGCTCCGTCGAGGATCTCCCGCGCGGCCCTGTCGACCGGCCACGGCTGCTTGTAGGGCCGGCGGTGCGTGAGCGCGTCGAACACGTCGGCGACGCTGACGATCCGGCCGGCGAGGGGGATGGCAGCGCCGGCGAGCCCGCCGGGGTAGCCGCGCCCGTCCCAGCGCTCGTGGTGGGTCAGCGCGATCTGCTCGGCCAGCATGAGCAGCTCGTTGGTGCTGCCCGAGAGAATGCGGGCGCCGATCGAGGAGTGCAGCTGCATCGCCGTGAAGTCGGCCTTGGTGTACGCGCCGGGCTTCAGCAGCAGCTCGTCGGCGATGCCGATCTTGCCGATGTCGTGCAGGCGCGCCGCATGGCCGATCAGGGTCGCCTCGGCCGGGTCGACTCCGAGCTCGAGCGCGAGCAGCTCGCTCGTACGGCCGATGCGATCGGCATGCTGGCCGGTGGCGTCGTCGCGATACTCCGCCGCCAGCGCGAGGCGGTCGAGCATCTCGAGCTTGGCGGCCTCGAGTTCGGTGGTTCGCTGCGCCACGCGCTCGTGCAGGAGGTCGTTGTTGCGCTGGAGCTCGAGTCGCAGATAGCGCGTCTGGAGGAGGTTGCGGACGCGTAGGAGCACCTCGCCGACGTCGATCGGCTTCGTGATGAAGTCGCGCGCGCCGAGTCCGAGCGCCCGGCGCCTCGTGTCGGGCGCGACGTCGGCCGTGAGGACGAGCACCGGCACCCAGTTCGGCTCGTCCGTCAGGAAGGCGATCTCCTCGAGGATCTCCGGGCCGCTGCACCCGGGCATGTGCCAGTCCAGCAGCAAGAGGTCGGGGGGATCCTGCGCGCAGCGCCCGGCGACCGCCCGCGAATCCGTCAGAGTCTCGACGTTGCTGTAGCCCGCGCGCGTGAGGACCGCCTGCAGCAGCAGGGCATTCGCCTCCTGGTCATCGACCACGAGGATCCGCGACGGGTGAAGCAGGTGATCGTCCACCGCTCACCCCCTCGCCGGATTGGCCGGTGTCGGAGGGATTGCCTCCATCTGACTGGCATCGGCCGTCCAGACACGCGGCTTGAGTGCCGCGGAGCGAAGGCGCTCCGCCGTCTGCTGGGCGTCACGAGCCGTCAGGCTCGTCGTGGGGGATCACCGCAGCGCGCGCCCAGCGCACCGCGAAGCGCAGACGCGTGCCGCGCGGCGCGCTGCGGTAGAGCTGCCGGATGCCGATGGCGACCGCACCGGCGACCGCTGCACCACCGATCGCGAGCCCGATCGCATGCGACAGGGAGGCCGCGCGCGCGGCACTCGTCGCGACGACGTAGCCGACGGCGAGGAAGGCGGCGGCCCAGGCGCCGGCACCGGGGATGTCGAACGCCAGGAACCGGCGCAGCGGGATGTGCGCCGTGCCCGCGAGGAAGGGCGTGATCGCCCGCGCGACGCCGATGAAACGGCCGAGGATGATCGCCTTGCCACCATGTCGCCCGAAGATCGCCTCGACGCGCGTGACGACCCCGGGCGTGATGTGGAAGCGCGGTCCGTGGCGCATCAGGAACCCGCGCCCGAGCCGGCGCCCGAGCAGGTACCCGGTCGTGTCGCCGGCCACGGCCGCCAGCCACACGAGGGCGAAGAGCTTGAAGATCGAGACATGGCCGTCGCGCGCGATCGCCCCGCCGAGCACGACGGTCAGCTCCCCGGGAACGAGCAGACCGACGAACGCCGCGGCCTCCAGGTACGCCAGCACCGCGACCAGCGGATACGTCCAGGTGCCGAGCGCCGGAGCGAGCCGCGTGAGGGCGTCGTCGATGCTCGGCAGCGAGTAGAGCCCGAGGCCGTAGCCTGCGAGCAGCCCGCCGATCGCGGCGGTGAGAGCTGCCGTCGTGCGGGCGAGCGTTCGCCGGCGCAGGACGAGTGCGACGAGGATGGCCGTCGCGGCTATGAGCGGGAGCAGTCGCATCGGGTCATGGCCCGCACGCGGGTGCGCGCGACCGCTCCCCGCCGGGCATTCGGCGGCTCCGGGTCGCAGGCCTGCCGGCAGCCTAGGCGTTCGCCCGCGCAGGCAGGCGAACGCCCACGGCGTCAGTCCTCGTCGTGCTCGCCGGAATCGGGATCGGGGATGCCGCTCATCCCACCCGGCTCGTCGGAATCGGTCACGGGCTCGTCGTCGATGGCATCCATGCCGCCGGGGCCGTCGTGCGTGGTCGCGCCGCTCATCCGACGAGACCCTTGGCCTTGTCGCGCAGATTGGAGGCGATGTCGCCCGCCGAGTCGAGGGGGTTGTCCTTGACGGTCTCGGCCGCGTCCTTCGCGGCATCCCGCACGGCGCCCTCGACGCGGTCGGCGAGGTCGGGGTTGCGGCGGCGCATGACGACGAGCGTTGCGAGGCCGAGCGTGGCGAGAATCAGCAGCAGTTTCATCGGAGTACTCCTCGGTTGTCGTGGCCGTTCCGCACGATCATGCGGTAGACGGCGAGCAGGATCAGCGAGCCGGCGATCGCGGTCGCCCAGGTCGAGAGGTCGAAGAAGTCATCGAGCGGGTGGGCGTTGAAGAGCGCCCCGGCGAGGAATCCGCCGACGAGCGCTCCGACGACGCCGAGTGCCGTGGTGAGGATGATGCCCCCGGGATTCTCCCCGGGGGAAAGGGCCTTGGCGATCGCACCCGCCAGGAGCCCGAGGATCAAGAACGCGATGATGCCCAAGCGGGCCTCCGGAGGTTCGCTGTGACGGGCGGCGGCTGCGACCCGTGGTGCCGGGAACGTCGTCGTACGCTCCGTGTCTACCCGTGCGGGCGCGAGGCAAACGTCCGCGGTGGATCTCGCGACTACCCTTTCGCCCGCGATGTCCAGCCTGAGCCGGTACGGCGCCGTTGTTCGCATCGGCGACACGGTGCGACGCCCCGCGAGGCCCTCGTCCGCATCGGTGCAGGCAGTTCTCGCGCACCTGCGCCGGGCCGGTCTGACCTGCGTCCCCGAGCCGATGGGCTTCGACGACCTCGGGCGCGACGTCGTGGGCTATCTCGCGGGCGACGTCTGGCACGACGAGATTCCGGAGATCGCGTGGCGTCCCTCGACGCTGGCCACTGCCGGACGGATGCTGCGGGAGTTGCATGACGCGACGCTCGATTTCGAGCCGCCGAGCGATGCCTGCTGGATGCTGGAGATGCCCTCGGATCTGCCGGTCGAGGTCGTGTGCCACAACGACTTCGCCCCGTACAACGCCGTCTTCCGCGGAGAACGGCTGGACGCCGTCATCGACTGGGAGACGGCTGCGCCCGGCGCGCGCGTCTGGGATCTGGCGTATGCCGCCTATCGCTTCGTGCCGCTCTCGCTGAGCGCGCCCCCGGAGCTCTGCGAGACACGCATCCAGGCGCAGCGCCTCGCGTCGTTCTGCGACGCCTACGGCGCCGGGCGAAGCGATCGCGCGCTCCTGCTCGCGACCGTCGCGCGCCGGATCGAGGCGATCCGGCTGCTCGTCGAGCGCGCCGTACTGAGTGGCTCCGCCGCGGATCCGCGTGTCTGGCAGGAGCACGCCGAGCTCTACGCGGCCGATGAGGCGTATCTGGAGGCATCGGCGTCCAGTCTCGGCGCCGGGCTCTGACGGTGCGCACGCGTGCCGACGGTGCGACCATCCCCGATGCGGGCCACGACGTGCACCTCGAACAACCCGACCGCTGGAACGCGGTCAGCCAGGGGTTCGTCTAGGGGCGGACGAGGGACGCGCGCTTCGTGCCGGCGAGGCGAGGGCGGGGATGGGCCGAGCAGGGCTCGAACCTGCGACCTTGGGATTAAAAGTCCCCTGCTCTACCAGCTGAGCTACCGGCCCCCGCACGGCGATTCTAGGCGGGCATGCGAAGGGCCCGGCCGCCGCGCGGGCAGCCGGGCCCTCCAGTCGTGGTGGACTACTTCTTCTTGGACGAGAGCGCTGCGGCCTTCTTGGCGACGGTCAGCTTGATGACCGCGCGGTAGCCGAGCTTCTTGCCGGCCTTGCGCGACTGCG
>CAZYYP010000020.1:0-25925 GCA_964651695.1 uncultured Gaiellales bacterium | reverse complement strand
GCAGCTAGACAATCGCTGAGGTTGTCTCGAGGGTTCGAATCCCTCCCCCGCCGCTCACGCCGTCCCGGCGCGGCGGCCGTCAGTACCCGGCGACTGGATCGATGACGCCGAGAAGCGGTTCGCCCGCGATGAAGCGTGCAACGTTCTGCTCGACCCGGCGCACGAGGGCCGCGTCGAGCTGCACGCGCGTGTTCGCGACGTGCGGCGTGATCAGGGCCCGCGGCTCGCTCCACAGCGGGTGCCCGTCGGGCAGCGGCTCGGGTTCCGTGACGTCCAGGCACGCGGCGCCGAGACGGCCGCCGCGCAGGGCCGCGACGAGCGCGTCGGTGTCGACGAGTCCGCCTCGGCCGACGTTGACGAGCACGCCGCGCGGGCCGATCAGGCCGAGCTCGCGCGCACCGATGAGGCCCTGCGTGTCGGCAGTGAGCGGCGTGGAGAGGACGACGTAGTCGCTCACCTCGAGCAGCTCGTCCAGACCGCTGGGCCCGAACGATCGCTCGGCACCCGGGACGTCCGCACCCGAGCGTGTGAGTGCGAGCACGCGGACTCCGAAGGGCTCCAGCCTGCGGATCACGCCACGACCGGCGCCGCCCGCGCCGACGATCCCGACCGTGCTGCCGGCGAACTGGCGGCCGCCGAGCTCGCTCTTGCGCCACGTGTCGGCGCGTGCGCACTCGGCGAGGCGCTTCGCGGATGCCAGGAGCAGTGCCATCGCGTGCTCGGCCACCGCGTCGGAGTAGGCGCCCGCCGCCGACGTCCAGGTGCGGGCGCTATCCACCACTCCGTGCTCGAACCACGTCTCGATGCCGGCCGCCTCGAGCTGCACCCACTCGACGGAGTCGCCCAAGAGCGCTTGCACCATGGGCACCTGCCCGGCCGCGAGGTGGCCGGCGCCATACCAGACGATCGCGTTCGCGCGCTCGGCGGGCACGATCTCGCCGCCACCCCGGCGCACGGCGTCGACCAGCGCTGCGGGGGCCTCGGGCGGCAGCCAGACGCGCGCCGGGGTCCGTGGGTGTTCGTCCATGGCGGCATAGCATGACGGCTCATGGGAACCTATGACCGCATCGCACCGCTCGCCGTCCTCATCGACGACGTCGCCTACGAGCGCGTGTCGCAGGCGGTCTCGAGCGGCTTCGAGCGCGTCTCGACGACGATCGTGATGCGCGGCGGCGGCCACGAGGCGCGCGGCGAGGACATCTGTTATGCGGCGACCGATCACGATCTGCTGCCGGATCCGCGCTCGCTCGAGCTCGCGGGATCCCACACGATCGCCAGCGCCTCGGAGCACCTCGGCGGCTGCACGCTGTTCACGGCCGATCCCAGCATGCCCGCGTCGCGGGACTACCGGCGCTGGGCGTTCGAGAGCGCCCTGCTCGACCTCGCCCTGCGGCAGGCCGGCGCGACGCTCGGCGAGGTCGTGGGCCGCGAGCCGGCGCCCGTGCGCTTCGTGGTCTCGACCCGGGAGGACATCCGCAACTGGCTCGCCGTGGCGCCCGGCCTCGAGTTCAAGGTCGACCCCATCCCGGGTGAATGGGACGAGGCGCACATGGACGCGCTCGCCGCGACGGGCAGCGTGCGCGTGTGCGATCTCAAAGCGCACTACGTCGGCACCCCCGTCGACACGCTCCCGGACGCGGCCTTCCAGCGGCTGGTCGCCGACCGCTTCCCCGGCGCCGTGATCGAGGATCCGTCGCTCACGCCCGACGTGCTCGAGGCCCTCGGCGGCGTGCTCGACCGCCTCTCGTTCGACGCGCCCATCCACTCGCTCGCCGATGTCGACGCCCTGCCCTTCCCGGCGCGCCACATGAACATCAAGCCCTCGCGCTTCGGGACGCTCGCGCGGCTCTTCGAGTGTATCGACGCGTGCCTCGAGCGCGGCCTGGAGTTGTACGGCGGCGGCCAGTTCGAGCTCGGCGTCGGCCGGGGACAGATCCAGGAGATCGCGAGCCTCTTCTACCCGCACACCCCGAACGATGTCGCTCCGCCCGCGTACAACGCGCCCGCGCCCGTCGCAGGCCTGCCGCAGAGCCCGCTCGCACCGCCGGCGCGCCGCGCGGGGTTCGGCTGGTGATCGCGCTCGCGCTCGCGGCGGTGGCGCTCCTGGCGACGCCCGTGAAACCGCCCATCGTCCAGAAGCCGATCCCGTACGGGGCGCAGCGCAAGGCCGAGATGGCCGCGTACTCCAAGCGCCACTACGGCACCCCGCAGTGGCGCTTGATCGCGCCCAAGGTGATCGTCGAGCACTACACCGCGAGCGAGACGTTCGCGAGCGCGTACAACACGTTCGCGCCCGACCACCCGGACTCGGAACTGCACGAGCTGCCGGGCACCTGCGCGCACTTCGTGATCGACAAGGACGGCACGATCTACCAGTTGGTGCCACTCGGAATCCGCTGCCGTCACACGGTGGGCCTCAACTGGACGGCGATCGGCATCGAGCACGTCGGCACCTCCGCCGCCGAGATCCTCTCCGACCCGCGCCAGATCGCCGCGTCGCTCGCGCTCACGCGCTGGCTCATGGCGCGCTTCCACATCGCGCCGCGCAACGTGATCGGGCACGCCGAGAGCCTCTCGAGCCCCTACCACCACGAGCTCGTCGCGTCACTGCGCACCCAGACGCACGCCGACTGGAACGCGAGCGAGATGAAGCGCTACCGCGCTCTGCTGGCCCGGTAGTACGAGGGTCGGGAAAACGGCGCCGGCCGCGGCGCCCCGGAGGGCGCCGCGGCCGGCGGCCGAGCCAGCTGCAGGTGCGGGGACTAGACCGCGGCCTCGTCGTCTCGGCGGCCGAAGCGCCGGAGCACGAGGCCGGCTGCGACCAGTCCGCCGCCGACTGCGACGAACAGGAAGATGTCGGCGCCGGTGAACGGCAGGTTGCTGGTCGGGCCGGTCGCCGGGGCGGCCGTCGTTGCCTTCGACGGGGTGGCCTTGGCGGGGGTCGTCGCCGTCTTGGCGGGCGTCGTCTTGGTGACGACGGCCTCGACCGCGCCCTGGCCGCCGTACTGGGCGAGCAGGGGGCTCTTGAGGGCGGTCTTGAGCTGCCCGGTCGTGTAGTGGCCATCGACCTTGCCGTCCTTGGCGACGTCCTTGATGATCGCCTGCGTGACCCCGCCACTGCTGGCGAGGGCCGCCGCCGGCATCACGCAGAGCGCAAGTGCGACGAGCGGAAGGATGAAACGAGTGGTACGCATGAAGACTCTCCCCTTTTTCCTTGTTTCTTCTGCAGCTGGCAGTCAGCGCGCCCCGCGTCCGCCGGCCATGACTCCCAAGGTGCTGAGCATGATTCCGGCGTCGGTGGCGAACGATTGGTGCTTGACGTAGTAGAGGTCGTAGGACAATTTCTCGAGCGTCTCCTCGACGGACGCCGCGTAGGGCGCGTAGACCTGGGCCCACCCGGTGATGCCGGGGCGGACGAGGTGGCGCGGCTCGTAGAAGGGCAGCTGCCGGGCGATCTCGGCGACGAGCTCGGGACGCTCGGGACGCGGCCCGACGAGCGCCATCTCACCGCGGGCGACGTTCCAGAGCTGAGGCAGCTCGTCGATGCGGCAGCGGCGGATCAGCTTGCCGACCCGGGTGATGCGCGGATCGGCCACGGCCGCCCAGCGCGGGGTGCCCATCGACTCGGCATCCGTTCGCATCGAGCGGAACTTGACGATCGTGAAGCGGCGGCCACCCTCGCCGACGCGCACCTGGCGGTAGAACACCGGGCCGGGCGTGTCGAGCTTGATGGCGAGTGCCACGACCGCCATGAGCGGCGCGAGGACGACCGCGGCGAGGGCGGAGAGCGCAAGGTCGACGAAGCGCCGCGCCGGTGAGTTCTGGAGGCGGCGGTGCAGCGTGAGCGCCTCGATGAACCAGGCGGCATTGATCTCCTCGACCGGGACGCATCCGAAGGCGCGCTCGTAGAGGTCGCTCAGCTCGAGCAGGGCCGGCGTGCGATCCACGTCGAGCAGGTGCTCGAGCAGTGGCAGGCGATGGCGGCTGGCAGTCAGGACGATCGCGTCGATGTCGTAGCGGCGCAGCACGTCGGCGAGATCGTCGAGCTCCCCGAGTACCGGCACCACCGCGTGCGAGTGGTTGCCGACGAAGCCGACCAGCTCGACACCGTAGGCCTCGCGATTCTCGAAGCTGCGGACGACGCGCGCGGCCTCTTCGCCCGCGCCCAGGCCCAGCACTCGCAGAGGGCGATCGTTCGTCTGCGTGCGATGCTGGCGCACGTCCCATCCGGCGACCGCGAAGAAGCCGAGCAGGGAGGCGGCGGCGAGCCGGAGAGGATCGACGCCCGTGTCCAGTAGAGCCGCTGTAGCGACGACGAGGGCCGTGACGAGCGTGGCGGCCTGGGCATGGCGGACGAGCCGTACGGCGAGTGCGCGGTGGTATTCGCCGCGATCGCGCAACAGTGCCGGGCCGATGACGAAAGCGGCTGCGGTCGAGGCGACGGCCCCGGCCATGCCTGTCGGCGTGGCACCGAATGCGAATCCCCAGGCCGTCAGCATGACCGTGGCGAGAACGAGCTTCGCGGCTCGCTCCCGGCCTTCGGCGAGCGAGCGCGTGGGCAGGGCCGGGTGGGCGACCGTTGCGACGCTTGCTGCTCGTTGGGTGACTGCCATGCGGGATTCCGATGCTCGTTGGTTGGCGACTCCACCCCTGTATCGACCGGGTCGGGTCAGCCTGTACCGCAGAAGTGCGCTTCTGTCGGTACTGCACGAACATACGCAGGTTTCTGCAGGTTGCAACCCTCACCGTGAAGATCCCCCAAAAGGGTGCCTAGGGCACCCTTCGTGCAATCACGCCGAAAGCGTCAGGCGCACCTCCTGTGCCGCACCGGCGTCGCCCACGACGAGCACGAGCAGCGAACCGGACCCATCGTGCAGCTCCAGAATCTGGCTGGAGACCGGCAGCTCGCGCACTCCACGCCGCACGACGACTGCGAGCCGGCGCGATCCGGTGCGCCGGATCGCCACCGAGCGCGCCGTCGTCGGAACGCGCCAGAGCCGGAGCGCGAGCGGCTGCATGCGCGCGCGCAGCACGAGATGACCCCCCACCCGCAGTCGTTCCGTGCGCCGTGGGTGCAGCGCCTTCCCGACCAGCGGGTCGTCGATCGCCGTGCTCGCGAAGCGCGCGAACGACGACTCCAGCACGCGCCGGCCCCCCAGCGCACGAGCGAGCAGGCGGAGACCGTCCGGGTCGGCATCCGAGCGCGCCGCTGCGAGCGCGAGCAACCGGCGCACGAAGCCCGGGTGCTCGTGCTCGAGCTGCGCGATCAGCCACCACGCCCCGTACTCGTGCAGGTCGCCGCCGCGCCAGTACGGCTCCTCGGTGCCGGCGCCCCCGAGTGCGACACGGTAGATCTCCCGATCGACATCGGGCGGGGCGACGATGCCCTCCATCCAGACGGCGGTGGACTCGGCCAGCCATTCGGGCAGGCGCCCGTGCGCCTCGCCGATCTGGATCGCGTGGAACAGCTCGTGCGCGACGGTCACGCGCAGCTGCTCGACGCCGACCGTGGTGAGCGGCGCGACCTCGGCGGCCGCGTAGTCGTTGTCGACGACCAGGTAGCTGTAGCCGGAACCCGGCGGATCGGCGACCGTGGCGGCCAGCTCGCCGAGGTCGTGCGAGGCGAGGTCGCAGACGTAGACGTCGTAGCGCGCGTCTCCCCCGCGCTCGGCGCCGTCGCCGTCGTCGGCGGGCGGAGGCGGAAAGCCGAGTCCGGTCTCGCGCGCCCACGCGGTCTCGGCGGCATCACCGACCGCGACGACCCAGTCGGGCACCCCGGCCACGCGGGTCGAGGCGAGATCCGGCGCGTCGCGGTCGGCCGGGTCGGCCACGTAGTGCACGCGGATGTGTCCCTGCGGCGTGTCGTAGGGCGTCGCCTCGGGCACGCGGTAGGTACAGACGGTGCCGGCCGCGTCGGGTGGCCGCCCGTCGGCCTGCGCACTCGGGGCCAGGACGAGCGCCGCCGCGAGGCCGAGCAGTGCGAGCAGGCGGCGCGACATCTGACCCCACTCTGGCAGGGGGCTGGACTGCGTGTGACCCGATCAGCTTCAATCCTTCGGGTGCGCCGAGGGCCAGCCATCGTCGCGTGTCTGCTTGCGACACTCCTGCTGGCAGCGCCCGCGCTCGCAGACACGCGCTCGCGCGACCTGCGCGTGGCGACGACGACGAAGATCGACACGCTCAACCCGCTCGTCGGCCAGCTCGCCGCCGAGTACCGCGTCTGGGCGCTCAACTTCGACCTCCTCGTCGCCTTCGACCGCAAGACGATGCAGCCGGACCGCAAGCACTCGCTGGCGACCGTCGAGGCCTCGCGCGACGGCCTGACCTACACCTACAACCTCGAGCCCGGTCTCCGGTGGTCGGACGGCCGGCCGCTGACCGCCCACGACGTGGTCTGGACGATGCGCTTCATGCAGCGCTGGAGCGCACCGAACGCGGTCGAGGCGGTCAAGAGCTGGCACGCGAAGAACGACACGACGGTCATCGCCCACCTCAAGCACCGCTCGGTCGAGATGCAGTCGCTCTGGATCTACATCCTCCCCGAGCACGTCTGGAAGGCGGCGAACAACGAGAACTGGGAGCACTTCACGCCCCCGCTGCCGCTCGTCGGCTCGGGTCCGTACACCGTCACGAGCTGGAACCCGAACGGGACAACGGTCATGAAGCGCAACCCGTACTTCCGCCGCGCGCGCGAGAACACCGGGCCCCAGCGCGTCCTCATGACCTACTACGGCGACAGCAGCGGCGCGGCGACCGACCTCGCGCAGAACCGTCTCGACGTGATGCCGAGCGACACGCTCGACGTCCAGGACACCCGGCGCCTCGAGCGCACGAGCGGCGTCCGCGTCTACCGCTCGCCGCCGATCGGCCTGGAGTACTGGGTCTTCAACCTCGCGAAGAACGTCACCTCGCGCGTGCACAAGAGCGTCATCCAGGACCCCGCGATCCGCACGGCGCTCGCCTGGTCGATCGACCGCGCGGCGCTCGTGAAGGCATCGCTGTTCGGTTACGGCACACCGGGCAATACCCAGCTCTCGCGCAGCTACGGGCGGTTCTCACTCGATCTCTCGAGCGATCCCATGCTCGGCTACCAGTACGACCCGGCGCGCGCCGAGCGCATCCTCGAGAGAGCCGGCTGGAGGGTGGGGCCCGGGGGCGTGCGCCGGAAGGACGGCATGCGGGCCGAGTTCGAGCTCGCCTACAGCGGCGAGGCGACCGAGAAGCGCGCCGTCACGCTGATCCGCGCCTGGGCGCGCGACGTCGGCATCCAGATCGACGTGCGCGTCTACAGCACCGACAAGCTGATCAACCTCGAGTTCAACAAGAACGGCGACACGCTGACGCCCGACTTCGACACGGAGATCTGGTCGATCGGCGGCGACCCGACGCCCGAGTTCCTGCTCTCGCTCTTCACCAAGGCGCAGATCGGCGTCTGGAACGACTCCGGCTTCGTCGACAAGACGTACGACCGCCTCTACCAGCAGGAGCTGCGGGCGACGACCGACGCCGCGCGCGTCAACGCGGTGCATCAACTCCAGCGCATCGCAGTCTCGAAGCTGCCGTACATCGAGCTCTACGAGGCCGACGATCTCGGCGCCGTGAACACCCGCACGTGGACGCACTGGACGACGCAGCCCTCGCCGAACGGGCAGCCGATCACCTCCTACGGCTACGACACGATCATCGCCCTGCGGCCCGGCGAGCTCGCCTCCGCCCGGTACCCGGGGGTCTTCTGGGCGTTCGGCGCGCTCGGGATCCTCGCGGCGCTCGCGCTCGGCTCGTCCTTCCTCGCGCACCGCCGCGAACAGCGCGAGCCGATCGAGCTCCCGGAGGTGGCGTCGTGAAGCGCCTCGTCGCCGAGAAGGTGGGGCTCGCGCTCGTCACGCTCGCGTTCGTGCTCACATTCAACTTCTTCCTCTTCCGCGCCGTCGGCGACCCGAAGAACGACCTCCTGCGCGTGCCCCACACCACCGCCGTGGAACGCGCGCACCTGATTCACGCGCGCGGGCTCGACCGCTCGGAGCTCGATCAGTTCGGCATCTACGTGCGCAACACGCTTACGGGCCAGCTCGAGACGAGCTACCACTCGGGCCGGCCGGTGACCGACGTGATCGGCGAGGCGCTGCCCAATACGCTGATCCTCGCGCTGCCGGCCACGCTCCTGGCCGCGCTGCTCGGCACCTGGATGGGCATCATCTCGGCGCGACGGCGGGGCAGCAAGGCCGACAGCGCACTCACGAGCGGCGCGCTCACGCTCTACTCGATGCCCGAGCAGTTCCTCGCGATCGCCGTGGTGCTCGTGTTCTCGATCTGGCTGAGCGCCTTCCCGAGCCAGCTCTCCGAGGAGCCCGGATCCACGGCGCATGGCCTCAGCCACGTCTGGGACATGACCCAGCACGCCGTGCTGCCGGTGCTCACGCTGACGGCGAGCATCATCGCGAGCTGGAGCCTGATCATGCGCTCGTCGCTCACCGAGACGCTGCACGAGGACTACATGACCACTGCCCGCGCGGTCGGCCTCTCGCCGCGGCGCGCGGTGCTGCGCCACGCCGTGCCGAACGCCCTCCTGCCCGTGATCGCGCTCACGGCGATGTCGCTCGGCTACGTCGTCGGCGGCGTGATCTTCATCGAGTCGGTGTTCAGCTGGCCCGGCATCGGGCAGCTCACCTACGACGCCCTGCTCAACCGCGACATCCCGGTGCTGCAGGGCATCTTCCTGCTCTCGTCGGCCGCGGTGATCGTGATGAACCTGCTCGCCGACCTCGTGATCATGGCACTCGATCCGCGCGTCCGGGCACGCTGATGCCCGTCTCGTCCGAGACGGTCGCCGGCCTCCTGGGCCACGAGCGGAGCACGCTCGTGCGAAGCCTGCTGGCCGTGGTTCGCGTGGTGCGCTTCGTCGCGCGCCGCCCGCTCGGCGCCTTCGGGCTCACGGTCATTGCGGCCGTTGTGCTGATGTCGATCTTCGGCCCCCTGCTGGCGCCGCAGAACCCGCTCTCGTCGAGCAGCTTCGACTTCACCCATCGCATGCAGGGCCCCTCGACCTCGCACTGGCTCGGCACGGACGAATCGGGCCGCGACCTGCTGTCGCAATTCCTGCTCGGCGCGCGCATCTCACTGATCGTCGGGCTCGTCGCAGGCACGGCCTCGGCCGTCATCGGCGCGATCGCCGGCATCTGCGCCGGATACTTCGGCGGCTGGGTCGACCGCGTGCTCACGTTCCTCGACGACTGGTTCCTCGTGATCCCGTTCGTGCCGTTCGCGGTGCTCACGGCGGCACTGCTGCAGGACGACGCGAACCGCGTCCCGGGCGGCAGGACCGGCATCATCGTGCTCGTGCTCGCGATCACCGGCTGGGCGGGGACGACACGCATCGTGCGCGCGCAGGTGCTCTCGCTGCGGGAGCGCCAGTTCGTCGAGCGCGCGCGCTCGCAGGGCGCGTCGCACGTGTGGATCATGCGCCGCCACATCCTGCCCAACGTCATGCCGCTGGTGTGGGCCAACTCGGTGCTTATCGTCGCGCTCTCGATCCTCGGCGAGGCGGGCCTCTCGTACTTCGGTCTCGGCAACCCGGATTCGTTCTCGTGGGGCACGCTGCTCTACAACGGCTTCCAGGCCGGCGCGCTCAATCAGGGCGCGTGGTGGTACGTCGTGCCGCCGGGCGCGGCGATCACGCTCTTCGTGCTCGCCTTCTTCGCGGTGGGTCAGGTCATCGAGGATGCCGCCGGCCCGCAGTCGCAGGGCGACCGATGAGCGATCCCGTCCTGCGCGTCGACGACCTCCGCGTCGGCTACCGCTTGGGCTCGGAGGAGGTCGAGATCGTCGCCGGCGTCTCGTTCGAGGTGCAGCCGGGCGAGGCGCTCGGCATCGCCGGGGAGTCGGGTTGCGGCAAGACGACGACCGCGCTCTCGATCCTTCAACTGCTCGCGCCCGGCCTCGAGCGCTTCTCCGGCACGATCGATCTGGCCACCGCGGCTGGCGTCGTGCACATCCACCGCCGCACCGAGCGCGGCATGCGCGACCTGCGCTGGAGCGAGGTCTCGCTCGTCTTCCAAGGGGCGCAGAATGCGCTCAACCCGGTGCAGCGCATCTCGCGCCAGATCGGCGACGCGATCCGCCTGCACGACCCCGGCTGTGATCGCGCGGCCGTGCGCGCGCGGGTGCGCGAGGTACTGGAGCGCGTCGGCATCAGCCCCGATCGCGCCGATCAGTTCCCCCACGAATTCTCGGGCGGCATGCGCCAGCGGGTCATGATCGCGCTCGCGCTCGCCTGCCGTCCGCAACTCGTGATCGCCGACGAGCCGACGACCGCACTCGACGTGATGACCCAGGCGCAGGTGCTGGCGCTGCTCGAGGAACTGCGCCGCGACCTCGGCCTCGCGCTGCTGCTGATCACGCACGACCTCGGCGTGATCGCCGAGACGTGCGACCGCGTGGCCGTGATGTACGCCGGCAAGATCGTCGAGAGCGGCCCGACCGAGGCCGTCTTCGGCCTGCCCCAGCACCCGTACACCCAGCGGCTCCTGGGAGCGTTTCCGCAGATCGGCGGGGAGCGCCTGCTGCCGCCCGCGATCCCGGGATCGCCGCCCGATCCGGCCGAGCCCCCCTCCGGCTGCCGGTTCCATCCCCGCTGCCACCTCTCGCGCGAGGCCTGCCGGCACGGCGAGATGGTGCTGCGGCCGGTCGCCGACGACCACGACTCGGCCTGCCTGTTCGCGCCGCTGACCAAGACGCCGATCTCCGGAGGCGTGCAATGAGTGTCGCCCCGCTCGCATCCGCCGTCACGCCACTCGCCGAGGCGAGCGGACTCGAGGTGCAGTTCCGCCGGCGCGGGCGCATCGTCCGCGCGCTCGACGGCGTCGACCTCGAGTGGCGCCAGAACGAGGTACTGGGCGTCGTCGGCGAATCCGGCTGCGGCAAGACCACGCTCGCCCGCACGCTGCTCGGCCTCGAGCAGCCGAGCGGCGGTGAGTTGCGTTTCGAGGGCACCGCGCTCGACCGCGCCGGCGTTCGCACGCTGCGCAGCAAGGTGCAGATGATCTTCCAGGACCCGTACCAGTCGCTCAACCCGCGCATGCGCGTGAGCGATCTCGTGCAGGAGCCGCTGCGTATGCAGGGGATGGGCCGCAGCGATCGCGTGCTGCGCGCGGCGACCGCGCTCGAGGACGCGGGCCTCGCGCCGGCCGAGCGCTTCTGGGACCGCTACCCCCACGAGCTCTCGGGTGGCCAGCGCCAGCGCGTCGCGATCGCCAGTGCGCTCGCGCCCGAGCCCGTCGGGCTCGTGTGCGACGAGCCCGTCTCGGCGCTCGACGTGTCCATCCGCGCCCAGGTGCTGCACCTGCTCTTGAGTCTGCGCCGGGCGCGTGGCCTCGCCCTGCTGCTGATCACGCACGACATCGGGCTCGCCTGGGCGCTCTGCGATCGCGTGGCTGTGATGTACCTCGGGCGCATCGTCGAGCTCGGCACCGCCGCCGACGTGCTCGAGCGCCCTCAGCATCCGTATACCCAGGCGCTGATCGCCGTCGCCCCGAGCACCCGCCCGCGACCCGCGGGGCGGGCAGCGATCCTCACGGGCGACGTGCCCGACGCCTCGCGCGTGCCGAGCGGCTGCCGCTTCCACCCACGCTGCCCGCGTGCGCGCGAGCGCTGCGACCTCGAGGACGTCGCGCTTCGCCCGAGCGGCGCCGCCGGTCAGACGGCGGCCTGCTGGTACCCCGGCCCGGAGGGATGACCCCGCACATGCCGCATCTCCGCTACGAGCAGCACACCTGGCCCGAGCTGGCCGAGCTCGCCGTGCGCGACGACGTCGTCGTCGTGATCCCGACCGCGACGCTCGAGGATCACGGCCACCACCTGCCGATCGACACCGACGTGCGCCTGATCGAGGAGGTCGCCCGCGGCGCCTGCGAGCGCGTCAACGCCGGCGGCGGCACGGCGCTCCTGTTCCCGACCGCCGTGCACGGCTACACCCCACACCACCTCGACTTCCCGGGCACCGTCACGCTGCGCTGGAACGTGTTCGTCGAGTACCTGCTCGACATCGGCCGCTCGCTCTGCCATCACGGCTTCGACCGCATCCTCATGGTCAACGGGCACGGCTCCAACCAGCCGCTCGTCGACATCGCCGCGCGGCTCGTCAACGTCGAGCATCCCTCGGCGATCTGCGCGTCGTGCTGGTATCTCGTCACGCCCGAGTCCAAGGCGCTGCTCGAGGAGCTGCGCGACTCCGGCCGCGGGGGCATGGCGCACGCCTGCGAGCTCGAGACCTCGCTCTACCTCGCGATCGAGCCCGGGCTCGTGCAGATGGAGCGCGCGGTCAAGGAGATCCCGCCGCAGTCGGAGTTCATGTGGATGGACTGGAGCGACGGGCCGCTCTCGTACATGCCGCACTGGAGCGCGCTCTCCGAGTCGGGCGTGACGGGCGATGCGACGGTCGCGACCGCCGCGAAGGGCAGTCGCTGGCTCGCGCGGGCCCAGGACGAGATCGGCGATTTCATCCGCGCCGTGCGCGACCGGGAGCACCCGCGCCCGGTCGATCATCACCGCTAGGAGCGGCCAGGGACATTCCGAAAACTCGGCACTAGTGTGAGGTGCATGAGTCTCCCTGCGGCCATTGCGCTGCCGCGGCCGCGTGCCGCGGTGATCGCCCGAATCGCGTGGCTGGCCCTGCCTGCGATCGCCACGCTGGCACTGGCTGCCCAGGACGGCGGTTCCCAGAACGTCGACTGGATGCCCTGGGCGCTCGTCGCCGTGCTCGCGGCCGGAGGCCTGCTCGCGTTCGACGTCATGCGCCTGCGGCGCGGCCTCGGGCTCGTCGCGCTGAGCTGCTTCGGTGGCCTGGCGCTCTGGAGCGGATTCTCGGTGTTCTGGGCCTGGCTCCCCGGGGTCGCCGAGACCGAGGCCACGCGCGCGCTCTTCTACGCAGCGGCGTTCGCGATCGTGCTGCTCGCCGTGCGGACGCAGCGCGATGCGATGACGATGGTGGGCCTGATCGCCGCGGCGACCGGACTCGTGACGCTCTACGGCTGCTTCCGGCTCGCCCAGAGCGCGCCCGACTCGTGGATGCTGTTCCAGCGTCTCAGCTGGCCCACCGGCTACTCGAACACGTCCGCCTCGTTCGGCGTCCTCGGGTTCTGGACGCTCGTCGGGATCGGGGCCGAGCGAAACCTGCTGTGGCCGGCGCGCGCGCTGGCGCTCGGCGCGGCGGTGCCGGC
The DNA here is from genome assembly GCA_964651695.1 of uncultured Gaiellales bacterium. Lineage (GTDB taxonomy): Bacteria > Actinomycetota > Thermoleophilia > Gaiellales > JALYLC01 > JALYLC01. Next base: position 12,711 of record CAZYYP010000020.1, on the reverse strand, counting down.
GCTCGGCTTCGCGATCCTCACGCAGAGCCGCGGCGCCGCGCTGACGCTGATCCTGGTATCCCCGCTCGCGATCGCACTGGTGCGCGAGCGGCTGCGCCTCACCTTCTACCTGCTCGTTGCGCTCGCCGGCATGCTCCCCGCCGTGCCGGCGCTCCGCACCGCCGTCGACGACGGCACCGCGGCCTCCGCGGGCACGGCCGCCGCGCGCCTCCTGCTCGGCGCAGCGATCGTGGCGGCGGTCTCGGCCGCAGTCGCCATGGCCGACCAGCGGATCTCCCTCTCGAGCGAGCGCAGGCGCATGCTCGGGCGGGCGGCGGGCGTGGCCACCGCGGTGGGCGTCCTCCTGCTCGCGGCCGTGGCGCTGCAGCAGAACGCGCCCAGCCGCATCCGCGACTCGTGGCACTCGTTCACGCTCGTCGACGCCACGGGCGGCGCCGGGCCGCACCTGCTCTCGGTCGAGTCCAACCGCTGGGACTTCTGGCTCGTCGCCAAGGACGACCTCCTCGCGCGGCCGCTGACAGGCTACGGCGCGGGCAGCTTCGGCCCGACGTACCTCCTGAAGGGCCGCAGCAGCGAGATGCCGGCGCAGACGCACGGGCAGCTCCAGGAGTTCGCGGCCACGCTCGGCCTGCCCGGCCTGCTGCTCGGCAGCGCCGTCGGCGTCGTCGGCCTCGCCGGCCTGCTGCGCCGCCGCCGCGGCGCCTCGCCGGCGCTCGCGGGCGCCGCCGTGGGAACCGCATGCGTGCTCGCCCACGCCCAGGTCGACTGGCACTGGCAGGTCCCCGCGGTCGCACTGCCCCTGGTGGCGCTCATCGCCTGCGGCGCGGCGCTGCACCCGGCCCGTGCGGTGATCCCCCGCCGCGCAGCGCGCATCGGGGGTGCCGTGGTCATCGCCCTGGCCCTGCTCTGGGTCCTGCCCGGATTCGCCTCGCAGCGGCTCATGCAGCGCGCGGTGGCAAGCGGCGACGCCTCGACGGCGCGGACGGCGGCCACCCTCGCGCCGTTCGACCCCGCCCCGCTCCGGCTTGCCGCGGGTCTCGAGCCGCGCGCGCGCGGCCTGAAGGACGCGCTCGCTGCGACGCGCAGAGCTCCCGAGGAGTGGAGCTCCTGGTCGCTCGTCGCGCAACTCGCCGGCAAGGACAAGGCCCTCGTCGCTCGCGCCTGCGCCCGCGCCCGCGCCGACAACCCGCGACTCGAGGCGTGTCCCTGAGATGGCTCCATTGCACGCGATCCAGCCGCCGACCGTTGCACGCGATGCCACCACCCCGCGCTGCTTCGACCACGACCTGCCACGCGAGCTCTTCACGTCGGAGGCGCTCGACGAGCTGTGCCGTGCGGCCGACGCACGGGGCCAGCTGGCCGTGCAGATTCCGGACTCCTCCCGCGAGCGCCTCGGCCAGCGGCCCGAGATGACGAAGCCGCGCTATCCGATCGTGCAGGACGCGCTCGAGCGGCCCGTCCACTACCGCATCTTCAACACCGCCGTGTGGGGACCGCGCGAGCACGCCGAGTGCCGCGCGCGCCTCCAGGAGCTCGCCGGCCCGCACCCGAGCCTCGGCGACATCCCGCGCGAGACGGTCATCCGCGTGTTCTCGCCCCACGCGCTCGTCGCCCTGCACGGCGACCCCGACGCGAAGCTCGTCGCGGGCATCACCGGCACGACTGTCTGGCACGTGCGGCCGGTGCACGCGATGTCGCAGCTGCAGCACGAGAACCTCCTGCGCGGTGAGTTCTTCCTGCCGTTCGCCGAACACCCCGAGGAGCGCGCCCTGCGACTCGACCCGGGCGGCGCGTGCTTCGTCCCGGCGCGCTGGGCGCACTGGCTCGACCATCCGTGCGAGGACGCGAGCATCACGTTCGATGTCGGCTTCTACACGCGCAACGACCTGCGCGACCGCAAGGTCTACGACGTCAACTGGCTCCTGCGCAAGGCGCATCTCGCGCCGGGCGGGCCGGGCGGGCGCAGCGACCGGGCGAAGTGCCTGGCCTTCGACGCCATCAGTACGGCAACGCGGCGCGGACTCCAGTACCGGGGCCATCTGTGAGCACGGGGCGCGGGCGCGTGCTCGTGCTCGACGGCGATACGCGAGCTGGTCTCGAGATCGCGCGGCGCCTTCACAGGCTCGGCGAGCGCGTCGCGATCGCGTCATCCGAGGCCGCCGCGAGCGGCATGCGCACGCGCGCCGCCGAGGCGGCCGTCGTGCTACCCGATCCGCGTACGGCGTTCGATGCCTACGCTGACGCGATCGTCGCTGCGCTCGCCCCCGGCGACGTCGCCCTGTGCAGCGGCGAGCGCGCACTCGCGGCGCTGCGTGCACGTCGCGCGGCGATCGCGGCCCGCGATGCGATTCCGGCAATCGCCTCGGAGCCCGCCCTCGCGATCGCGGGCTCCAAGGAGCTCACGCTCGAACGCGCCGCGGCGATCGGCATCGAGTGCCCGCGCTCGCTGAGCGTCACGACCCCCGACGACGTGCTCGCGGGTGCCGCCGAGCTCGGCTACCCGCTGGTCGTCAAGCCGCTCGCGTCCTGGCAGCCGCTCCCCGGCGGCGGCGGCGAAACCGTCGCGCCGATGCTCGCCTACGACCGCGCCGGGCTCGAGAAGATCGCCCACCGCCTCGTGCGGCCCGGCGCCCCCGCGCTGCTCCAGCAGGTCGCGACCGGCGTCCGCGAGACCCACAAGCTGCTGCGCCAGGACGGCCGCACGATCGCGCGGCTGGTGATGGTGGCCGAGCGCTGCTGGCCTCCGCTCGGCGGCTCGTCGGTCATGCGCGTGACGATCGACCCGCCCGCCGACTCCTACGCGCTCGCACTCGCGCTCGTGGCCGACGTGGGGCTCGAGGGCGCCTGCGAGGTGGAGTTCCGCCGCGACGCCACGGGCCGGCCGCTGCTGATGGAGATCAACGCCCGGCTCTCGCAGTCGGTCGCCCTCGCGCACCGCGCCGGCGTGGAGCTGGCGCAGCTGCACCTGCGCTGGGCGCGCGGCGAGCGCCTCGAGCCGGTCGCCGACTACCGCCGCGGCGTGCGCCTCGGCTGGCCCGCCGGCGAGGCCCGCCTGCTCGCGTGTGGCCTGATCGGACGCCTCGACCCGAGGCCCCGGCCCCTCGACGAACTCCGCGACATCGGCCGCGACTACGGCCTGCGCCACGCCGGCCTGGAGGGGCTCGATCGCCGCGACCTCGCCCCGACGCTCGCGGCGATGGCCTTCACCGTGCGCAGCGCGACCGGCTGGGTTCGCCGGTCACGTTAGGGGGTGAGAGGCGGTCTGGCCAAGTGACACTCGCAGCGAGTGCCACTTGGCCGAATCGCCCGACTTCGGGGTCGATCGGTGGCGTCGTACAACCGATCCGGGCCGGGAACGGAGCCGCGCGCCGGCGACGTCGGCCAAGTGGCACTCGCTGCGAGTGTCACTTGGCCTCTCCGCGCGCTACCCGCGGTGTGCTCGGCCCTTGCCGGTGGCCGTGCCGATGAGGTCGAAGAGCTTGACCTTGACCGCGTCGCGCGGGCCTCCCGGGGGCTTCGGCGCGAGTTTGGCGCGGCGCAGCAGCCAGTTGACGTCGTAGACCTTGCGATCGCGGATCGTCTCGGGCGTCCAGTACGAGAGCTCGAACGAGACGGCCGGGGCCGGGCCGGGGTGCTCGAGCCAGTGCGGCCAGCGCGGCGGCGCGGCGCACGCGTCGCCGACGGCGAGGTCGAACGTCTGGACCGGCTCGAGCTCGCGCCAGCCGAGGAACATGCCGCCGCGCATGAGCGACTCGATCTCGATCGGGGTGAGGTTCGAGGGCGGGCCGAAGTGCCAGAGCGTGCGGCCGCCGACGCCGCAGTTCACCTGCGTGTTGCCGTCGCCGTGCAGCGCTGCCGGCGCGTCGGCCGAGAACACGCGGATGACGATGTTCGGGCTGTGGATCGTCGTCGAGCGCTCGTGGGAGCGAACCTGCTCGAGCACGCCCTTGCTCGCCTCCGCGTACTCCGGCGCCCACTCCTCGAGGTTGTCGAAGTGGACGTGGAGCCCGCGCATCGCGATGTCCTCGGCGAGCGAGCCCTCGAGCTTCGTGTAGGTGGCGTCCTGGCCCTTGCGGACCTTGTCGCTGTCCGCGAGCTGCGCGACGAAGCGGCCCTCGGGTGCGCGCTTGACGAGGTCGCTGAGCCGATCGAGTGCGAACAGGTCGGGGTCGAGATCGTGCTTGAAGCCGAACGGTGTGTCCACGGGTGCCTCTCAGGAAGATTCGATGCGCCGGCGCGATCGGAACGCGCCGGATTGGTACAGGCGATGCAGGCGCTCGTTGCGCTTGAGGCGCTTGCGAACTGCGATCGCGAGCTGGGCACGGGCGACGTAGGCGCGTCCCGCGATGCCGTGCGCGAGCCCGAAGCCCTGGTAGAGCGGCTCGAAGCGATCGGCGAGATCGCGCTTGAACTGCTCGGCGCCGCCGAGGTACTCGACGCGCGTGGCGCCGCGCTCGGAAGCCGCGGCGAGGCTGCGCCGCAGGGCGATCAGACCCGGGCCGTAGCGCGAGAGCTCGCCGTCGAAGGCGTTGCGGTGGAGGTAGATCGAGCTGCCCACGGCAAACCACGAGTGGAAGGCGATCGGCCGTCCGTCGAGGCGCATGGTGAGCATCGCGAAGCGACCCTGGTCGGCGAGCTCGGGCAGCGCCACCTGCTGGAAGTGCTGACCGGCCGGGATGCCGAACGTGGAGCCGTCGGGACGTCCCTGCCAGCGCAGGTGATGCAGCTTGAAGGCGTCGGGCAGATCGGCGCGTACGCCGTCGGCGTCGGTCGCGAGCGAGAACTCGAGGCTGCCGAGCTCGCCCAGCTGGCGCTCCCGGCGGCGGTCCTGATTGCGGCGGTTGCCGCTCGTGTGGCGCTTGTAGGCATCGTCCCAGCCGTCGGGCATCTCGGTCACCGGCGACTCGACGCGCTGGATCGCGCGCAGGCGCGAACCGGCGGCCCCGGCGAGAATGCTCTCGCCGGGCAGCCCGAAGACGTCGAGCACGTCGGCGCCGGATGCGGGCAGGGCGCCGAGCAGGGCGCGTGCCGTCTCGTGCGGCTCGCCGGGTGCGAGCACGATGTCGGCGAGCGCCGACTCGTGAGCCCCGGCGAAACGCGCCACCTCCGTATGCCGATGGCGCTGCAGCGCGAACGGCGCGAAGCCCACGAGATCACCACCGCGTTCGGCGATCAGCACGTGCGGGCGGGCTGCGAAGGCCGATTCCGCGAACCATGCCGCGACCCACGCCGAGAAGAGGTACGGGCTCGGGCGCGGCATGCCCTCGACGAGGGCATCCCAGGCGGCGTCAAGGCCCGGGATCTCTGCCACGTCGGTGAGGGCGCGCACGGAGAGCTGGGCTGCGGTCGCAGAAACCATTCGGTCTCAACCTAGCCCGGTTCTCGACCAGAATGGGACGCGATGAGCACGGAACCGCAGCTCGCCCGCCGCTCGCAGGCCGCCGGCCTGGCCAAGGCCGCGCTGGTCCGCGGCCAGGCGCTCGCGCGCGTGGCGCGCGGGGGCCCCGAGCGGCCGGGCCTGCGGATCCTCTACTACCACCGCGTCTCGGCCGATCGCGACCCGCTGGCCGTGACACCCGAGGCCTTCCGCCGTCAGATGGAAGCGCTGGCGGCCTCCGGGCAGCGCGTCGTCGACCTCTACGAGATCGACGATCTCAGGCTCGCCCCGGGCGAGTCCGCGGTCGCGCTCACCTTCGACGACGGCTACCGCGACGTCCTGGAGGAGGCGCTCCCCGTGCTGCGCGAGCACGGCTTCGCCAGTACGGTCTTCGTCGTTCCAGGCGCGATCTCCGGCGCTGCGCCGTTCGCGTGGTACGCCGCCGGCGCCATGCCGCCGGTCGCGGGCTGGGACGAGCTGCGGGCCGAGGAGCACGCGGGGCTCGTGCACTTCGAGCCGCACACGATCACGCACCCCGTGCTCACGACGCTGTCGCGCGAGGACGCCCGCCGCGAGATCGCCGAGTCGAAGGGCATCGTCGAGCTCGAGCTTGGCCGGCCGGCGCGCATCTTCTGCTACCCCGGGGGCTACTACTCGCCGCGCGAGGTCGAGCTCGTGCGCGAGTGCGGCTTTCGCGCCGCCCTGACCTGCGAGTTCGGCGTCAACAGCGCTCCGTTCGCCCACAACGAGCTGCGCCGCACGATCGTGGAGCGCTCGGACCCGCTGTGGCTGTTCCGCGCGCGTCTCGCAGGCGCGACCGATGCACCGCCGCCCGGCCGCCGCAGCCGGCGCGTCGAGCACCTCGCCGCGTGACGCCGCGGCTCCTGGTCGTCGTGACGCTCGCCGAGGCGGGCGGCGCCCAGACGTTCGCCGCCACGCTCCTCGCGGGCCTGCGCGACCGCTACGACCTCGAGCTCGCCGCGCACGGCCCCGGCGGCGCGCTCGCCGACGCCTGCGCAGCGCTCGACGTCCCGTTCCACCACGTGCGCCACCTCGTGCGCGATCCCCATCCGTACCACGACGCCGCCGCCATCCGGGAGCTCCGCTCGCTCACCCGCGCGTTCAAGCCCGACGTCGCCCAGATCAACTCGTCGAAGGCCGGCGTGCTGGCGCGCATCGCACTCGCCCGAACCGGGGTGAAGACGGTATTCACGGCGCACGGCTGGGCGTTCTCGGGGCGTGGGGGCAGCGCGGGGGCCGCCTATGCGGCCGCCGAGCGCGCAGTCGCGCCGCTGAGTGATGCGATCGTGTGCGTCTCCAATCACGACCTCCAGCTCGCCCGCGAGCAGCGCATCTCGCCGCGCGGCGAGCTGCACGTGATCCACAACGGCGTCGATGCCCCGGCGACCCTTCCGGCGCGACGCTACCCCGGCAACCGGCTCGTGCTCGGCTGCACGGCGCGGCTGGCCCCGCCGAAGGACCTGATCACCCTCCTCGAGGCGCTCACCCGGCCCGGCTGTGTGCGCTGGGAGCTGCGCGTCTTCGGCGACGGGCCCGACCGCGCCGCGATCGAGGCCCGCCGCGACGAGCTCGGCCTCGGCGATCGCGTGACGCTGCTCGGCAACCGCGACGACGTCGCCGCCCAGCTCGCCGACTGCGACGCCTTCGCGCTGATCAGCGACTGGGAGGGTCTGCCGTACTCGATCCTCGAGGCCATGGCGTCGGGGCTGCCCGTGCTCGCCACCGCCGTCGGCGGAATCGCCGATCTCGTCGTGCCCGGGCAGACGGGCGAGCTCGTCCGACCTCGCGATCCCGCCGCCGCGGCTCGCGTGCTCGCCGCCTGGGCAGCGAACCCCGCGCTCCTCCGCGAGCTCGGCGACGCGGCGCACGCGCGGGCGCGCACGTCGTTCTCGAGCGCCCAGATGGTCGGCCGCTACGACGCGCTCTTCACCACGCTGCTCGCCTGAGGGCGGCGTCACGCCACCGTGCCGTAGTGGAGGTGCACCACGCCGGAAGCGAACGCGCGGGTGTCCAGCAGCTCGAGCCGCAACCGGAGACGCGCGGGCAGCCATGGCGTGCCGCCTCCGACGAGGATGGGAGCGAGCAACAGGTGGCACTCGTCGACCAGGCCGGCCGCGAGCGCGTGGGCGGCGAGCTCGGGACCTCCGACGGTGATGTCACGCGCGGCTGCGGCTTTCATCCGCCGGATCGCCTCCGGGTCGAAGTCCCGCTCGATGCGCGTTCTCGCGGTCGTCACCTGCCGCAGCGTCCTCGAGTACACGACCTTGTCGGCCGCCTGCCAGATCGCCGCGAAGTCCTGCATCAGGGTCGATTGCCCGGCGACCGCGTGCGCGCTCTCCCAGCCGGACATCACCTCGTACATCCGGCGACCGTAGAGGTAGGTGCCGACCGGACGCTCGAGGTCGTTGACGAAGCCATGCACCTCCTCGTCCGGGACGGCCCAGTCGAAGCGGCCGTTCTCGTCCGCGACGTAGCCGTCGAGCGAGGTGATCGCCGAGTAGATCAGCTTGCCCATCGGGGGCCTCCTTCGGCCGGCCGGCCGCAGCACGCCGGCACCCCGGGGAGCATAGGTTCCCGAAGTCGCTAGGCCGCGAGCGACTGCGCGACGCGCTGGGCGGCGAACTCGGCACCCTCGACGAAGCGCGAGAGCGGCCCGAAGCGGCCCTCGGCGGGGAAGCCGACGAGTGAGACCTGCGGCACGCTCGTGCGGAACGCGCGGTCGAGCACGGGCCAGCCGTCCTGCACCGTGACGCGTGCGCGCAGCTCGGGGGCGAGCACGGAGAGCCCGTCGCGGCTGAAGGAGAAGCCGCACGCGACGATGCAGGCATCGACCTCGCGGCTCGTGCCGTCGCTGAGCCCGAGCACGAGCCCGTCGGTGCGCGATTCGACCCGCCGCACCTCGACGCCCTCGCTGATCGGGATCACGCCGTCGACGTGGCGGCGCAGCCAGGGCGCTGCTCCCGGGCGCAGCAGGCGCTCGTTGAGGCGGGCACGCAGCGTGTGCGGAAGCAAGGCGAAGGCGTCGGGGTGCAGCGCGAAGCGGTTGATCGGCGGGGGCCCGAAGCCGACGACCGGGTAGGCGATGCGGTAGAGGCGCTGGCGCAGGGCGCCGCGCGGCGCGTGCGGCTCGCGCTCGACGAACCAGCGCACGCGCGAGCGCACGATGAGCTCGACGGCGGCAGCCTCGGCCCGCAGCGCGAGCAGCGCGCTCTCGACGCCGTTGTTGCCCGCGCCGATGATGGCGACGCGCTTGCCGGCGAGATCGTCGTAGCCGCTGCGCTCGAGCACGATGCGAATGCGGGGATCGCCCGAGGCGGCCAGTGCCGGCGGCACGCGAGGGAACGGCGTGACGCCGAGAGCGAGCACCGCGGCGCGCGCCTGCACCTCGGTACCCGCCGTCGTCGTCACCCTCACACCGCCATCGGCGAGCGCGATGCTCGCGACGTCGTCGGGGTCGCTCTCGGGAACGAAGCTGCGCTGGAACCAGTCGGCGTAGCGCAGGAAGTGCGCGAGCGGCAGGGGCTCGAGCCGTTCCGCCTCACCGCTCCGCACCCAGGCCTCGAGCGTCCCCGCGCGCGCCGGCGCCGAGAGATTCGTGTGGTCCCAGTCGGAGCGCAGCAGCATGTCGGGCGGCATCAGCCGCCGCCAGGTGCGCATGGACTCGCCGAAGGTGCGGGCGGTGCCGTTGCGGGAGGTATGCGCCGCGACCGAGAGCCCGAACGGCCCTGCGCCCACGACGGCGGTGTCGATGCTATCCACGCCTCTCAACGTAGCGTGATTCCTGCTTCGTGCTAGCTTCGCCGGATGCGTGCACGCGACCACGGCTTCATCGTCGGGCAGCTCCCGGCCGGAGCGGCCAATGCGATCACCGATGTCGCAGGCGTGCGCGTCGGGCACGCGAACGACACGCCCGATCACACGGGCGTCACGGCCGTGTGGCCGCACGGGGGCGATCCCTGGCACGCGTCCTACTTCTGCGCCACGGCTGCGCTCAACGGCGCCGGCGAGCTCACGGGCACGCACACGATCGAGGAGTGGGGCTACGAGGAGACCCCGGTGTTCCTCACAGGCACACCCTACGTGGGCGCCGTGTACGCCGGCGCGACGCGTGCGCTCACGGCTCGCGAGCCGCGCATCGGGCGCGACGACGTGATCATCCCCGTCGTCGGCGAGTGCGACCCCTCGGCCTTCTGCGACGTGCGTGACGGCCCGGTGCCGGGCGAGGCGCTCGTCGCGCGCGCGCTCGACAGCGCGACTGCCGGGGCCGTCGCCGAGGGCCAGGTCGGTGCGGGCGTCGGCATGGAGACGTTCGGCTACGCCGCCGGGATCGGAACCTCGTCGCGCGTCGTGGGCGACCACACGGTCGGGGTGCTCGTGCTCGCCAACTATGGGCTGACCGAGCATCTCGTGCTCTGCGGACGGCCCGTCGGACGCACCCTCGCAGGCGAGGCCGCCTCGCGCGGCGAGGGGTCGTGCATCTGCCTCGTGGCCACCGATGCCCCGCTCCTGCCGCATCAGCTGCGGCGCCTCGCGCGGCGTCCGTTCGTCGGGCTGGCGCGCACGGGGTCGTACGGCTCGCACGGGTCGGGGGAGATCGCATTCGCGTGGACGACGGCGAACCTGCTGCCGCGCGACGGCGGGGACGAGCTCGCGCTGCGCATGCTGCGGGACGACCCGCTCAGCCTGCTCTTCGCCGCGTGCGCCGAGGCGGCCGAGGAGGCCGTGCTCAACGCGCTCTGCGCCGGGCGCGAGCTGCGCGGCTACGACGGCACGCTGCTGCCGCGCTTCCCCGCGGAGCGCCTCGCCCTGACGTGAACCCCCGCGGGCGCGGGCGTCGCTACGCTCGGCCGATGCGCATTGCGGTGATCGGTGGAGCGGGAGGCATGGGAACGGTCACGACCGCCGACGCGGCGGCGAGCGCCGGCGTCGAGCGCGTGATCCTGGTCGACCGTGACGCGCGTCGCGCGGCCGAGGTCGCGGCCGCGCACGACAACGTCGAGGTGCGGGCGCCGGGGACGGGCGCGGACGACCTCCGGCAGGCCCTCGCCGGCGCCGACGCAGTGGTCAACGCCGCGTCTCACCGGCTCAACCTCCCCGTGATGCAGGCCTGCCTCGAGGTCGGCGCCCACTACACCGATCTCGGCGGGCTCTACTACTTCGCGATCGAGCAGTACGAGCTCGACGAGGCCTTCCGGGAGGCCGGGCTCTCGGCCGCGATCTCGATGGGCGCCGCCCCCGGCATCACGAACATGCTCGCGGCGGCGGCCGTTGCCGAGCTGGATACCGTCGAGACGATCGAGGTGCTCGACGCCGTGATCGCGGGACGCCCCTACGACCCTGGCGAGCCGTACGTCCCCGCCTACGCGGCCGACACGCTGATCGACGAGTTCACGCGCGCGGCGCCGATGTTCATCGACGGGCGCGAGCAGCTGATGGAGGCGGCCGGCGGCGCGCGCACCTACCACCTGCCCGAAGGCGACGTGGAGTGCGTGTACACGATCCACTCCGAGCAGGCGACCCTCCCCCGCTCCTACGCCGACCGCGGCATCCGCACCGTCGAGTGGCGGCTCGGACTGCCGCCCGCACACACGCTCCCGCTGCGGGCGCTCGTGGCCTCCGGCATGGCCTCGACCGATGTCGTGCACGTGGACGGCCACGACGTGCGCCCGCGCGACGTGCTCGTCGCGGTGCTCGCCCGGCAGAGCGGGGCCGCCGACGACCCCGACGCCCGCGAGCGCCTGCGCGCCCACGTCGTCGGCGTCCGGGACGGCAGGCGCGTCGAGATCGACGCCGATCTGCCGCTCTCCCAGCACGCCGAGTGGGGCACCGACTCCGGCACGTACTCCACCGGTGTCCCGCCCTCGATCGCCGCGCAGCTGCTGGCCGGCGGGCAGGCCCTGCGCACGGGCGTCGGCGGCCCCGAGGTCATGCTCCCGATCGGTGCGTTCTTCGCCGCGCTGGCGGAGCGCGGCATGCACGCCGAGATCGGCGTGCGCCGCCCGCTCGGCTGACGTACCCAACCCTGCGCGCGGCCGGTATCCTGGGAGCGCGGGAGAAGTGGCCGAGTGGCTGAAGGCGGCGCCCTGCTAAGGCGTTACAGGGGGTTAACCTCTGTCGAGGGTTCGAATCCCTCCTTCTCCGTGGGGCCTCGTGCGGGCCGTCGGGACACTTCGAGTGCAATCCGCGCGAGATCCGCTACTAGGTTGAGAGCATGACCTCCGTAGATACCTCGCACTCCGTGCTCGAGGACCGCATCTTCAGTCTCGAGCTCGCGCTCACGAACGTCGGTGGGGCGCTGCTCGCGCCCGACGGCTGGGAAGACGACCAGCGGCTGCACCAGTACCTCTACGACACCGTCCGGCGAGCGTTGCACCACTCGCCCTTCGGCGAGGCCCTGGCCCACCGCGAGCAGCAGTTGCATGCACGCGAGATGGAGCCGCACATCCGCAACCTCGAGCCGATTGCGAGCGCGATGGCAGCGCAGCAGGACGAACCAGCGCCGGCGGCTGCAGCGCCCGCCGAAGACGCGCAGGCCGACGCCGCAGCGGCCGAGGCACCCGCTGCAGGGTCTGCGACGCCCGATTCGGGCGGTCCCCGCGAGCACGGATGGCCTACTCAGATCTGACCGAAGCCGCGAGACCCGGAAGGGGGATCTTGCTCATGCTCCCGGTGCATATGCCGATGGTCATGGAACACCAGAGCAGATCTTCTGATTTAGAGGCACCCCTCGCGTGCGGTTCGACAAGCCGCGGGACTCCCAGACACCGGGTCAACCGGGCCACTGAATGAGTGCCACCAGCACGATCGATCTTCCGTGGCGACTGAACGAACGAGGTAAGGGCTGCTCGCCCCTCCGTGAGGACGCCCCATGTTCGTCTCGACCCGTTTCAAGCGCCGCAGGCGTCTCGCCGGCGCGCTCGCCATCGGCATTGCCTGCGCCGCAGTGCCGCTCGCCGCGCCGGCCGCCACCCCGCTCACGCTCGGAACCGCGCAGTCGTTCGTCGTGCTCGCCGGCGCGACAGCGACGAACACCGGGCCGTCGGTGCTCAACGGCGATCTCGGCGTGGCGCCCGGCACGGCGCTGACCGGATTCGGCCTGCCGGCCGTCGTCAACGGCGCGACGCACGCGGCCGACAGCGTTTCAGCCAAGGCTCAGCTCGACCTCACGACCGCCTACACCACGGCGGCCGGAGAGCCGGTCTCGCCCTCGAACGACCTCACCGGCACCGACCTCGGCAACCGAGTGCTCAAGGCCGGCGCCTACCGCTTCACGTCCTCGGCGCAGCTCACCGGGCCGCTCACGCTCGACGCCG
>CAZYYP010000019.1:0-26192 GCA_964651695.1 uncultured Gaiellales bacterium | reverse complement strand
CGCCGACGGCGAGTGCCACCGCGGGCAGGTCGCCGTGCGGATCGGCCTGCGCGAGTGAGCCGCCGATCGTACCGCGGTTGCGCACGAGCTGATCGCCGATCTCGGCGGCCGCCGTCGAGAGCGCGGGCGCGTTGGCGGCCACCTCGGCGCTCTGCGCCACGACGCGGTGCCGCGTGCAGGCGCCGATCACCAGCGTGCCGCCCTCGAGCCGGATGCCCGTGAGCTCGGGGATGCGCGCGATGTCCACGAGCGCCTCGGGCGCCGAGAGCCGCAGCTTCAGCGCCGGCACGAGCGAATGGCCTCCGGCCAGCGGCAGCGCGCCGCGGCCCATGTGCTCGAGCGCGTCCGCGACGGAGCCCGCTCGCTCGTAGGTGAATGCCTCGGGGATCATCAGTTGCCCGCCTTCGCCTGCTGGATTGCGTCCCACACGCGCGCCGGCTGCATCGGCATCTCGAGATGCCGGATACCGAGCCCCGAGAGCGCATCGACCGCGGCATTCACGACCGCCGCGCTGGCGGCGATGGTGCCCGCCTCTCCGATGCCCTTGACCCCGAGCGGGTTCGAGGGCGACGGGGTGACGGTGCGGCCGGAGTCCATGCGCGGCATGTCGGCCGCCGACGGGATCAGGTAGTCGACGAGCGTGCCCGTGAGGATCTGCCCGCTCTCGTCGTAGACGGTCTCCTCGAAGAGCGCCTGGGCGATCGACTGCACGATGCCGCCGTGCACCTGGCCCTCGACGATCATCGGGTTGATGACGTTGCCGCAGTCGTCGATCGCCGTGTAGCGCTCGACCGTGACCTTGCCCGTGTCCCCGTCGATCTCGACCTCGGCGATGTGCGAGCCGAACGGGAACGTGAAGTTGGGCGGGTCGTAGAACGTCGTCGCCTCGAGGTTCGGCTCGACGCCCTCGGGCATCGAGTCGCCGGCCCAGGCGGCGTACGCCAGCTCCTGGATCGTCTTGGCGCGCTCGGGCGAGCCCTTGACCTGCCAGCGGTCGCCGTCCCACTCGAGGTCGTCGGCCGAGCATTCGAGCAGGTGCGCGGCGATCAGGCGCGCCTTGTCGCGCACCTTCTCGAGCGACAGGTGCAGCGCGGTGCCGCCGACGGCCAGCGAGCGCGAGCCGTAGGTGCCCAGGCCATACGGCGCCTGGCCGGTGTCGCCGTGCAGCACCTCGACCTGGTCGAACGGGATGCCGAGCTCGCTCTCGACGATCTGCGACCAGGACGTCTCGTGCCCCTGGCCGTGCGCGGACGATCCCGTGACGACCGTCACGGAGCCCGTGGGGTGCATGCGCACGATCGACGACTCCCAGCCACCCGCGCCGATGCCGATCGCCTTCGTGACGGCGGAGGGTGCGAGACCGCAGATCTCGACCCAGGTCGAGAGCCCGATGCCGCGGTAGTTGCCGCGCGCCGCGGCCTCCGCCCTGCGCGCCTCGAAGCCCGCGTAGTCGGACATCTCGAGCGCCGCGTCGAGCGCCTTCGCGTAATCGCCGGAGTCGTAGAGCAGCCCGGTTGCGGTCGTGTACGGGAACTCCGTGGCGAAGTTGAGCCGCCGCACCTCGGCGGCGTCCAGGCCGAGCTCGTCGGCCAGCCTGTCGACGAGCCGCTCCACGAGATGCGCCGCCTCGGGGCGACCGGCCCCGCGATAGGCATCGGTCGGCGTCGTGTTCGTGAAGTACTCGTCGAGCTTGATGTCGACGTGCTCGAGCGCGTAGGCGCCCGGCACCATGATCACCGTCAGATGCGCGATGCTCGGCGTCAGCAGGCCGAGATAGGCACCGCAGTCCTGCAGCAGGTGGACGCGCAGGGCGCGCATGCGGCCGTCGCGGTCCGCGGCGAGCGTGGCCGTCTGCAGCTGATCGCGCCCGTGCACCAGCGAGACCATCGACTCGCTGCGCGTCTCGATCCACTTCACGGGCCGGCTGGTCAGCCGCGAGACCTGCGCCAGTACGAACTCCTCGGCGTAGACGTCGATCTTCGACCCGAAACCGCCGCCGACATCGGGGGCGATCACGCGCACCTTCGACTCCGGGATGCCGCAGATCGCCGAGACGAACGTGCGCACGAAGTGCGGGACCTGCGTGGACGTGTAGAACGTCAGCTCGTCGCTGGAGGTGATCCAGTCGGCGATGATGGCGCGCGGCTCGATCGGCACCGGCGAGAGGCGCTGGTTGTCGATCGTCAGCGAGACCTTCACGGGGGCCGCGTCGAAGACGGCGTCGAAGCCCTCGGTCTTGTGCTCGATCGTGAGGCAGTGGTTGCCGGCCGCCTCGTCGTGCAGCTGCGTCGCGCCCGGCTTGGCGGCGTTCTCGGCATCGATGACGACGGGCAGCGGGTCGTAGTCGACGACGATCCGATCGGCCGCGTCGCGCGCCATCGCCGCGGTCTCCGCGACGACGACCGCGACCGGCTCCCCGACCATGCGCACCTTGCCGTCGGCCAGGATCGGCCGCTTGGGCTGAGCGGCGTTGCCGAAGGGGTTGGACGCGCACGGGACCCCGCCCTCGAGACCGAGTGTGGCGTAGGTGAACACCCCGACGACGCCGGGCATGCCCTCGGCCGCCGAGGTGTCGATGCTCGTGATCACCGCATGCGCGTGCGGCGAGCGCGCGAACGCGGCGAAGGCCATGCCGGGGAGCTTGATGTCGTCGACGTAGCGGCCCTGGCCGGTGATCAGCGGCGCGTCCTCCTTGCGCAGGACGGACTCGCCGATGCCGGAGTGCATGGTGGCGGACATCGCTCTACCCCTTGGCCGCGGCGAGCACGGCGTTGACGATGTTCTGATACCCCGTGCAGCGGCAGAGGTTGCCCTCGAGGCCGAGGCGGACCTCCTGCTCGCTGGGGTTCGGATTCTGCTCGAGCAGGTACGCGGCGCTCATGATCATGCCGGGCGTGCAGTAGCCGCACTGGAGCGCGTGCTCCTCGTGGAACGCCTGCTGCAGCGGATGCAGCTCGCCGTCCTGCGCGAGCCCTTCGATGGTGGTCACCTCGGAGCCGTCGGCCTGCACGGCGAGCACCGTGCACGACTTCACGGCCTCGCCGTCGACGTGCACCGTGCAGGCGCCGCAGTTCGACGTATCGCAGCCGATGTGCGTCCCGGTGAGGCCGAGCCGGTCGCGCAGGAACTGCACGAGCAGCAGCCGCGGCTCGACGTCCTCCTCGACGCGCCTGCCATTGACCGTCAGGGCGATGGTGCGTCCCACGCGTCTCCTCCTCGAGCCTCGTCGCTTGCGATTGCGGGCATTCCGGCCTTCGCGCCGATGCTACACACGACAGGCGGCCCGTCCAAGGACCCGCGACGGCCGTGACTACACTGCGGCGGATGCGTGTGCGGAGGCTCTTGGTCGCGGCGGCCCTGCTGGCACTCTCGCCCGCCTCGGCGCAGGCGAGCGGCGGCGTGTGGACGCCGGTCCGCGTCGCGCCGGCGCTGGCCAAGGGCAGCGCCGATCTCCCGCGCCTCGCGCTCGAGTCCGACGGCACCGCGGTCGCAGCCTGGGCGGAGGACGGCACGGTGCGCGCTGCCACGCGCACGCCGGGCCTCGGGTTCGGGGCGCCCCACGTGATCGCGATGAGCCCGACGCTCGTGGCGCCCGACGCCACGGTGGCGGTCGGCACGCGCGCGCTCGTGCTGCTCCACGCTCAGCAGGGCACCGGGGCGACGCTCTACGCGGCCTCGGTCACGGGGAGCGCAATCGGAGGCCCCGAGCAGGCCGCGGCGACCACCGCGCCGATCACGGAGGCCACGGCGGCGCTGCGTGCCGACGGCAGCGCGCTCGCCGTCTACGCCGTCGCGTCATCGCCGATGACGATCTCGAGCGCCGCGCGGGCGGCGGCCGGCGGCTGGTCGCCGGCCGGCGACCTGGTGCTCCCGGCGACGGTAACGCTCGTGCAGCAACTGCAGCTGCAACCGCTCCCCGACGGCAGCGCGGTAATGCTCTTCCTCGGTCAAGGCCCCGCCGCGGGCGACGTGCCGCGGCCCTACGCGGCCGTGCGCTCCGCCGCCGGCGCGTGGGGTGGCATCGTCGCACTCGACCCCGGTGCCGTCGTCGCGTGCGACGACCTCGGCCTCGCGGTCGACGCGGCCGGCAATGCCTATGCCACCTGGAGCGTCTCGGACGGGCGCGTGCGCACCGCCACGATGCCGCCCGGCGGCGCCTTCACCGTCGCAGCGACCGCGGCGACCGCAGCGGTCACCCCGCGCGTCGCGGCGGCTCCCGCGGGCGGGGGCGTGCTCCTGGCCTGGATCGACCTGTCCGGCGCGCCGGTGCTGCGCACCGCGGACTGGACGCCCGCCGCGCTCGCGACGACCGCCTCGACACCGCTTCCGAGCACGGCGACGACGCTCGAGAGCCTCGCCCTCGCCGACTCCACCGCGGCTTCGGCGCTCGTCACGGAGACGACGGGCACGGGCGCCGCGCAGCGTTCGGGCGCCGACGTGCTGGAGCGACCGGCGGCTGCGACCCCCTGGACCGAGCAGAACGTGCGCAGTGGCCTCGCCGAGCCCATCGGCTCGCCGCAGCTCGCCATGGGCGCGCTCGGTGCGATCGCGCTCTGGGTCGAGGGGAACGTGATCGTCGCCTCCGGAACCGATCACGCCCTGCCCCGCGTGCTCACGCTCGCCCGGCCCAAGAAGGTCGGCATCGGCGTTTTCGGCCCCTACTCGGTGCGCGTGAGCGACACGTGGTCGCCGATCGCGGATGTCATCTGGAAGTACGGTGACGGCACCACCGAGCGCGGCGCGAGCGTGCGCCACGCCTACACCCACGCAGGGACCTTCCACGTCACCGTCACGGTTCAGGACGCCGCGGGGAACGCGTCCCTGCGGACGTTCGTCGTCGTCGTGACGCCGCTCGCGAGCGCCACGACGGCCACGGCGACCGCACGCGGGCTGAGCGTCGGCATCACGTGCATCCCCTCCAGCCCGAGCGTGACGGGCACCGTCACGGCGGCGATCTCCGGCGCGAAGATCACGCCGTTCAGGTGCAGCGTCCCCGGGAAGGGCACGGCCCTCGTGCCCGGCCATGCCACGCGCGGAAAGCGCGTCGTCGTGCGCCTGAGCGCCCTCGACCTCGCCGGTCTCCCGCACCCGCGGGCTTCGACGCTCCCGACGCGCTAGCGTCCTGCCCTGACCATACTCCGGTCGTGGAGCGCATCCGCGTCAGCGCGCCGGCGTCCTCGGCGAACCTCGGACCGGGCTACGACTGCCTCGGCGTCGCCCTGCCCCTGCGCAACGTCGTGGAGGTCGAGCGCCGGCCGGGACCGCTCGAGGTCGTCGTCGAGGGCGAGGGCGCCGCGACGCTCCCGAGCGATGCATCCAATCTCGTGGTGCGCTCGTTCGCCGACGTCTGGGACGGACCGCTCGAGGGCCTCGCGTTCCGGATGCACAACGAGGTGCCGCTGCAGTCCGGCACCGGCTCCTCGAGTGCGGCGATCGTCGCCGGGCTCGCCGCCGGGCTCGCGCTCCAGGGACGGCCGCACGGCATTGCCGAGCTGATCGCGCTCGCGGCGCCGCTCGAGGGTCATCCCGACAACGTCGCCGCCGCGATCGCGGGTGGGTTCACGGTGGCGATCGACGGCGACGGGCCGCTGCTGCGCCGCATCGAGCCACCCGCCGGGCTCTCGTTCGTGCTCGTCGTGCCCGACCACGCGCTCGGCACCGAGGAGTCGCGCAAGTCGCTGCGGCCCGATGTTCCGCGCGCGGATGCCGTCTACAGCCTGCAGCGCACGGCCCTGCTCGTGCTCGCCCTCGTGAGCGGCGACCTCGAAGCGCTCCCGCGCGCGCTCGACGACCGCCTCCACCAGCCCGACAGGGCCGGCCTCACCCCCATGTTCTGCGAGCTCCAGGAGCAGATGCGCGAACTCGGGGCATTCGGCTGCACGCTCTCGGGCGCCGGCCCGAGCACGCTCTTGTGGGTGCGCAGCGAGCAGGCCGCCGCCGTGGCGGACACGGTCGCCGCGCGCCTGCCGCACGCCCGGGTGCGCGCGCTCGCGCCGGAGCCGCGCGGCGTGCTCCTCAGCGCTGGAAGCGACTGAAGAGCCCGAGCGACCCGGCGCCGAGCACGGCCGTGAGCAGGAGCAGGTGTGCGCTCGCGGCGAGCACCGAGGTGAGCGGAGCGGACTCGAAGAGCGTGGCGCCGAACGCGCGCGCCGCCGGTGCGAACGGCAGGAACTCCGAGACGTCGGCCGCAAGCGGCGAGACCTCGCGGGGCACGAGCCCCACGAGCACGATCGGGGTCACGAGCGCGACGCCGACGAGCGACGCCGCGCGCAGGTCGCGCGCCGCGGCTCCGACGACGCAGCCGAGTGCGCCGAAGGCCGCGCCCGCCGCGGCGAGCGGCACGAGCAGCAGCGGGATGCGCGCCCAGGCGGCGCCCGAGGACGAGATCTCCGCCGCGACGCCGAACCCGAGCGCGAGCAGGATCCCCAGAACGCACCCGACGATCGCGCACAGCGCAACCTTCTCGCCGATCAGCACAGGCGGCCGCGCGCCGCTTCGCAGCAGGCGCGCGAGCACGTTCTCGTCGCGCTCGAGCGTGAGGACGGCGGCACCCAGGAGCAGCGTCACGAAGGCCAGCGAGATGCCGAGGCCGTAGCTCTGCACCTGGGAGCCGAGCAGATACGAGCGCCCGCTCGTCGACTGCTGCACGAGGCGCACGGGGTGCGCCGTCGATGCGAGCGCCTCGTGCGCGAGGGCGAGCGCCGCCGAGGCCTGGCCCGCGAAGTTCTTGACGGAGTCGAGCTGGGCACGCGCCGGGCTGTCGGCCGGCAGCAGCGCCTCGACCGCCGTGATGCGCGCGCTCGTCGCGCGCAGCCCGAGCACGTTGTAGCTGCGGCCGAGCGCCTCGGCCTTGCCGCCGCTCACGAGGATGTCGAGGAAGTGGCTGTTGGAGCGGATGTACTCGATCTGGATCTGGCTGTTGAGCGTGTACACGAAGGCCTGCGTCTCGCGCAGGATCCGCTCCTCGTAGGCGTTGCGATTGGTCACGAGCACGACGCTCGGGCTGACGATCAGCGACTCGAGGTCGGCGACGAAGCCGCGCGGGACGATGATCGCCGCGACCACGTCGCCGTGCGCGAGCGCCGCGCGGGCGCGCGGGCGCGACATGCGGACGAGGTCGACGCGCTGCCCCGCCTTGTGCACGATGCTCCCGAAGTCGAACGAGCGGTCGCCGATGTGGACGATGTTCGGGATGTCGTCCTCGTTCACGAACGCGACGCGCGGGCGGGCGCCCTGCCCTCCCAGCACGCCGCCGACGAGCAGCGAGAGGACGAGCGGGTAGACGACGAGCACGGCGATCAGCGGCCGCGA
This sequence comes from uncultured Gaiellales bacterium, assembly GCA_964651695.1. Lineage (GTDB taxonomy): Bacteria > Actinomycetota > Thermoleophilia > Gaiellales > JALYLC01 > JALYLC01. The sequence continues at coordinate 18,881 of CAZYYP010000019.1, read as the reverse complement.
GCGCGCGAGCAGCACGAGATCCTTGCGCAGCAGCAGCCCGAACCGGCTCACGCGGCGCCCGCCGTCCGCTCGACGAAGGCGACGAAGGCGCGCTCGTGGCCGCCCGCCTCGTCGCCCGCGCCGGCCTCGCGCCAGAACGCCTCCTGCGAGCCCGCGTAGGCAGAGCGGCCCTCGACCAGCACGAGCACGGAGTCGGCCGCGAGCCGGGCCTCCTCCACGTTCTGGGTCGCGAACGCGACGGCCCCGCCGCGCTCGCTGACGCGCTCCAGCAGGGCCCAGAGCGCGAGCCGGTGGCCCGGGTCAAGTGCCGCGGTGGGCTCGTCCAGGAGCACCACCTGGGGGCGCCCGAGCAGGCCGACGGCGACGTTGACGCGCTGCGCCTGGCCGAGCGAGAGCCGCTCGACGGGACGGTCGAGCGCATCGCCGAGGGCGACGGCGGCCGTGAGCTCGGCGATCTCGGCGTCGGCATCCGGAACGCCGGCCAGGCGCGCGAACAGCTCGAGGTTCTCGCGCGCGCTCAGTCGCCGGTAGAGCGCGGGGCGCTGCGGGACGACGCCGATCTCGCGCAACTCGGGCCGCCGCACGGTCCCGGCGCTCGGGGTGGACGCCCCGGCGAGCAGCGAGAGCAGCGTGGTCTTGCCCGCGCCGTTCGGGCCCAGCAGCGCGAGGCGCTCGCCGGCCTGAAGGGCGAGGTCGATCGGGCCGAGCACCTGCCGCCCGCCGAAGGCCTTGGTCAACCCCGCACAGGCGATCAGCGGGGTGCCCGCGCTCACGCCGGCGTCGGCGGTTCGGGTTCGATCCGTACGGGCACCGTGACATCCAGGCCCGCGCCGGCAAAGCCCGTCATCGGCCACGGCTCGAGCTGGATGCGCCGGTGCAGGAAGAGCACGATCTCGCGGCCCATGGCGAGCGTCGGCAACGCCAGCAGCGCGCCGGCGATGCCGTAGAGCTCGGCCCCCGCGACGAGCGCGAAGATCACGAGCAGCGGGTGCGCGCCCAGCGCCTGCCCCATCACCCGCGGCACGATGACGTGGCCCTCGAGCTGGTGCACGCCGAGGTAGAAGAGCCCGACCCAGAGTGCCGTGGCGGGCGAGTGGATCGCCGCGAGCACGAGCGCCGGTATCGCTCCGAGGATCGGACCGACGTACGGGATGACCTCGGTCGCCATCGCCCACAGGCCGAGGATCAGCGCGTACTGCGAGCCGTCCGGCCAGACGCCGGTGAGTGAGAGGATCTCGACCCCGATGCCCGAGCTCGTGCCGATCAGGAGCGAGACGGTCGCCTGGCCGCGGATGTAGCGGATCAGGCCGCGCTGCACCTGCGGCCCGAGGTGGATGCCGTCCGGGCCAGGCGGGAACACGCGGTCCAGGCCGCGTGATATCCGCGGTGCGTCGAGTAACAGGTAGATCGAGATCACGATCACGAGCAACAGCTCGATCAGGCCCTGCACGACCTGGCTCGCGATCCTCTGCCCGATGTCCACGGCGCTCTTGGCGTAGGCGCTGACGCCCTTCTTCTGGATGTTCTGGACGAGCCGGTTGCCGATGTCCTTGACGTGGATGCGCCCGAGGCCGCGATGGTCGAGCCAGGTCTGGAAGCGGTCGACACGGCGCAAGGCCGAGGACTCCTTCTGACCCGGCTGCTTGTTGAACTCCTTCGAGATCGTGTCGCTCGCCGAGGTGACCTGGTTGACGGCTGCGACGCCCGCGAGGCCCACGGCGCCGACGATGACGGCCGCCAGCGAGAGGTACACCACGAGCACGGCGAGCGCGCGCGGGAGGCGCACCGAGGTCAGCGCCGACACGAGCGGATTGAGCAGCATCGCGATGATCCCCGAGATCACGAACACGAAGAGCGCATGGCGAACGGCGCTCGCGAAGATCCATCCGAAGAGCAGGATCACGGGGAGCGAGACGAGCTGGATCCAGCGCGGGACGAGCAGCACCGGGCTCCCCGCGGGAGGCGGGGAGGGCGCGGGAGGTGCCGCTGGCTCTTGCTGTTCGGTCAGTGTGATCTCCTCGAGTTGCCTCGACACCCCGAGGCACATGCTGTACCGTCTGGATCGATGGCCGCGACTGCCCAAGGCCGACGCCTGCCCGCGCGCGGGCCCGCATCCCGCCGAGCACAGCGCGCCCGCATCCGGCGTCGGCGGCTCGGACTGGTGCTGGCGCTGCTTGCAGCGGCAGCCATCGGTCTCTCGACGACGTTCGCCAGCGGAACGACGGCTCCTGCCGAGTCGCGGCCGCTCTCCGACCAGGCGGTCCTCGCGGGTGCGCCGGCGCCGCAGACGCTCGCGACGCGCGGGTCGCTGCAGCTCATGGTGCCGATCGATCAGCACGTGATCACGGGGATCGTCTTCCACCGCTACCAGGGGTCCGATGCGGTCTCGCTCTCGCCCGTCGGCCACCAGAGCAACGCCGGTCTGATCACGCGCATGTGGAACGGCGTCTTCGGCGACGACGGCGGCGGGCTGGGCTACAACGTCGATTCGGGATCGACCCAGGGCGTCGACGTCGGCGCGCCCGCCGGGACCGCCGTCTACTCGCCGGCGGACGGCCAGGTCGTCTCGATCACGCCCTACATCCTCAACGGCGACGCGACGCACTACGGTCAGGAGGTCGCGATCAGCCCCTCCTCGGATCCGTCGTACGTCGTCAAGATCGCGCCCCTCTCGCTGTCCGTCGGCCCGCTCGGCAAGCCGATCCTGCGCGTCGGCCAGCAGGTCACCGGCGGCCGCACGAAGCTCGGCGCCGTGGTCGACGTGTCCAGCGCCAGCCAGCCGGTGCTGGCCCACTACGTCTCGGACGCGGGCAACGGCGCGAGCATCCGGGTCGAACCGGCCACCGCTCCGGCGATGCCCTAAGAAGCTTGGTGCCGCCCATGCGGCTGCTCTTCATCGCCGACATCTTCGGCCGTCCCGGCCGTGAGGCCGTCGAGTCGCTCGTCCCGCGCCTGCGCGAGGAGCTCGATCTCGACCTCGTCGTCGCCAACGGCGAGAACGCCGCCGACGGCGCCGGCATCACCGACCGGCTCGCCGACAAGATCCTCGCGAGCGGCGTCGACTGCATCACGCTCGGCAACCACACGTGGCATCAGCGCGGCTTCGGCGACTATCTCGACCGTGAGACGCGCATCGTGCGCCCCGCCAACTACCTCGCCTCGAATCCGGGCCGGGGCTCGACCGTCATCACGGCGCGCGACGGCACCCAGGTTGGGGTCATCAACCTCATGGGGCGGCTGTTCGTGCATCCCGAGCCGTCGTGCAGCCCGTTCGAGATCGCCGCCGGCCTCGTCGCCGAGGCCAGGGCCACGACGCCCGTGATCCTCGTCGACATGCACGCCGAGGCGACGAGCGAGAAGATCGCGATGGGGCGGCACCTGGCGGGGCGCGTGACGGCGGTGCTCGGAACGCACACGCACGTCCAGACCAACGACGCGGCGCTCTGGGACGGCACGGCCTATCTCTCCGACTGCGGCATGACGGGGCCGCACGACTCGGTGATCGGCGTGCGCACGGAGATCGCGCTGCGCCGCTTCCTGACGCAGCTCCCGGCCCGCTCGGAGCCGGCGCTCGGCGACATCCGCCTCGAGGGCGCACTCGTCGAATGCGACCCCGCGAACGGGCGCGCGACCCGGATCGAGACGTTCCGGCGGCAGGCGTGAGCCGAGCGCGCGGCGCGTGCGCGGCCGTGGCACTGCTCGCAGGACTCGCGCTCGCCGCACCGGCAGTCGCCGCGCAGCGGCCCGCCGCGGCCATCATCGTGCAGGTGCGGCCATCGCCGGTCGCCCTCGTTCCCCTCGCCGCCGGACAGGTCGCGGCGGGCCTGCGCCGCCATGCGAGCCGCGACCAGGCCGCGCTCCTGCGCATGCTGCGCGCCGCCGTCCGGCGCGGCGCTGCGAGCGACGTGCAGCCGCTGTGGATCGACGATGCGATCGCGCTGCATGCCCGCCCGGCGCTGATCGCCCGGCTGCGGCGGCGCAGCGATGTCCGTGCCATCGAGCCCGATCGCACGCTGCGCATCGAGCCCTCGGCACTCGCCACCGAGGCGGCCGTCCCGAGCGCGAGCATCGTCGCCACGGGTGCCCCCGCCCTCTGGGCGCAGGGGCAGACGGGGCGCGGCGCCATCGTCGCCGTGCTCGACACGGGCCTCGTGGCGGGGTTTCCGCAGCTCGCCACGACGCCCGGAGCCTGGTTCGACCCCTACGACCAGCACGCAACGCCCTACGACGAGGACTCGGGGGGTCACGGCACCGACGTCGCCGACATCGTCGTGGCGATGGCGCCGGATGTGCGGGTGATCGCAGCGCGCGTCTTCAGCGACGGGGGCAGGAGCACGACGAGCGCGGTGCACCGCGTCTTCGAGTGGGTGCTCGATCCCGACGGCAACCCGCGCACCGACGATGCGCCGGATGTCGTCAACGGCTCCTGGGACGATGGCGCGCCGGGGCGGTGCCAGACCGAGTTCGACGGTGACATCGCGGCGCTGCGCGCCGCCGGCATCGTGCCCGTGTTCGCGGCCGGCAACTCCGGCCCCGCGGCCGGCACCGGCGCCAGCCCGGCCACCGTGCCGGGCGCCGTCGCAGTGGGAAGCGTCTCGAGCACGGATGTCGTGTCGCCATTCTCGGGTCGCGGGCCCTCGCCCTGCGGGGGTGGCACATTCCCGACGCTGGCGGCCTACGGCGATCAGGTCTCCATTGCGACGCCGAACGGCTCGGCGAGCGTCTCCGGCACGTCGTTCGCCGCACCCGAGGTCACCGGCGCGCTCGCCCTGCTCGCGGCGATGGTTCCCGGCGCGACGCCGGATGCCCTCGTCGACGCGCTCACGCGCGGCGCGCGCGACGCCGGCACGCCGGGACCCGACATGGACACGGGTGCCGGGGTGCTCGACGTCCCGCAGGCGGCGGCGCTGCTCGCCGGGGCCGACCACGCGGGCCCCCACGTGACGGTCAACGCGCGCTGGTCGCAGGACTCCTCGCAGCTCGGAATCGCGCTCTCGGGCGTCGCGCAGGAGCGCGGCGGCGGGACGAGCGCGGGGGTCACCGCCTCGGCCTTCGTCTCGCTGCTCGGCGTGCCGTCTGCGCCATTTGCGCTCACGGTCACGCCGCGCGATGCCACCTCCGCGGCGCTCGCGGGCCGGATCGCCCCGCGGGACGTCCGGCGCCTCTACGACGGGCGACACAATCTCTTCGTGCGCGCGCGCGACGCGGCGGGCAACTGGGGCCCCGTGCGGCAGGTCGTGCTGCCAACCGACCGCTCCGCGCCCACCATCCGCGTCTCGGGCGGGCGTCACGGCGATGTCGTCGAGGCAGTGGTGCACGTGCACGAGCGCGGATCGGGCCTGGTGCTGCTGCGCTACCGCCTCGAGCTCGGCGGGCGGGCCGGGCGGTGGCACGTGCTCGCCCCGGCGGCGCGGTCCCGCGTGACGCTGCACGCGAGGCCCGGCGCGCGGGGGATCCTCCGCGTGCGGGCCGTCGACGTGGTCGGCAACGCCACGCTCGCGGGGTTCGTCCTGCCGCGCTGACAGCGCTCACGCGGCGGTTGACCCGGCTACTTGCGGCCCATGAGCCGCGCGACCGCCGCCATCATCTCGCCGGTCTTCTCGGCGCGGACAGCCGGATCCTCGGGCCCGATCACGCAGTGGGCCGCATGCTGCTCGAGCAACTGCAGGCCGACCTTGTCGAGCGCGGCCTGGATGGCGCTGATCTGCGTGAGGATGTCGATGCAGTAGCGCTCGTCCTCGACCATGCGCTCGATGCCGCGCACCTGGCCCTCGATGCGCTTGAGACGCGCCGAGAGCGCGTCCTTGTCGGCGATGTAGCCGGGGTTGACGTGCTTGGTGGTCATGGCGCCTCGCGGTGTGGCTGGAAGCGGCGGAGCCGCAGGGAGTTGGCGACGACGAACAGGCTGGAGGCGGCCATCGCGGCGCCGGCGATGAGCGGGTTGAGGTAGCCGACGGCGGCCAGCGGCAGGGCGGCGACGTTGTAGCCGAAGGCCCAGAAGAGGTTGCCCTTGATCGTCGCGAGCGTGCGGCGCGAGAGCCGGATCGCATCTGCGCTCGCACGCAGATCGCCCGAGACCAGGGTGATGTCGGAGGCCTCGATGGCGACGTCCGTACCGCTGCCGATGGCCAGGCCGAGGTCGGCCTGCGCGAGCGCCGGCGCGTCGTTGACCCCGTCTCCGATCATGGCCACGACGCGGCCCTCACCCTGCAGGCGGCGGATGACGTCGACCTTGCCGGCCGGGAGCACGTCGGCGATCACCTCTGCGATGCCCACCTCGGCGGCGACCGCGGCCGCGGTCGCGGCGTTGTCGCCGGTCAGCAGCACGGGCCGCAGGCCGAGCCCCACGAGTTCCGCGATGGCGGCCGCGCTCGATGGCCTCGGGCTGTCGGCAACCGCCACGGCGCCGCGCACGGCGCCGTCCCAGCCGACGATCACGACGGTCTGTCCCCCGCTGCGAGCGGCCGCGGCCGCCGCCTCGAGCCCGGCGGGCACGCCGCCGCGGAAGAGACTCGGGCGACCTGCGGCGACGGCGCGCCCGTCCACGATTCCCTCGACGCCGAGGCCCTCGCGGTTGCGGAACGACCCGACCGCGGCGAGCTCGCCGCACTCGCTGCGCGCGGCATCTGCGATCGCGCGCCCGATGGGGTGCTCCGAGGCGTGCTCGAGCGCGCCTGCGAGCCGCAGCAGCTCTGCGCGCTCGACGCCGCCGGCGACGATGACGTCGCGCACCTGCATGCGGCCCGTGGTGACCGTCCCCGTCTTGTCGAGCACGATGGTGTCGACGCGGCGGGTCGATTCGAGCACCTCCGGTCCCCTGATCAGGATGCCGAGCTGCGCGCCGCGCCCGGTGCCGACGAGCAGCGCCGTCGGCGTCGCGAGGCCGAGCGCGCAGGGGCAGGCGATGATCAGCACCGCGACCGCCGCGGTGAACGCGAACGCGGGGCTCGCGCCGTCGAGGAGCCAGAACGCGAGCGTGGCAAGCGAGAGCGCGATGACGATGGGCACGAAGACCGCCGAGACGCGATCGGCGAGCCGCTGGACGGGGGCCTTGCCCGTCTGCGCCTCGGTCACGAGCCTGCCGATCTGGGCGAGGGCGGTGTCCGCGCCGATCCTCGTGGCGCGCACGACGAGCCTGCCGCCGGCGTTCACGGTGGCGCCTGCGACCTCGTCGCCCGGGTGCTTCTCGACCGGGATCGACTCGCCGGTCAGGAATGCCTGGTCGACGGCCGAGGAGCCCTCCACGACGATGCCGTCGGTGGCGATCTTCTCGCCCGGGCGCACGACGAAGCGGTCGCCCACCCGCAGCGCGGCGATCGCGACGCGCCGCTCGCGGCCGCTCTCGTCGAGCACGTCCGCATCCCTGGCTCCGAGTTGCAGCAGGGCCTTGATGGCGGCTCCCGAGCGGCGCTTTGCGCGCGCCTCGAAGAAGCGGCCCGCGAGGATGAGCACCGTCACGACGGAGGCGACCTCGAGATAGATCGCGTCGCTCGCGGCGTCCCGCGAGGCGATCGGATCGAAGGCCATGCGCATCCCGAGCTCACCTGCCCCGAGGAAGCAGAGCGCGACCACCGACCAGCCCCACGCGGCCAGCGTCCCGACCGAGACGAGGGTGTCCATGGTCGCGGTGTGGTGACGGAGGCTCAGCCAGGCGCCATGGTGGAACGGCCAGCCCGCCCAGAACACGACCGGCGTGGCGAGGACGAGCGAGAGCCACTGCCAGCCGTCGAACTGGAGCGCGGGGATCATCGCGAGGAGGAGCACCGGGAGCGACGCGACCGCACCGAATGCGAGCCGGCGGCGCAGCGCGCGACCCGCCTCGCCATCCGGCGCGGGTGCGGAGGGCAGGCGTGCCGCGTATCCCGCCGCCTCGACCGCCGCGACGAGCTCGGCGGGCTCGACGCGCGTGGCGTCGAACGTCACGCTCGCGCGCTCCGTGGCGTAGTTGACGGTCGCCTCGACGCCGTCGAGCCGGTTGAGGCTGCGCTCGACGCGACCGGCGCACGCAGCGCATGTCATCCCGTCGATCGGGAGGTCGAGACGCTGCGGGGCGTGGGCGGGTGCGGGTGCGCTCATGCGACACCCCGATCGTACATTACCCCCCTAGGGTATACGTCGTGGCTCCGCGCCGCTCCGACGGGAGCACGAGCGCAAGCAGCGCGAACGGGAACGCCCATGGCAGGTAGAGGTACGACCAGTGCGTGAGCACCAGCTCGAAGCCGAGCACGAGCGCGCCCGAGAGCGCGGCGAGTTGCACGGCGTCGAGCTGACGCGGGCGGAAGGCGAGCGCGAACGCGCACGTCGCGAGCAGCGCCTCGAGCACGGTCTGCTCGCTGCCGAGGTCGGGAAAGCCGGGATAGATCCCCCACGCCCAGATCGAGAACGGCGATGAGCGGCCGAGCTGGAATCCGAACGTGCGGTCCCAGAACGTGCCGAGCCCGTCGATGCCGCCGGGGATCAGCAGGAGGCCCGCGAGTGCGGTGCCGAGGGCGAGGCCGCCGAGACCGCGCAGCAACGAACGCCGCGGAGCGGCTGGGCCGCGTGGATAGCGGCTCCACAGCGGCCACAGGACGAGCGGCGCGAACTTCGTCCAGGCGGCGAGCGCGAGCAGTGTCCCGCGCCGCACGGGTGAGGTGAGGAACACGAACCCCCAGATCGCGAAGGCCGCGACGATCATGTCGTTCGTGTTCGCCTGGAGCGCGTAGCCCGTGAACGGATACGCGACCCACGCCAGGCCGCACACGAGCGCGAGGCGCAGGCGGCCGAAGCGCCAGCCCACGGCCGCCATGCCCGCGACGCAGGCGAGGTCGAAGATCGACGACGTGCCGTGCGAGGCCGGGAGGCCGTCCCAGCGCCCCGTCCAGCCGGTCACCGCGACCGCCGGCACGTAGGCGGCATAGTTGGCAGGCCCGTAGGTGTCGCCGTTCGCGACCGGCGACTCGCAGCGGTCGTCCTCCTTGGCCTGCCGGTAGGCGCTCGAGGTGCCGTCGGACTGCAGCACGCCGCAGGGCGCACCGCTCGAGTCCGGGAACGTGCCGTACGGCGACTGCCCGCGCAGGATGCGGTCGGCGCCGACGGTGCCGGCGTAGCCGACGTCGATCACGGTCGCATCGAAGGCGTTCAGGCCGAGCCGGAAGCCGATCAGGAACACCATCAGCGCGGCCAGCGCCCACGGCGGCAGGCGGCCCGTACGGGTGGGCTGCGGCCCGGCTCGCAGCCCGATCCAGGTGAGGCGCGCGATCAGGTAGACCATCGGCGGGTACTGCAGGGGCACGGCCCAGAACACGAGGCCGCGCTCGAAGTACCAGAGCGAGACGGAGAACGCGAGCAGGGCGACCAGATCGAGCGTGCGCAGCGTGAGGATGCGGCGCCAGTCGACGAGCGCGAGCAGGAAGACGGCGCAGAACGCGAGCCACAGGCGCGTGTCGTTGAGCTTGCGCCCGAACCAGCCCTTGTAGCCGCGCGCCATGCCCCAGCTGACCTGCGGGCCCGTCCAGGCGTGCGTCACCTTGCCGGTCCTGTCGTCCACGATGATCTGCGCCACCTCGCCGTAGGGCGAGCCGGCGTTGACGTGGACGGTCCAGAGGTGGAACGTCGAGTCGTAGGTCGCGTACTGGGTGTGCGCCTTGTAGCGCTTGATCCAGTCGGCGGCCTTCGGGTCGTGCAGGGCGATGCGGATGGCCGCGACGTCGTCGAGGCTCCGGATCGCGTCGATCGGCGAATGGCCGCGCACGCGCCCGCTCGCGCGGTCGATGAGCCAGCTCGCGAGCGGCGTGGTCGGGAACGTCTGGTGGGCGAGCACGAGCCAGTTGCGCCCGGCGCGCCGCACCGTGAAGCGCGCGCCGGGCTGCGAGAGCAACAGCTTGTGGGCCTCGGGCTGCTGCCTGGCGATCGCGACCGCCTCGCGCGGCGAGATGCCCGCCTGCGCCGCCACCGGCAGTGCAACGAGCACGAGCAGCGCGGCCAGAAGGGCGGCAGCCCTCATCGCACTAGCGGAAGGACCAGTGCTTGTTGCCCAGGAAGGAGATCGGCACGACCAGGGCGACAGCGAGCATCTCGCCCGGGATCTTCGGCAGCCCGGCGCGCACGAAGATCTCGAGGAAGACGAATCCGGCCGTGGCCGCGGCGAGGCTGACGGCGAAGAAGCGCGCGCCCTGCAGGGCCATGTGACTGCCGTCGCGCTGGTGGCGGAACGTCCAGATGCGGTTCCAGACGAAGTTGTTCGTGACCGCGACCGCGAACGCGACGACGTACGCCAGGCGATAGTGGATCTCGAGCGCGCGCAGGCAGAACGCGAAGACGCCCACGTTGATGGCGAAGCCGGTCGCGCCGACGAGCCCGAACTTCACGAGCTGGCGGAAGGTGGTGTGCGCCAGCAGTCCCGCGCCGAAGCGGGGAGGCGTCTCGCGATCGACTGCCATCAGCGCAGGATCCGCAGACCCTGATACCGCTCTCCGCCCCGCCGCCGCGTGCGCAGCGCGAGGAACACCGCCACGACCGCCAGCGGGTACCCGACGAACGGGACGAGCGCGGCGGCGGCCACGATCAGCGCTGCGACCGCTGCGATCAACGCGGTCGCGGCACGCGAGCCGGCGCGCGCGGCGCTCTCGGACAGGGGAACGGCCGCGACCGCCATGACGGCGGCGGCTGCGCCGCCGATCGCGAGCCCGGCCCACTCGAGGTGGTCGTGCAGCCAGAACTCACCGGCCGCGGCGCCCGCGGCGACGCGGAGGGCGATGCGCACGATCTGCGGCAGCCAGAAGTCGGCCGCAGCGACGACCGCGCCGGGGGCCCCGAGGGCACCGAGAGCGCGCGCGTCGATACCGGGCCAGAACAGCGGCACGAGCAACGCGATCGTCGAAAGTCCGCATGCGACGCCGAAGCCCAGCCCCTGCCCGATCTCGATGGCAAGGTCCATGCGGGGGCGAAGTCTACCGGGGCGCGGGGAAGGAGGGCCCGGTGCGCGCGATGGCCGCGAGGGCTGCGTCGAACTCCGTCAGATCGGCGATCACGGTGCTTGCACCGTCGAGTGCGTCTGCCCGATGCGTCGTCGTGATCCCGACCACGGCCATCCCGGCCGCCCGCGCCGCGAGCATGCCCGCGGGCGCATCCTCGAAGGCGACGCACGACTGCGGCGGCACGCCGAGCAGGCGCGCGCCCGTGAGGAAGCCCTCGGGGTCGGGCTTGCCACGCGCGACCTCGTCGCCGCACACCATCACCGCCGGCAGCGGCAGGCCGACGGCGGTCAGGCGCCGCTCCGCAAGGGTGCGGTGACCGGAGGTGACGACCCCCCAGGCGCCCTCCGGCAGCGCCGCCAGCACCTCGGCGGCGCCGGCGACCGCGACGAGACCGTCGGTGTCGGCCTCCTCGGCCGCGTCGAGCACCGCCGCCTCGGCCTGGGCGTCGACGCCGGGGGCGACGGCGCGGATGACGTCGGAGCTGCGGACGCCGTGCATGATCGCGAGCACCTCCGGGAAGTCGAGCCCCAGGCGCTCGCACAGCGCGGCCCAGTGCCGCTCGACCACCGCGCGCGAGTCGACGAGCGTGCCGTCGAGGTCGAACAGCAGTGGGGGCCTCATGCGAGGATGCGCGCGGCGTCGCGGACGACGCCGAAGCGCGCCTCCTCGACGTCGCCGAGATCGTCGCCGTCGACGTGCAGCGGGAGCGGCCGGCTGCAGACGACCTGCACGTCGTCGACGTCGTGGAGGTACGCGAGCAGTCGATCGGGGCGGTAGGCCTGGCTCCCGGTGACGAGCAACTGGGTCGCGTAGCGCGGCAGATGGCGCCGCCGCATGTCGCTCGGAATCACGACGTCGAGCCCACCCTCGAAGGTCGCGAGCGGCGCCAGCTTGAGCGCGAAGGGCCCGAGGTAGCTCCACGGGTGCACGTTGGCGACGAAGATGCTGCCCCCGCGCGCCACCACCTCGCCCTGCATGAGCACCTCGAGCGCCGGCTCGCGGAAGTCGCCCCGCAGGAGGGTGCGCATGATCTGCGCGGCGAAGTACGCATCGCCCGGACGGCGGCCGCGGGGACGGCCCGCGCCGTCCACCAGCCGCACCGCCTGCGCATCGGCGCCGAGCCCCGAGGCGAACGAGAAGCGCCGGCCGTTGACGAGGCCGAGGTTGATGCATCGCTCGCGCCCCTCGACGAGCGCATCGGCGATGCGCGTCGCCGCGGGCCCGATGGTGCGCGGCATGCCGAGGGCGCGCGCGAGCACGCTCGTGCCGCCGGCCGGCAGGATGCCGACCGGGAGGGCGTCGCCGATGCCGTTGAGCACCTCGTTGGCGGTGCCGTCGCCGCCCATCGCGACGATGCCGTCGAAGCCGGCGGCGACCGCCTCCGCGGCGAGCTCGGTCGCGTGGCCGCGGCGCTCCGTCTCGACCAGCTCGACCTCGAGGCGCGCCTCCAGCGCGGCCATGGCCGTGCGCACCGTGCGATCTCTCACACCCGAGGCGACGGGGTTGACGATCAGGCGCAGGCGCGGGCGCGACACGGAACGCGTCAGCGTCCTTCGAAGCGCGCAGCGCGCTTCGCGACGAACGCGGCCACGCCCTCGGCGTGATCGTGCGTGGCGACGGCCGCGACCTGCAGCTGGGCCTCGAGCTCCATGACCTCGCCGAGCGGGCACTCCTCGGCGGCGCGGAGCAGTCGCTTCGTCCACGCGAGTGCGAGCGTGGGGCGTGCGGCAAGCACGGCGGCGAGCTCGTGGACGGCCGGGAGCAGATCGTCCTGCGCGAGCACGCGTTGCACGAGGCCGAGCGCCAGCGCCTCGTCCGAGTGCACGCGGCGGCCGGTCGCGGCGAGCTCGAAGGCCCGCGCGTAGCCGACGATGCGCGGCAGGAACCACGAGCCACCGGAGTCCGGCACGAGCCCGATGTTCGAGAACGCCATCATCAGCACCGCGTCCTCGGCCAGGTAGCGCAGATCGCAGGCCAGCGCGATCGAGAGGCCCGCGCCGGCGGCGGCGCCGTTGATCGCGGCGATCACGGGCTTGGGCATGCCGACGAGCGCCTCGATGACCGGCATGTAGGTCTCGCGGATCGTCTCGTCGACGTTCGCGAGCGCATCCTCCTCGCGCAGGTCCTGCCCGGCGCAGAACGCGCGCCCGGCACCCGTGAGCACGACGCAACGCACGGCGGGATCGGCCGAGAGCGCCCGCAGGTCGCGTGCCAGCGCGCGGCGCGACGCGCGCGTCTGCGCGTTGAGCGCGTCGGGACGATCGAGCGTCACCGTCGCCACGGCACCCTCGTGCTCGACGCGGTGCGTCGCGGCAGCTGTCACGCCGACTGGCTCCACGCGGCCTTGCGGCGCTCCACGAAGGCGTCCATGCCCTCACGGGCGTCGTCACTCGCGAAGGCCTCGGCGAAGAGGCGGCGCTCCTCGCGCAAGCCGGCCTCGAGTGGCGTCTCGAAGGCATGCCGTACCGCCTCGCGCGCCAGATGCACGGCGAGCGCGGGGCGGGCGGCGATGCGGGCGGCCAGCGCGAGCGCCTCGCGCTCGAGCGCCTCGGGTTCCACCACGCGCGAGCAGATGCCGGCCAGGAGCGCCTCCCGGGCCGAGAGCGTGCGCCCTCCGAGGATCATCTCGAGCGCGAGCGAGCGACCTGCGACGCGCGGCAGCCGTTGCGTCCCGCCGGCACCGGGAATCAGACCGAGGCCCGTCTCGGGCAGCCCGAAGCGGGCGTCCCGGGCCGCCAGGACGACGTCGCACGTCAGGGCGAGCTCGAAGCCGCCGCCGAGACACCAGCCGTGGACGGCGGCGATCACGGGCACCTTCAGCGCGCGGAGTCGCTGCCAGCGCACACCGCGCTCGCCGCCGAGCACCTCGTCCGGCGCCAGCTCGCGCAGCCCGGCGACGTCGGCACCCGCCGCGAAGGAGCGCCCCGCGCCGCACAGCACGACGCAGCGCACGTCGTCGGCGCGGTCGACGGCGTCGAGCGCCGCGCAGAGCGCGGCGAGCACCTCGTCCGAGAGCGCGTTGAGCGCCTCGGGCCGATTCAGTCGCAGCAGCGTCACCGCCCCGTGACGCTCGCTCTGGACGATCTCGCTCATGTGGATCGAATGGGTGATCGGAAGCGCGCGCGCAAGGTAGGTTGAGAGCATATGCGTCGCATGCTGATCACGTGGCCCGGGCTCCTCGCGATCGCCTGTGCCTGCGGGACGCTGCCGGCGGCGGCGGGCGCGAGGACCCCCATGACGCTGACGAAGGTGCGCGCCGACTGGATCGGCAGCTCGCACCGCATCTTCGTGGACACGGTCTGGACCCCCAGGAGCCTCGAGACGCAGGTCACGGTCAGGGTCAGCGTCAACGGACGGCGGCTGCGCACGCTGCGCGTCAGCCGCTGGGTCATCGGCCGCAAGCTCTTCCAGCTCACGGTGCCGAGCACGGTCCCAGCCGACAGCAAGGCCCGCATCGAGGTGCGCGTGAGCTCCGGCGCGGGCATCGACCATCGAACGGTCAGCCTCGACCTCCCCTAGCACTACCCTGGGCGCTATGGACAGCATTCGCGCATGCCGCGAGGACGAACGCGAAGCCATCCTGGCGATCGTGAACACCGCCGCCGAGGCCTATCGCGACGTGATCCCGGCCGATCGCTGGCACGAGCCGTACATGGCCGCGAGCGAGCTCGACGGCGAGATCGCCGCCGGCGTCGCATTCTGGGGCTACGAGAGCGACGGCGAACTGGTCGGCGTGATGGGAATCCAGCCGGTCGGCGACGTGGACCTGATCCGCCACGCCTACGTGCAGCCCGGCAGCCAGGGCCGCGGGGTCGGCGGCGACCTGCTCGTCCACCTGCGCGGGCTCTCGGACCGGCGCATCCTCGTCGGCACGTGGGCGGCCGCCGACTGGGCGATCCGCTTCTATGCGCGCCACGGCTTCGAGCAGGTCTCGCCCGAGCGCACGACCGAGCTCCTCGCGACCTACTGGTCGATCCCCGAGCGCCAGATCGAGACGTCGGTCGTGCTCGCCGATCCCCCGTACGCGGCCTGACGGCGGCTACACCGGGCGCACGGACGCGACGGGAAAGCCCGCGCCCTCGAGTGCCGCCCGAACGCGGTCGTGGGCGTCGGGGGTGTCGAGCCGCACGCTGATCTCGCCCATCAGGTTGGCGTCGGCCGCCTGGAGCCCGTCGACGTCCTGCAGCGCTGCCGCGATCTTGGCGATGCAGCGCGGGCAGTGGACGCCCTCGACCTCGAACACCTCGGCAATCGTCGTCACGCCGTCAGCGTACCGGGCGCGGCTGGCGCGCCCGGTACCTGACGGGTGACTCGCGGAGATCAGCAGCCGGTCGCGAGTGGCTGCTGGGAGGCCGGCATCGAGCCCACCGCGATCGTGACCGTGCGCTTGGCGCCGTCGCCGCCGGTGACGGCGAGCTTGACCTTCTCGCCGGCCGCGTAGGCCGACAGGCGCTGCTGCAGGTCTTCCAGGGTGCTGACGGAGTGTCCGTCGATGGCGGTGATGGTGTCACCGCCGGTGCAGTACGACTGGCCGCCGACGACGAGCCGCTTCGAGCCTCCGATGAGGCCCGCGGCCTCGGCCGGCGAGTTCTTGGCGACGCCCGCGATCAGCAGGCCGTGCGCCGGGAGGCTGCTGTCGGACGAGGTCAGCGTGGGATTGAGCTGGTCGACGCGGATCCCGAGGTAGGGATGCGAGGCCGGCTTGCCCTGCTCGAGGTCGGTGAGCGCCCGCTTGGCGAGGTCGATCGGGATGGCGAAGCCGACGCCCGCGTTCGCGTTCGTGCCCGTGACGTTCGGATCGGCGATCTGCGCGTTGATGGCGACGACCTTGCCGCGGCGGTCGATCAGCGGGCCGCCCGAGTTGCCGTGGTTGATCGCGGCATCGGTCTGGATCGCGCCCGGGATGATCTGCCCGTTGCCCGCGGGGGACTGGAGGATGCGGCCCTTGGCCGAGACGATGCCCGCCGTCACGGTCTGCGCGTAGCCGAACGGGTTGCCGATGGCGACCACCGGATCACCGACCTGCACGTTGTTGACCGATCCGAGCGGGAGCGGGTGCAACTCGCCCGAAGGCACGTCGACCTTGATCACGGCGAGGTCGTAGAGCGAGTCCCGCCCCAGCACCGTCGCCTTCGCGGTCACGCCGTCCTCGAACGCCACCACGACCGAGGAGGCACCGGCGACGACGTGCGCGTTGGTGAGGATGCGGCCCTGCTTGTCGATCACGAAGCCGGAGCCCTCGGCTGTCTCGCTCTGCGACTGCGTGGGGCCGAACGGCGAGAAGTCGCCCGACGTCGTCGACTTGATCGTCGACGTGATCGTGACGACGCCCGGGGCGTCCTGCTTGTAGATCGACGAGACGGACTTGCCGCCGCTGCGCGCGAAGGCGGCATTGGCGTCACTCGCGGCCGAGGAGCTCCCGCTGTCGCTCCCCGCCGAGGCCGGAGCCGCGACCGTCGTCGTCACCGTCTTGGACGTGTCGTCGAGGCCGTGAACGGCGACTGCCGCCACCCCGCCGCCGGCCAGGGCGGCGACCGCTGCGAGTGCAGCGATCGCGCCCATGCGCGGCCGTCGGTCGGTACTGCGGGGGGGAGGGGAGGGAGGGGAGGAGGAAGGCGATGCGAACGGCGGGTCGTGGAAAACCGGCCGCGGCTGGTTGACAGGGGGTTCGGGCTCCATGACCAGGTTGTACCCCGATCAGGTAGAGCACCCCTTGGTCTCAGGTTGCAATCGCGTTAAGGACCGCTGTGCGCACCATGTGAGCGTCCGTCGCAGGCGCTGCGCAGACGAAGCCGCTGCAGACGTACACGGCCGCCCGGCCGTGCACCAATCCGTGTCCCGCGAGCAGCGGAATGCCCTCGTCGTCGCTTCCGTCGCCGAACGCGACGGCCAGGTCCGGCTCGAACGGATCGAGCAGCGCTGCCGTCAGTGCTTCGAGCGCGGGATCGCCGGGCGCGCCGACCACGGCGGCCTCACGCGGTGTGGCGAGCAGCGCGTCGCAGACGCCCAGCAGGTGCCCGAAGCCCTGCGGGGCGCGTGCCAGGATCGTGCCCACCTGCCCGACCACGGCTCGAGCGCGCCGCTCGAGCTCGGGCTCGGCGTAGGTGCGCGCCAGCTTCACGAGCAGACCCGCGAGCGTCGAGTTGCCCGACGGCGTCGGGTTGTCGTCGAGCTCCCGTGGCCGCGCGACGAGTTCCTCGGCGTCGTGCGCCGTGTCGTAGAACGAGCCGTCGGGTGCGCCGAAGCGCTCGCAGGCCAGCAGCGCGAGCCGGCGCGACTCGGCCAGGTAGCGGTGCTCGCGCGTCGCGAGGTACAGCTCGTGCAGGCCGACCGCGACCTGGGCGTAGTCGTCGAGGAACGCCGGCACCTGGCTTCGCCCGGCGCGATGCGTGCGCCACAGCCCGCCATCCGGGCGCGAGAGCGGGCCGAGCAGGAACGCCGCACAGCGCTCGGCCGCGGCCAGCAGGTCGGCGCGCCGGCAGAGGCGCGCGCCCTCCGCAAGCGCGGCCAGCGCCATGCCGTTCCAGCTCGCGAGCGCCTTGTCGTCGAGCGCCGGCTGGGGGCGTTCCGCACGCGCGCCGAGCAACTGCACGCGGATGCGCTCGAGCTGCGCGCGCTCCGCGTCGTCCTCCGGCGGGGCGACGCGCGAGAGCACGGTCGCGCCCTCGAAGTTGCCCGCCTCGGTGACGCCCCAGACACGCTCGGCGAGCTCCGCGTCCTCGGGCGCGAGCACGGCGCGCATCTGCGCGGGCGTCCACGTGAACGTCGCGCCCTCGACGCCGTCGGTGTCGGCGTCCTGAGCGGAGGCGAATCCGCCGTGCGCGAGCGCGAGCTCGCGCAGCAGGTAGTCGAGGATGCCCTCGGCCGTGCTGCGCCACTGCTCGTCACCCGTCACCTGCCAGGCCGCCAGGTAGGCGCGTGCGAGCAGGGCATTGTCGTAGAGCATCTGCTCGAAGTGGGGCACGAGCCACACGGCATCCACGGCATAGCGGTGGAAGCCGCCGCCGAGCTGGTCGTGGATGCCGCCGTCGGCCATCCGCCGGAGCGTGCGGAGCGCCATCGCGAGCGCCTCCTCGCTGCCGCTGCGCCGGTGCATGCGCAGCAGGAAGGTCAGCACGGCGTGCGGCGGGAACTTCGGCGCGCGCCCGAAGCCCCCGTTGCGCTCGTCGTGCTGGCCGCGCAACGTCAGCAGTGCGTCGAGCAGCGTCGCCTCCGTGAGCCGGAATCCCGCGGGCGGGGGGCCCAGGCGGCCCTCCTGCAGGCTCGCGGCCATCTCGGAGGCCTGCTGCTCGACGATCTCGCGCCGCTCCCGGTAGGCGGTCGCGATGCCGTCGAGCACCTGCTTGAACGACGGCAGTCCACCGCGCGCCTCGGGCGGGAAGTACGTGCCGCCATAGAAGGGCCGCCCGTCGGGCAGCAGGAAGACGGTCATGGGCCAACCGCCCTGACCTGTCTGGGACACCACCGCCGACATGTAGAGGCCGTCGACGTCGGGGCGCTCCTCGCGGTCGACCTTGATCGGGACGAAGTGATCGTTCATGAGCTGAGCCGTCGAGGAGTCCTCGAACGACTCGCGCTCCATGACGTGGCACCAGTGGCAGGCCGCGTAACCGACCGAGAGCAGCACGGGACGGTCGAGCCTGCGTGCGAGCTCGAACGCCTCCTCCCCCCACGGCTGCCAGTCGACCGGATTGCCGGCGTGCTGCAGCAGGTAGGGGCTGGTCTCGCCGGCGAGCGCGTTGCGGTGGCCGCTCACGCCGCGGCCGAGGCCGCGAGCGCGCGCTCGACGTCCCACACGATGTCCTCGATGTCCTCGAGACCGACCGAGACGCGGATCAGGTCGTCGGTCACACCGCCCGCCGCGAGCGCGGCCTCGTCGAGCCGGCGGTGCGTCGTCGAGGCCGGGTGGATCACGAGCGTCTT
>CAZYYP010000018.1:0-26246 GCA_964651695.1 uncultured Gaiellales bacterium | reverse complement strand
CGGCGCGCAGCGAGTCGACGACGCCGACGGTCGGGCAGTAGAAGCCGCCGAGCAGCAGCGAGGAGTCGATGAACGGCACGAGCTGCTTGATCTCCGCCGGGGTCACGAGCGAGGCCGGCTCGATGCCCCACGCCTTCGCCGAGGCCATGCGGCGCCGCAACTCCTCCATCCGCTCCTCGGTGCGGGCGATCTCGATGCCGCCGCACTCGGTGAAGACGTCCATCTCGCGGTACTGGCGCGAGCTGTCCGTCGTGAGCGCGGTCATCTCCTTGGAGTGGTCGACCGGGAAGATGAAGTTCGAGGCGTGGCCGGTCGAGCCGCCGGGGTTCGGCAGCGGGCCCTTGTCGAGCAGCACGATGTCCGTCCAGCCCAGCCGCGCGAGATGGTGGGCGAGGCTGTTGCCGACGATGCCGCAGCCGATCACGACGGCGCGGGCGCGGGCGGGCAGGCCGGTTTCGCTCATTGCTCCTCTTTCATAGAACGGTGCGGATGGCCTGCTCGAAGGCGGCCACGTGGCGGCGCATCGAGGCCTCGGCCCGCGCCGCGTCGCCGTCGCGGATCGTCTCGAGCAACTCGCGGTGCTCGTGCACGGCATCCTCGAGCTCGGCAACGCGGTCGAGCGCGAGGAACCAGATCCGCAGGGCCAGGACGTAGTACTCCTCGAGCGTGCGCGCGAGGAACGGGCTGTGGGCGCAGGCCCAGATGTGGTGGTGGATGCGCTGGTCGAGCCCGATCAGCAGGTGCTCGTCGTCGCCGGCCTCGTCGAGCTCCTGGAGCAGCGCGACGGCGGCGTCGCGATCCGCCGGCGTGCGGCGCTCGGCCGCGAGGCGCGCGGCGTACGGCTCCAGGGCGAGCCGCACCTCGGAGAGCCCGGCGAGGTCGCCCACGTTGATCGGGGCGATGAAGACGCCCCGGCGCGGCAGGACCTCGACGAGCTTGTCGCGTGCGAGCGTGCGCAGTGCCTCGCGCACGGGCGTGCGGCCGAGCCCGACGCGCTCCATCAGGTCGCGCTCGTTCACGAAGGCGCCGGGTGCCAGCTCGAGCCGCACGATCAGCTCGCGGATGCGGTAGTACGCCTGGTCGGTCAGCGAGCGCGCCGACGCGGCCTCGGGCTGGTGGACGGTCGGCACGGCGGCGATGATATATCACACGCATGCCAGATGCCAGGCTTACGTTGCGGTCGTCTGCGGCTCCTGCGCGGCCTTGTCGCGGCGGAAGAACTCGACGTTCAGCGGCGCGAGCGGCGTGTTGCCGAGGATGAGGTCGGCGGACTTCTCGGCGACCATCATCACGGGCGCGTAGATGTTGCCGTTGGTCACGTACGGGAACACGGAGGCGTCCACGACGCGCAGGCCGTCGAGCCCGTGCACGCGCATGCTCTCCGGATCGACGACCGCGTCCTCGCCTGTGCCCATCTTGCAGGTGCACGACGGGTGCAGCGCGGTCTCGGCGTCCTTCCGCACCCAGTCGAGGATCTCCTCCGGCGTCGAGACGCTCGGCCCGGGGGAGAGCTCGCCGCCGTTGTAGGGCTCGAACGCCGGCTGGGTGAGGATCGTGCGCGCCACGCCGATCGCCTCGACCCACTCGCGCTTGTCCTGCTCGGTCGAGAGGTAGTTGAAGCGCAGCGCCGGCTTCGCGAAGGGGTCGCGCGACGTGATGTGCACCGAGCCGCGCGCGTCCGAGTACATCGGCCCGATGTGCACCTGGTAGCCGTGGCCGCCGGCAGGGCTCGAGCCGTCGTAGCGCACGGCGACCGGCAGGAAGTGGAACATCAGGTTCGGGTAGATCACGTCGTCGTTGGAGCGCGCGAAGCCACCGCCCTCGAAGTGGTTCGTGGCGCCCGGCCCGCTGCGCAGGAGCAGCCACTTCAGGAACACGCTCGGGCGGGCCCGATAGCGCATCGCGGGCGCGACCGAGACCGGCTGCAGGCACGAGTACTGGACGTAGACCTCGAGGTGGTCCTGCAGGTTCTCGCCGACGCCGGGCAGGTCGTGCACGACGTCGATGCCGAGCGCGCCGAGCGCCTTGGCGTCGCCGACGCCCGAGAGCTCGAGGATCTGCGGCGTGTTGATCGAGCCGCCGCAGAGGATGACCTCGGCGCCGCGCGCCTGCTTCAGGGGGCCCTTGCCGGAGCGGTACTCGACGCCGACCGCGCGCGTGCCCTCGAAGAGCACGCGGGTGACCTGCGCGCGGCACTGCAGCTCGAGGTTCGGGCGGCCCAGCACCGGGTGCAGGTAGGCGCGGGCCGCGCTCAGCCGCCGGCCGCGCCGGATGTTGCGGTCGAAGGCGGCGAAGCCCTCCTGGCGGTAGCCGTTGACGTCGCTCGTGAGCGTGTAGCCGGCCTGCGTGGTGGCCTCGAAGAAGGCCTTGAAGAGCGGGTTCGTGGCCGGGCCGCGCTCGAGCTGCAGTGGCCCGTCGCCGCCGCGGTACTCGTCGGCGCCGGCCAGGCAGGTCTCCATCTTCTTGAAGTACGGCAGGCAGTTCGCGTAGCCCCACGAGTCCATGCCGGGGTCGTGCGCCCAGCGCTCGATGTCGAGCGGATTGCCGCGCTGGAAGATCATGCCGTTGATCGAGCTCGAGCCGCCGAGCACCTTGCCGCGTGCGTGGTAGACGCGCCGGCCGTTCATGTGCGGCTCCGGCTCGGACTCGTACTTCCAGTCGTAGAAGCGGCTGCCGATCGGCCAGGTCAGCGCGGCCGGCATGTGGATGAAGATGTCCCACTTCGAGTCCATCCGCCCCGCCTCGAGGACGAGCACGCGGTTGGAAGGGTCGGCGCTCAGGCGGTTGGCCAGGGCACATCCAGCCGAGCCGCCCCCGACGATGATGAAGTCGTACGTCTCGCCTGGCATGGTCCCTCCGGGAGTTTCGAGGGCGTCAGCGTAGATCACCGCCGACCGCCGCGAGCGGTAGGTCAGCGCGGCGGCAGCCAGCGCTCCACGAGCCGGACGAAGCGCGCCTCGCGATCGGAGCGGTCCTCGAGCCGGTCGGCGGCGCCGAGCAGGCCCGAGATCGCACGCGCCGCCACGATCCGCACCGGCTCGGGCTCCCACGCGCGGCACTCGTGACCGACGAACGGGAGCGTCACGAGGTCGCTGTCGTGGTGCAGGATCAGGTCGGCGAGCGTGCGCCCGGCGAGGCAGGCGGCGGTCTGACCGTGCCCGGAGAATCCGCCTGCCGCGGCCATGCCGGTCGCACGGTCGAACCGGATCGCCATGCTCCAGTCGCGCGGCACCGCGAACGGGCCTCCCCAGGAGTGGGTGATCCGTGCGCCGGCGGCGGGAGGGAAGAGCGCGCGAAGTGCAGCCTCGAGCCGCGCGCGCACCCGTGGCCGCGTCTCGTCGGCCTCCCGGATCGCGCTCGCGAAGCGGTAGGGCGCCGCAGCACCGCCGAGCGCGATGCGCCCGTCCTGCGTGCGCTGGCCGTACACGAACAGATGGTGCTGGTCGGCGAGCGTCTCGCGGCCGTCCCAGCCGAGCTTCGCCCAGACATCGTCGGGGAGCGGCTCGGTCGCGATCATGTGCGAGTACACGGGGAGGTACCGGCGCCGCTCGCCGGGCAAGGTGATCGTGTACGACTCGGTCGCGCGCACCACGACGCCGGCCCGCACGGTCCCGCCGGCGCAGCGCACGCGGCCCGGCTCGATCGCCTCCGCCGTCGTCGCCTCGTAGATGGTGACGCCGTGGCGCTCGCAGGCGTCGGCCAGCCCCCGCGCGAGGCGGGCCGGGTCGACGCGGGCGCAGTGCGGCGTGTAGGTGCCGCCCCGCGCGCCCTCGACGCGGACGCGGGAGCGGATCTCGCCGGCCGACACGGCATGCATGTCGTCGTTCGTCCAGCCCTTCGCGCGCTTCGCCTCGAGCAGCCGCCGGGTGCGCGCAAGCTGCGGGGCCGAGGTCGCGATCCGCAGCGACCCGCCCTTGACCCACCCGCAGTCGATGCCCTCGCGCTCCACGACGGCGCCGACGTGGTCGATCGTGTCGATGATCGCCCGCTCGGCGCGCACGACGGCGTCCATGCCATGCCGGCGGGCGTAGACGCGCGCCTCACCGGCGATCCCCGCCGAGACGAAACCGGCGTTGCGCCCCGCGGGCCCGAATCCGGCCACCTCGCGCTCGACGAGGACGATGCGCAGGCTCGGCTCGGCCACGGCGAGGCTGTACGCGGTCCAGAGACCGCACAGTCCGGCGCCGACGATCGCCACGTCGCACGCGACGTCGCCGTCGAGCGCAGCGCGCGGGTCGAGCGATCCCGGAACGCCGTCGAGCCAGAGGCTGCGAGCGCGGACATGGCCTTCCGAGACGGCCGCCATGTCGTTCACGCACGCATCGTACCGGTCGTGCTGGATCAGGCGATCGACGCCCGAAATCACACGGAATCCGACTACCTCGGCCGCGCGGCAACTCGTCGCCCCGTTCAGGGCTCAGTGATCGCCCGATGCGGGAGGCGGGCCAGGAGGCGATTTCCGCGTTGTCCCCCGGTGCGCCGCAGCTTCGCGGGATATTCCCGTGGCTGATGATTGCGGTGCGGAGGGCACATGACCCGTCCAGACGCGTTCCGCGGCGATGTAAGACTCACGCTCATGACCCCTCGCGTGCTGGTGGTGCAGAACGACGCCGACAAGCCTCTGGGCCGGATCGCCCATGGCCTTGTCGAGGCGGGTGTCGAGCTCGACACCAGGATGTCGGCCGGGCATCTGCCGGGCCTTGCGGCCTACGACGGTCTCATCACCCTGCCCGGTCTGGCGAACCCGGACGACGACACGCCGGCCCTCCGGCGTGTCCGCGCCGCAATCGAATCGGCGCTCGAACGCGGCGCGCCCGTGCTCGGTCTCTGTCTCGGCGGGCAGTTGCTGGCCGAGGCCCTCGGCGGAACGACGTACCGCAGCCGGGCGGAGCTCGGATTCCGCGCTGTGACCAAGACGCCGCAGGCTGCGGGCGATCCGCTGCTGACTGCGGCGCCGGATCGCTTCTCCATCTTTCACGCGCATGCCTACGCGTTCAACCCGCCGCCGGACGCCGTCGTCCTGCTCGAGAACGACGTCTGCATTCAGGCGTGCCGGCTCGGAGAGGCCTGGGCGTTCCAGTGCCATCCCGAGCCCGAGCTGGAATGGATCGAGGAGCTCGCCCGCGGCATTCGCGGCGAGCGCAGTCTCGTCGGCCCCGGCACGATCGAGTTCTTCACCTCGAACGGCGTCGATCCGGACGCGCTGGCGGACATGGGTCGCGAGGCAGGCGCCACTGCGGCGACCGTCGCAGACTCGATCGCGCACGGCTTCGCCGCCCGCGTACTCGCCCAGGCGCGCGCTTCTCAGTCGCGGGCCGCGTCCTGGTAGCGGGCCACGCTGAAGGCGAGCAGCAGCGGGACGTCGACTGCGAACAGCGCGAGCGTGCCCGAGAGCACGGCGAGCACGCGGCCGGGCGTGGAGTCGTAGATGAACGCGTACTCGACCATTCCGGCGATCACGAGGTAGCCCACGAGCGACCAGGCGGCGACTCGGCGGAAGACGTCCCACGCAAATGGCGAGACGCGCGCGAGGAGCACGACGGCGGTGACGAGCAGGGCGGCACCGAGCGCGAGCAGCAGGACGCTCGGCAACAGCGAGACGTCGCGTGGCATGCGAGCGGCGACGAGGATGGTGCCGACCACTGCGCAGGCGAGCGAGCCGACGCAGAGCTGCGAGACGGGCGGAAGCGGGCGCTGCGCGGGGTGCGGAGCTGCGGCGGCGTGGCTCACGCGACCGCCACCCGCGTCATGATCACCAGGGTCGCGATCTGAGCGACGCCGGTGATGCCGGCCGTGTAGATGAAGCGCCGCATCAGACGGGCGATCAGCTCGCCGTCTGGCTGCGGCTTCTTGAGCTCGAACAGCACCGCCAGGTTCGCGGGTTCCAGGATCGCGATCGCGACGAGCGCCATGACGCCGACGACGATGTACGACGCGACCAGCCAGGCGTGGTGGGGATAGCCCGCCTCGAGGTTCCCCAGGTGGCGCGCGAGTTGCCAGCCCGAAGCGAGCGTCATCGTCACGAGCGTTGGCATCAGCAGCAGCATCTTGGGCATGAACCGAACGGAGAACTCGACACGCGCGGGGATCGACATACGGCCGATGATCGGCCCGACGACGAAGCCGACGAAGAGGTCGACGCCGGTCCAGAGCCCGCCGCCGACGACGTGGTAGAAGTCGAGCGCCCACAGCCAGTTGCCGGCGATCGACACGACCAGCCCGGCGAGCACGACGGCGACGATTGGAATCGCCTGCACCGGGACGATCGAGAACGCAGGCCGCGGTGGTGCTCCTCGCGGCATGGCGGGCGGCGCTGGCGCCAGGTCGGCAATCTCGCTCACGTGATCCTCCGTGTGTCCGGCCCGGCGTCGGGTGCCGACGTCCAGACTCAGCGGAGGATCGTCTCCGCCCGAGGCGATCGTGTCAAGCGCGTCGATGCCCGACTCGCGCAGGCGCCGTCCGGCACCACGGCCTACCGGGACGGTCCCTCAGACAGCTTCCGGCCCTATCGGTCCCAGGCGGCGTGTCCGCATGTGGCCGAAGATCTTCAAGAGCGCCAGGATGCCGAGGACGATGTTCGCCACGGTGATCGCGGCCTGCTGACCGACGGAGAACGCGAGGATCTGACCCTGGCTCGCGCTTCCGCCGAGTGCGAAGGCGAGCAGCGCTTGCTGCGCGCCGCCTCCGCCGGGGGTGAACGGGATCGCGGTCGCGACGGAGTCGACCACGAGGACGAGGAGTGCCGTGTGCACCGAGGCGTGGACGTGGAAGGCGGCGAGCATGGCGTACGCCGTCGCGGCGCGCAGGACCCAGTCGGCGCTCTGGGGCAGCGCCACGACGCGGATGAACGTCGTGGGCGTGCGCAGCACCCGGAACCCGGCCGCGACGTGCCGCGAGAGCGCGCGGACACGGTGCTCGGCCGCACGCAGGGCGAACACGCCCACGACGGCCACGGCGAGCGTCGCGACGAGCACGAGCCAGGCGTGGTCGGCGTAGAACGAGAATTCGAAGGCCTTCGCGTCGTGCAGCTGCACGAGTGGCGGCAGTCCTCCGGAGGAGACCGCCCACACACCCAGCCCGACGACGACGAAGAGTCCGAAGACCGTCTCGGCAACCAGCGTCGAGACGATCGTGGCGATGCTGGCGCCGGGGATCAGGCGCCGGGCGGCGTGGATTCGGACGATGTCGCCGCCGCGTATCGGCGCGATCGCGTTCGCGCCCACC
Source organism: uncultured Gaiellales bacterium (assembly GCA_964651695.1). GTDB lineage: Bacteria > Actinomycetota > Thermoleophilia > Gaiellales > JALYLC01 > JALYLC01. The sequence goes on along the minus strand of CAZYYP010000018.1, from coordinate 19,022 downwards.
CCGGCGAGGTAGGCCCAGAAGGCGCCGCTCGTGCTGACCACTCGCCCAGGGAATGCGCCGCGGAGGATGTTTCTCCAGACCCGGGCGCGAACCGCGAGGCTGAGCGTGTGGAGCGAGAGGGCGATGACGAGCGGTAGCGGCCGGGTGTCGCCGAGGCGGTCGCCCAGAGCGCTGATCGCATCGCCGAACCCGTCCATCGAAGCACTCACCGCGTGTCATCTCCCGCATGGAGGACGTGCGCCGCGGCGCTCAGCGGTGCCACCCGACACGACCGGACCCCCGAGAAGCGTATCCGCGGCGCCGCGGGCGAGGCTGGCCGGCGCGAGCCCCGGCGCGCGTCTGCGGCCGGCCTGGTCACGACGGTCGTGTCCCCGGGGCGCCACCGGATGCCGCAGATCGTGCGTTGCGGATCCTGACCACGCGGCGGCGCGCCTCGTCTGCGCCCCACACGATCGGGGGAAAGCACAGCAGGAGGAGCATGTCGCTCGGCGGCGGCGCGGACGTGCCGAAGATGCCGTCGAGGCCCGGCGTGGAGATGAGGAGCGCCGCGAACGCGATCTCGAAGGCGATCCCGGCGAGCACCAGGCGATTCGCGAAGACACCGACACTCCGGAGAGAGACGCGGTCCGTGCGCGCGGCATACAGCGTGCCGACCTGACATGCCACGATCCCGAGGAATGTCATCGTCGTCGCCTGGTGGTAGGCGTGATTGAGCGCTGTGCCGGTGCCGGTCGCGTCGCCGGGCCGCCAGCCGGCGCGCCACAGCACGAGGAAGAACCCGCTCAGCACGAGCGCCGCGGAGATGAGGCCGAGGAAGGCCCAGGCGCGCACGAGCAGCGGGCGGCTGATGATGCCGTCACGGCGGCTGCGCGGCGGCTGTTCCATCAGGCCCGGCTCTGCCGCCTCCCCGGCGAGCGCCAGTGCCGGCAGGGTTTCCGTACCGAGGTCGATCGCGAGGATCTGCAGCGCGGTCAGCGGCAGTGGGATCGCGCCGCCCGCGAGCGCGAAGGCGACGAGCGGGACGACCTCGGGCGTGGCGTGGACGAAGATGTAGAACACGAACTTGCGGACATTCGCGAAGACGCGTCGACCCTCCTCGATCGCGGTGACGATGGTGGCGAAATTGTCGTCGGTGAGGACGATCGTGGCAGCCTCGCGCGCCACGTCGGTGCCCGACCGGCCCATGGCAACCCCGATGTCGGCCCGGCGCAGCGCGGGGGCGTCGTTGACGCCGTCGCCCGTCATGGCCACGACATGACCCTGCGCATGCAGCGCATCGGCGATGCGGACTTTCGTCTCCGGCGCGGCTCGAGCGACGATGAGCTCGTCGGTGTCGCTCAGGAGCCGGTCGAGAGCGGCCTCGTCGATACGCTCGAGATCATCGCCGGTGACGATCGTCGGGTGCGCGCCGGCGATTCCGACGCTGCGCGCGACCGATGCAGCGGTGAGGCCGTGGTCACCCGTGACGATGACGATGCGCACCCCCGCGCGGCGGCAGCGGGCGACCGCGTCGGCCACCTCCGCGCGCGGCGGGTCGAACATCGCCACCAGGCCCAGGAATGTCAGGCCCGCCTCGGCCTGGCCACGGTCCGCCGGCGGCGTCTCGCCGGGCGCGATGAGGCGGTCGGCGACGGCGAGCACGCGCAGACCGCGGTTGGCGGCGCTGTCGACCACGCGCTCGATCTCCTCGCGCAGCGCACGGTCGAGCGCCACCGAGGCGTCTCCGCGCGCGATGCTGGTGCAGAGGGGGAGGAGGGTTTCGGGCGCTCCCTTGCTGTGAACCGCGAGCGCACCGGAGGCGTCTTCATCGACAGTCGACATCAGCTTGAGCGCGGGGTCGAAATGGAATTGGCGCCGCCGCCGGGCATCTCGCGTGGCGCGGCCCGTATCCGCGCCGGCTGCGCGTGCCGCGTGAAGCAGCGCGATCTCGGTCGGGTCGCCGATGTCGTGCCCCTCGCGGAGCTCCGCGTTGTTGCAGGCGCTCACGGTGGCGGCGATGGCCGCGAGAGCGCCATCCCGCCCGGCTGCGTCCCGCTGCGCGAAGCCGTGGCTGCCGTCGAAGTCGTAGCTGCCTGCGGCCGTCCACAGCCAGGTCACCTGCATGCGGTTCTCGGTCAGCGTGCCGGTCTTGTCGGTGCAGATGACCGTCGTCGATCCGAGGGTCTCGACTGCGGACAGCCGTTTGACGAGCGCGCCGCGGCCCGCCAGGCGTCGCACGCCGATCGCCAGCGCGAGCGTGATCGTCGGCAGCAGGCCCTCCGGCACGTTGCCGAGCAGCAGGCCGATGGCGAACGAGATCGATCCCGAGATGCTGAGGCCGGCGAGCATTCCGAGCGGCACGAACGCCGCGCCGATGCCCACCGCCACGATGGCGATGATCCAGGCGACCCTGCGCACTTCGCGCTCGAGCGGGCTCGGCTCGTGGGTGGTGCGCTGGGAGAGCGCTGCGATGCGGCCGAGCTCGGTGAGCATTCCGGTGGCGAACACGAGCGTCTGTGCCTCGCCCCCGGTGCATGCCGAGCCGCTGAAGACGAGGTTCGCCGCTTGCAGGAGCGATCCCGCCGACGTCGCCGCATCGCTCGACCGGTAGGCGGGGAGCGACTCGCCGGTGATGGCCGACGTGTCCACCTCCAGCGAGCCGGTCAGCAGTCTCGCGTCGGCAGAGATCTGATCGCCCTCCGTGACGACGAGGATGTCCCCCGGTACGAGCGTCCGCGCCTCGACAATCGTGCGGACGCCGTCCCGGATCACGGTCGCGTGCTGGGGGAGGTAGCGGCGCAGCGCCTCGACGGCGTGCTCCGCGTGCTGCTCCTGCGCGAAGGCGAGGATGGCGTTGATCGCGATCACGACGACAACGGCAACCGCGACCACCTCGCTTCCCGACACGGCCGCGAGCGCAGCGGCCCCCCAGAGCAGGAGCGCGAGCGGATGCGTGAACTGCCTCGCGAGGTCGAGGGGCCACGCGCGCGTGCCGCGGCGCTCGAGCTCGTTGGGGCCGTAGGCGATCAGGCGCCGCGCTGCCTCGCGCTCCGACAGCCCGCCCTGCCCGGCTCCCAGATCGCGTTGGAGCAGCTCGAGCGGTCCGCGCGGATCACCGGAGGAGGACGGCAGCCCTGAGCGGACCTGAGATCGGGTGGTGGTCGGGAGCTCTGTCATCGCGACGGGCACGGGCGGCGGTACGGGCGGTGACGAAAGCTTCGGCGTCCGTCCTGCCGGCCGCATCGGCGCGCACCCCGAGGCGCATTGCGGCTTCCACGCACTCCCGCGGCGTGTGCTCCGGAGGCGGATGTTGCGCAACTCGGCCGATCGAGATCGAGCGCAGGCCCGAGGGCCGTTCTTCGGAAATGCTGCAGCGGAGAGTGCGGAGAACGCCGATGTGTAGGCGCTCGCCGACTGAGAGCGTGCGCTCATGAGCAAACAGATGAGCGAGTGGAAGCCGGGCGACGTTCTGATCGTCGACGGTCGCAGCGTCAACGACGTGCCACGCGAGGGCGAGATCCTCGCGGTCCTCGGCGAGCCGGCACACCCGCACTTCTCGGTCCGCTGGGATGACGGTCGCGAGTCGATCTTCTATCCGGCCGACAGTGCGACGCTGCGGCACCCGCCGGCCCGCAAGTGACTCCTGCCCAGCAGACGGGCACGAGCGAGGGGATGGTGCGAGAAGGGATCTCCGGCTCCTCACCGCCGCCCGCTGCGCGCGGGCAGCTCTCGTTGATCCGCACGGCCGTGGTGGCGCTCGTGGCGGCGATCGCCGGCGGGACCGTCGTGGCCCTCACGGCCGAACGGACGCAGCGATCGTCTGCGGGCACGCGTACGCTCGCGGCCCCCGCGACGGCTGCGGGGCCTGCGGGCGCGAGCTGGGCCGCGATCGCGAAGCGCGCGGCACGAGGCGTCGTCGAGATCACGGTCACGCGCACGCGGAAGTTCGAGGGCGTGCCACGTGGGTCGGAGATCGAGTCGGTGTTCGGGACGGGCTTCTTCATCGATCGCCGGGGCTCGATCGTCACGAACGAGCATGTGACGCAGGGAGGCGGAACGATCAGCGTCCAGCTTGCCGACGGAACGGTGACGCGGGGCGCACTGATCGGCGCCGATGCCTCCACCGACCTTGCAGTCGTGCGCATCCGAGTGGACGCCAGGCACCTCCATCCGCTGACATTCGGAAGGGCCTCGACGCTCGAGCTGGGCGCGCCGGTCCTCGCGATCGGCGCCCCGTTCGGCTACGCGGGCTCGGCGAGCGCCGGCATCGTGTCCGGCTTCGGCCGGCAGATCGAGTCGCCCAACGGGTATCTGCTGGCAGATGCCATTCAGACGGATGCGGCGGTGAATCACGGCAACTCCGGAGGGCCGCTGCTGGACGCGGGCGGAGAGGTCGTGGGTATCAATGCGCAACTCGCCAACTCGGGCGTGAACGGCAATGTCGGAGTCGCGTTTGCGATCCCCATCGACGCGGGCACGCGTCGCGTGATCCGGCAGCTGAGCACGAGCGGCAAGGCGCGGCACGCGTGGCTGGGGATCTCCGGCACGACGCTCGATGCTCGACTGGCAGCCGCGCTCGGGCTCGCTCGCAGGCATGGCGTGCTCATCACGGGCATCGCGCCGGGGTCTCCCGCCGATCGTGCCGGGCTCACAGCCGGGTCGCATCTCGTGAGAGTGGGCGCGACGAGCTATTGCGCCGGCGGAGACGTCGTCGCGGCAGTCGACGGCGTGAAGATCGCGAGCGAGTCTGCCCTGCAGAATGCGCTCGAGCGCTACCGACCAGGAGCGAGGGTCGAGCTCGCCATCGTCCACCTCGACGGATCGCAGGCACGGCGTTCGCTGACGCTCGTCACCCAGCCCGCGAAGCGACCTGCCATCGCGTCGGCCTGCTGAGCGCCGAGCACACGCCCTCGCGCTGAGGTGGAAACGGCGCGGTCGTCAGCTTCCCGCGGGGGCGACCCGCTGGACGAGGGACGCACCCCACGCGCGCGCGCGGGCAACCTCGCCCTCCCCGAGCGGGCCCTCGCTGTCTTCGACGAAGAAGCTCTCGGGCTCGGCCACGAGCGTGCACCCGCGGCGCTGGAGACGCCGTGCGATTCCGCGCGCAGCGGCCCCGGTGAGAGCTGCCGAGCGATCGATACGGGTATCGAATGCCGCGGCGCTCAGATCGCCGCCTGCCAGCTCCGACAGCCAGGCGCGCAGGCCAGGGCCCTCGGCTGCCTGGGGCTCGACGCCGGTGTGCCCGTCCTCTTCGGCCGCCTTGACGGCCATGCGACGGCTCAGCGATGTGGCCAGCCCGTGCAGGTGCGTGGGGCCGCCGACGACGAGCAGGCGCGCTCCCTGCAACGTCTCGGCGTCGGCGTCGGCGACCCGTCGCACGATCACGTCTGCGTGGTCACCGAGCCCCGCCGCGATCGCTTCGGCGACGACGCGCGTGTTTCCGTAGATCGACTCGTAGACGACGACCGCTCGCACCATGGTCCTCCTGCTCGTGGCTCTGGCGGCGCCTCGCGCGGACGCCGTAGGCCCGACCCTTTCACCCGTCGCGCCAGTCCGCATCGGCGCAACCACCGAATGCCGGCCTCGGCATTGCCGCATTCGCCGCGCGTCCGCGTTGCCGGCGGCCGGGCACCCTCGGCCGCGCTTGCGCGGGACTCAATCAGCCGGACGGGCGCGCCGAGGTGCGTGCGCCAACTCGGCGGCGCGTCCGGCCGGAGCGCCACGTCGCGCACCGGGCGCGAGGCGTGTGACCGGCACGACTGCTTCGAGACGCGTCCCGGAGCCCGCGCCTGACGTGATCGAGAGCGTCCCGCCGAGCAATTCGACGCGCTCGCGGATCCCGATGAGACCGAACCCCGATCCCGGCGCGTCGTTCTGGTCGAAGCCATGACCGTCATCCTCGACGATCAGGGCGATCACATCGCCGTGCTCGACGAGCGAGATGTGCACGCGGGTGGCCTGAGCGTGCTTGATGGTGTTGGTGATCGCTTCCTGCGTGATGCGATAGATGCCGGCCTCGAGCGCGGGCACATGGCGCGTGCTCGTGCGGCCGGATTCATACGCGAGGTCGGTGGTGAGCACGACTTCGAGGTCGCAGCGGGCGCGGGCGCGTTCGATGAGCGCCTCGAGCGCGGCGTGCGTGCCGAGTGCGTCGAGCGCTGCGGGACGGAGGTCGCTGATGATCTCCCGCAGCCCGCGGATGGCGTGCTCGCTGTACTCGAGGGCAGTGCTGACGCCCTCGCGGAGGGCATCCGGATGGGCGGCGCGCTTCGCGCTGCTGAGCGTGATCTTCACCGCGCTCAACTCCTGCAGCGTCTCGTCGTGCAGTTCGCGTGCCCAGTTGGCCCGCTCGCGGTCGGACGCATCGATGCTGCGCAGCAGCGTCTGCTCGGCCACGCTCTGCGCCGTGGCGACCGCAGTCGCCGCGCTCGCCGCGAACGCCTCCATGATGCGCTCGTCCTCGGCCGAGAACTCGGGCGTGTCGGAGAGACGGTCGAATGCCTCGAGCACGCCCATGGCGCGACCCTGGAACACGAGCGGGACGAGCAGCCCTGCTCGAGCGTCGATCATCTCGGCCAGAGCGAATCGCTGACGGGACGACGTGTCGGTGAGTCGCTCCGGCCGTCGCGAGCGGAGGACCGCGCCGCCGGCCGAGTCGGCCACGCCGATCCGCGTCCCGATGAGATCGCTCGCCACCTGGCCGGCGACGGCGGTGATCACCAGCTCGTCGCCGTCCCTGAGCAGGATGACCATGCCCCGTGCCTCGACGAGGGCGCGGCCGCGCTTGACGATCAATTCGAGGATCCGGCCGAGATCCGTCTCGGCTCCGATCGCGCGCGCGATCTCGGTGGTCGCCTCGAGACCCCGCACGGCGCGTTCGAGCTCGCCGCGGCGCTCCCGTTCGCTGCGGTAGAGGCGGGCGTTGTCGATCGCCGTGGCCGCCCAGTCGGCCAGGACGAGGACCGCTTCCTCGTCCTGGCCGTCGAAGTCGCCGCCCTGCTTGTCCGTCAGGTAGAGGTTCCCCCATGCCTCGCCACGGATCAGGAGCGGGACACCGAGAAAGCTGTGCATCGGCGGATGGCCGATCGGGAATCCGTAGGACTTGGGGTGCGCTCCGACATCCGACAGCCGCAGGGGCCGCGGATCGTCGATCAAGACGCCCAGGACGCCCCGGCCGCGCGGGAGGTCTCCGATCTCCTGCTGCTTGGCTGCGTCGATGCCGCGCGTCAGGAAGCGCTCGAGCGTTCGCCGATCGCCCGCGAGCACGCCGATCGCGGCGTAGCGCGCCCCGGTGAGCTCGCACGCCGCCTCGAGGACGCGGTAGAGAACCGACTCGAGGTCCAGGTCGGAGACGAGCGTGCGCCCGACATCGAGAAGCCTTCGAAGGCGAGCCGCATCCAGGGCGGAGCCAGACACGCCCGAACCTTACTCCGTTCTCCATCGGCGGAGCTTGCGGAACGGCCTACTGGTCCGGCCCGCCGCTCGAACCCTTCGGGATGGCGCGCCGTACGGCGGAGACGACAGATTCCGCGCCGCTGTCGAGTGCGACGTAGTCGGCGGCGCCGGCGGCCTTGATGGCCGTGCCGTACGCGGTGCTCGTCTCCGTGCCGACGACGACGATCCGGGCATCGGGGATCTCGCTGACCAGTTCCTGCAGGTCGTGCACGATGTCCCCCTCGAGGAGCCCGGCGCCGAGAACGAGACCGTCCGGCCGGGCCGTGCGGGTCAACTCGATCGCGTGCGCCAGATCGTCGGCCCGCCCCACGACGGACATCGCGCCGGATGAGCTCAGCGCCGCCGAGATCGCGTCACGCAGGCGCGTGTGAGACAACGCGATCACCAGACGCAACTCCGGGTAAGGCGACGCGCCGCTGCGCGTATCGGCAACTCCGCTCACTCGTTCCCGAGTGCATCCGGGCGACATCTGCGCCGTGTGCCGACGGGATCATCGTGATACCCCTCCATGATGCCCAGGTTGCCTCCACGGCATGCGGTGCGCATCCGTGGTGGCACCGACCCCAGCTGCGGGATTCCCGCAATCGGGTGATCGATCCCGGGTGCGGATTGTCCGCACCCGGATACCGCCGCGGACGCCGATTGCACGGCGAGCCGCGACCGGTAGGTTCCGGACGACATGCCGCAGCCAGCGATACGGTCGACCTGCCCAGCCCGCATCGGAACCGGAGGGGTTCACGCTGCCGTCCGTTGACGCATGGCTTTGCGGCCTGACCGACGAGGAGGCCGAGACTCGCCTGCGTGAGCAGCGCGCACTGTCCACGCCCTCCGACCGAAGTCGCGGGTACCTGCGCATGGCCGCGCGACAGTTCGTCGACCCGCTGGCCGACCTGCTCGTACTCGCCGCGGCGGTGTCGCTTGCGATCGGTGAGACGCTCGATGCAGCGGTGATCGCAGCGATCGTGCTCATCGATGCGCTGCTCGGTTTCGTGCAGGAAGCGGGAGCTGAGCGCGCCGTGCGCGCACTGCGCGCGAGCGCGCAACCCACGGCGAGGGTGCGACGCTCGGGCCGCGAGCTGACCGTGCCGTCCGGCGCGGTCGTCCGCGGAGATGTCGTGGTACTGCGCGAGGGCGATCGGGTCGTTGCCGATGGGCAGCTCGGAGAGGCGTTCGGGCTCGAGATCGACGAGTCGATGCTGACGGGGGAGTCCGTTCCGGTCGCAAAGCATGCCGGGCTCGGGGATGGCGCCGGCGTCTACGCCGGGACCGCGGTTACACGCGGTCGTGGCGCCGCTCGTGCCGTCGCCGTCGGTCAGGCCACCAGGCTCGCGCAGATCGCGGACCTCGCAGACGCGTCCGCGGCCCCTCCCACGCCACTCCAGCGACGGCTCCAGGCGCTCACGAGGCGGATGGTGGTGCTCGGGCTCGGGATCACCGTGCTGCTGGCCGGCGGCATGCTCGTACGGGGCTCGTCGCTTCGCGAGGCGTTCCTGGTGGGCGTCGCGGTCGCCGTCGCCGCAGTGCCGGAGGGTCTCGCGGCGACGGTCACGATCACGCTGGCGCTTGCGGCTCGTGCGATGGCTCGCCGGCACGCGATCGTTCGCCGGCTGGACGCGGCCGAGACGCTGGGCGAGGTCTCGGTGATCTGCACGGACAAGACCGGCACGCTGACGGAGAATCGCCTGCGGGTCGCAGCGATCGGGCCGCGCGGCGAGTTCCGGGACGCCGATGTCCTGACTGCTGGACTGCTTGCCTCTGCGTCGCTGTCGGCGAGTGAGCTCGCGGAGCCTCGGGCCGGAGGCGATCCGCGGGAACGTGCGATCGCGCGCGCGGCGCGTGCCGCGGGGCTCGATTGCGACGCGATCGTCGGCGAGCGCGAATTCCTCGATGAAGCCGCCTTCGACTCGGGACGGCGGCGCATGACGCGCGTGTGGCGCGAGGGCGATGATCGCTACTGCTACGTCAAGGGCGCGCCGGAGTCCGTCGTCGCGGTCTCGCTCCTCCCGGACGACGACAGGGCCGAGATCGAGCGCCAGGCCCAGGCGTGGGCGGCAGCGGGGATGCACGTGCTGGCGGTTGCGCGCCGCGCGCTGCCTGCCGGCGCGGGAATGGAGGCCGAGACGCTCGAACACGGACTCACCCTCGTCGGTCTGATCGGCTTCGAGGATCCCCTGCGACCCAACGCGCGCGCGGCGGTGCGCGCTGCGCACGCCGCGGGCATCCAGGTGCACATGCTGACCGGCGATCACGCCGCAACAGCGTTGGCGATCGCGGCCGAGCTCGGCATCCCCGCCGAGCGCGTGGCGGCGCGCATCGCTCCGGAGGAGAAGCTGCGCATCGTCGAGCGGTTCCAGGCGCAGGGACACGTGGTGGCGGTCACGGGCGACGGGATCAACGACGTGCCGGCCCTTCGGCAGGCCGACATCGGCGTCGCGATGGGCGGCGCGGGCACCGAGGCGGCGCGTGAGGCCGCTGATGTCGTTCTCACCGACGACGACTTCTCGACGATCGTGGCCGCCGTGCGCGAGGGGCGCGTGATCGCCGACAACGTGCGCAAGGTCTCGGCCTTCCTGCTGTCGGCCAACCTCGGCGAGGTCGTCCTGTTCGCTCTCGCGATCTCCGCGGGCATCGGCGTGCCGATGAGCGTGATCCAGGTCCTGCTCGTGAATCTCCTGACGGATGGCTTGCCTGCGATCGCGCTGGCGCGCGACCCTGCATCGGCGGAGACGATGCTCCCGCGCGGGCCGGTCGGCGGGCCGCTGTTCCCGAGGAAGCTCTGGATCGGACTCGGCGCGATCGGGATGACGGTCGGGCTCGCGGCGCTCACCGCCTACCTGGTCGGCCGGGCGGAGAGCCCGCAGACGGGACAGACGATGGCGTTCGGCACCGTTGCCCTGGCGGAGCTCGCGCTCGTATTCAGCTTTCGCTCGGAGCGCGTGCCGCTCTGGCGCCTGCCGGCCAACCCGCTGCTTGCGCTGGTATGCGTGGTCTCGGCCGCGCTCGTCGCGCTGCTCGTCTATCTCCCCGCGGCGCACGACGTCGTCGGCACCGCCTCCGTCGGCGTCGTGCAGGCGGTCGTCGTGGCCATCCTCGCCCTCGTGCCGGGGGTGTGCGCCGAAGTGGCGAAGCGACTCGGCCACGCTCCGCCCGAGCGCCGCGAAGCCGCAGGTCGATCGCGCTAGCGTGCGAGCGTCGCGACGAGCACGGCCTTGATCGTGTGCATGCGGTTCTCGGCCTCGTCGAAGACGACCGAGGCGGGCGATTCGAAGACCTCGTCGGTGACCTCGAGCGCCGTGAGGCCGTAGCGCTCGTGGATGCCCTTGCTGACCACCGTCTCGGCGTTGTGGAACGCGGGCAGGCAGTGGAGGAACTTGACGTTCGGGTTCCCGGTCAGGGCCATGACCTCGGCATTCACCTGGTAGGGGAGGAGCAGGCGAATGCGCTCCGCCCAGGCCTCCTCGGGCTCGCCCATCGAGACCCAGACGTCGGTCGCGATCGCGTCGCAGCCGCGCACGGCGTCCGCGATGTCCTCGGTGATCGTGATCGTGGCGCCGCTCCCGGCCGCGATCGAGCGTGCAAGCTCGACGATCGTCTCGTCGGGCCAGAGCGTGCGCGGGCTCGCGATCCGTACGTCCATGCCGAGCTTGGCGCCGCCGACGAGGTAGGAGTCGGCCATGTTGAAGCGCGCGTCGCCGAGGTAGCAGAACGACATGTCCCCGAGCTGGCCCTCGACGTGCTCGCGCAGCGTGAGGAAGTCGGCGAGGATCTGCGTCGGGTGCCACTCGTCGGTGAGCCCGTTGTAGACCGGGACGCCGGCCCAGGCGGCGAGCTCGTCGGCGACGGCCTCGCCGAAGCCTCGGTACTCGATCGCGTCGTACATGCGGCCGAGCACGCGCGCGGTGTCCTTGACGGTCTCCTTGTGGCCCATGTGCGAGCCGCCGGGCCCGAGATAGGTGACGTGGGCGCCCTGATCGTGGGCGGCGACCTCGAACGCGCAGCGCGTCCGTGTCGAGTCCTTCTCGAAGATCAGCGCGATCTGCCTGCCGTGCAGGTGCTTCTCTTCACGGCGCTGGCGCTTGGCGGCCTTGAGCTCGGCCGCGAGATCGAGCAGGTAGGTGATCTCCTCGGCGGAAAAGTCGGCGAGCGTCAGGAAGTTGCGACCGCGCAGGTCGATGGCGGTGCTCATGTGCGCGCCCCGGCGACCGGGTCGCGCTGGATCGGGCAGGACATGCAGCGCGGGCCGCCCCGGCCGCGGCCGAGCTCGAAGCCGGCGATCGTGATGACCTCGATGCCGCTGTGGCGCAGAAGCGTGTTGGTCGCGACGTTGCGCTCGTAGGCGACGACCACGCCGGGCGCGAGGGCGAGCACGTTGTTGCCGTCGTCCCACTGCTCCCGCTCGGCCTCGTAGCGGTCGCCGCCCGTCTCGAAGATCCGGAGCTCCGGCACCTCGAGCGCCGCGGCGATGCTGGCGAAGGCGTCGCCGGCCTTTTCCGCAACCGCCCCGTGCGGGCCCGGGCGCAGCTCGTAGGCGGTCAGGCCGGCGCGCACGTCGGGATAGATCGTGAACGCGTCGGCGTCGATCATCGTCATGACCGTGTCGAGATGCATCGCGGAGCGGCGCTCGGGGAGCACGAGGGCGATGACGAGCCGTGCGGCGCCGGCCTCGAAGAGCCGATCGGCGAGCTGCTCGACACCGGCGGGACGGGTGCGCTCGCCCATGCCGACGAGCACGCAGCCGTTGCCGATCACGAGCACGTCGCCGCCCTCCAGCGACGGGTCGCCTGCGCGCCCCTCGCTCCAGAACGCGAAATCGCCGCCTGCGAAGTGCGGGTGATGGCGGTAGATCGCTTCGAGATGGAGCGCCTCGCGGACGCGAGCGGGCTTGGCCATGTGGTTGACGCAGACGCCTCCGTAGACCCAGGCGGACGTGTCGCGCGTGAAGAGGTGGTTCGGAAGCGGGGCGAGTGCGAAGTCGCCGCGCCGGGCGAGGGCGCTGAGCGATGTCGCTGCGAACGGCAGCTCGTCGTAGGCGATGCCGCCGATGAGGCGCTCCGCGAGCTCGCTCGCGGGCATTCCGAGGAGCCACTCGCGAAGATCGGGACCGAGCTGCGGGCCGAGGCCTGCGGCCGCGATCGTGCCGGTGAGCACCTCGTCGCGAGCGTCCCGCCCTGCGAGCGTCTCGGCCAGCAGGTGACGAACCTCGAGGACTTCGACGTTGCGCTCTGCGAGCGCGTCGACGAACGCGTCGTGCTCCTGGCGGGCGCGCTTGACCCAGATGACGTCGTCGAAGAGGAGGTCGTCCTTGTTGCGCGGGGTGAGCCGCTCGAGCTCCAGCCCCGGCCGGTGCACGAGCACGCGGTGCAGGACGCCGACTTCCGAGTGGACGCCGTAGGTCGTACCGGTGGCCGCCTCCTGGGCGGCCACCGGCTGAGGGGTGCGAGTCGACATGGAGGTCACCGACCGGCCTTCGCGAGCGGCCGTGCGGTCGCTGCCTCGACGGACGCGGGCCTCGCGCCACTCTCGCGGGCGGCGTCCCTGGACTGGCTCCACTTGAGGTAGACGTAGACCGGGATGCCTGCCATCAGCAGGAGGAAGCCCTGCGCGATGTACTGCTGGCCGGCGCCGTAGATCATCCAGAACGAGTAGAGGAAGGCCAGGATCGCGACGGTGGCATCGACTGCCAGGCGCCGCCCGCTGAACTTCTCGGGCTCGCGGAACATCAGCATCAGCTGTGCGGCGGCCGCGAAGGCATACGGCACGAGCGTCGTGATGGTGGCGAGGATGATGATGCTCGTGAACGTGGAGGTCAGCGATGCCTGATAGTTCATGCCGAGCAGGATGCTCAGCAGCACCGAGGAGGCCACGAGGCCGACGACCGGGGTCTTGCGGGTGCCGCTGACCTGCGCGAACTGCTTCGGGAAGAGGCCATCCTGCGCCGCTGCGAGCGGCACGCGGCCCTGGATCAGGATCCAGCCGTTGAGCGCGCCGAAGGTCGAGATCATGGCGACGGCGGCGACGATCTTGCCCGGCGACATGCCGAGGATCGACGAGCCGAAGATGCTCGTCGCGGCGTCTGCGAACGGCGCGTTCGACTTGGACAGCGTCGCGGCCGGGATGACGCCCATGATCGCCACCGTGGCGAGTACATACATGGCGGTCGTGGCGCCGGTTCCGAGGAGCGTCGCGCGCGGAAGCGTGCGCTCGGGATCCTTGACCTCCTCGGCCGGAATCGTGGCGGACTCGAGGCCGAGGAACGCCCATAGCGTGAGCGTCGCGGCGAACGAGACCGCGTGCCAGTGGCCCACGAGCGAGACGTGGTTGGGGTCGAACGGGGTGAAGTTGCCACTGTGCATGTAGAAGAGCCCGATGATTCCGATCAGCACGAGCGGCACGAACTTCAGGATCGTCGTGACGAGCTGGACGATGCCCGTCTCGCGCACGCCCGCGATGTTCACGATGGTGAGCAGCCAGATCACCCCGAAGCCGACGGCAAAGGCGAGGACGTTGTCGGTCGCGAGGCGCGACCAGAAGACGGAGCCGTAGCTGACGAAGATGACCGCGATCGCGGCATTCCCGGCCCAAGCGGCGATCCAATATCCCCATGCCGTCCAGAACCCGGCGAAATCACCGAACGCTCGCCGTGCGTAGGCGTACGGCCCGCCGGTCTGCGGGTACGCACGACCGAGGTTGGCGAAGACGAGCGCGAGCAGCACGGCACCGACGCCGGTGAAGCCCCACGACAGGAGCGAGATCGGCCCGGTCGAGGCGAGCGATGCGGGCAGTCCGAACACGCCCGAGCCCACCATGTTGCCGACGACGAGCGCCGTGGCCATCCAGAGGCCGAGCGAGCGCTTGAGCTTCGGGCGCGCGGACACGTCAGCACCCGGCGCCGTCACTTTCTCCTGTGTCCCGATGGACATGACAGATGTCTCCCCTTGCGGTGGTTGCGGCCGAGACGCCGGCCTCGAAATCCACTATCCGGAGATCGGAAGCCCGTCTCATCCGCGTTCGCCCGCCACCGAGTGCGGGAAAACTACGCACGTGGTCGTCGGTGGCGACCCCGATGAAGACCGGCCCGCGCCACGCGATCCTGCGAGACCCGAGAGGAGGATTGCCCATGCATGTCGCCCCGTCCGATGCCCTTCCGCGTGCCGCGCGCGCACACACGGCTCCGTACCTCCGCTGGATCGTCGCCGCGACCGAGATCGTGGTCGGCGTGGGAGCCGTCTTCGGCGGGTACGGTCTCCTGAGCGACGCCGGGGCTCTGGGCGCCAAGCAGGCCTGGCTGGACGGCAGCGTCTTTCCCGACTACACCGTGCCGGGGCTCGTCCTGCTCGTGGCCGTCGGCGGCGGCATGCTGTGCGCGGCCGCGATCACGGTCTTCGCACGGCGGCGCGCGTGCGCCGCGGCTGGGATCATGGCGACCGTGCTCGCGCTCTGGGGTCTCACCGAAACGGTCGTCATCGGCTGGCGCGGATGGCAGCAGATCGTTCTCGTCGGCGCATTCGTCGTCGCTCCCGCGGTGATTCTCGCTGTCTTCGCCGCGCACGAGCGCGTCGCACTGCCGGCGGAGCGCTGAGCAGGCGATGCTCGCGCTGGTGCTCGAGCAGCCTGCGCCTGCATCGGAATCGCCACTGGTCCTGCGCGACGTCCCGCACCCCGAGCCCGGCCCGGGCGAGCTCCTGATGCGCGTCGCAGCGTGCGGCGTGTGCCGCACCGATCTCCAGATCGCGGAGGGCGATCTCGCCGCGCGACGCCTCCCGATCGTTCCCGGACATCAGATCGTGGGCCGCGTCGAAGAGCTCGGAGCGGGTACCTCGGGCTGGACACCCGGCGAGCGGGCGGGCGTGACCTGGCTGGCCGGCGCATGCGGGCACTGCGCGCACTGCCTCGCCGGCCGCGAGAACCTCTGCGAGTTGGCGACGTTCACCGGCTGGGATCGCGATGGGGGCTTTGCGCAGTTCGCCACGGTCCGCGCCGATGTCGCCGTTCGGCTCCCGGATGCGATCGACGACCTCGCCGCCGCGCCGCTGCTCTGCGGAGGCGTGATCGGATATCGCTCGCTGCGCGTGTGCGGCATCGAGGAGGGCCAGCGGCTCGGCCTGTTCGGCTTCGGCGCCTCTGCGCGCTGCGCGATCCAGGTTGCGGTGCACTGGGGGTGTCGCGTCTTCGTCTGCACGCGCTCCGATTCGGAACGGCAACGCGCTCTCGAGCTCGGCGCCATCTGGGCGGGAGGCTCTGACGAGACCCCTCCCGAGCCGCTGGATGCGGCGATCACCTTCGCCCCGGCCGGCGACGTCGTCATCTCGGCGCTGCGCGCGCTCGAGCGCGGAGGAACCGTCGCCGTCAACGCCATTCACCTCGATCGGATCCCGCAGTTCGCCTACGACCTGCTCTGGTGGGAGCGCTGCCTCCGCAGCGTCGCGAACGTCACCCGGCGGGATGCCCGCGAATTCATCGAGCTTGCGGCGAGCATCCCCGTGCGGGCGGACGTCGAGGCGCACCCGCTGGCTGACGGCAATCTCGCGCTCCAGCGCGTCGCGAGCGGTGCTGTCGAGGGGGCTGCGGTCCTCGTGCCCTGAGCGACCGGGATGCGCTCCGAGAAGCGGCCTGCGAGGGCGCGAGTCAGGTTGCGATCGGGCTCCTGCGCCTCAGCCGCAGGTGCCGGGTAGCCGCGGTGGCGACGAGCGCGACGATGGCCAGCATGAGCAGCGCGACTGCTGTCAGCGAGCCGGTCGCGAAGGCGAGCACCGCACACAGGAATGCCACCACCACGAGTCCTGCCTCGAGGTCGGAACGTGGCCCGAGTGGCGCGCCGAGCGCGCCGGCGGCGACGCCGAGAGCGACGATCACGGCCGCCGCCCAGCGGTGGCTGTCGCCGATCAGCGGCACGCCCCACCCGGTGTACGTGGTCACGAGGACGGCCACGGAGAGCATCGTGAGGCCCGCCACGTTGCGGTCGTCCCGATCGAGTCTCATGACGGTTCCTTTCCGGGTTTGCCGCTCTGGGACGAGCATCGCCGCCGGATCTGCCGCCGGCATCGGTGCGGCCGCCGAACCGGCGTTGCGGGTTTTCCGTGCGCGCGCGAACGCTCAGTCGGGGGCGTGTGTGGGCCACGCCGCGAACGTCGTGCCGGCTCGTCCCTCGAGCGCCTCGGCTGCGTCGGCAAGCGCGGCGATCACCGCGATTCCCCCGCGCTCGGCAAAGCGTGCGGCGGCTTCGACCTTCGGGAGCATGCTCCCGCGACCAAGTGCGCCGCTCTCGGCGAGCATGCGCGCTTCGCTGGGCGAAAGCGTGTCCAGGCGACGGGCCGACGCGGTTCCGAATCCGTCGTAGACGCCATCGACGTCGGTCAGCAGCAGGAGCCGTTCGGCGTTGACCGTGCGCGCGAGGACGACTGCGGCGAGATCCTTGTCGACGACCGCCTCGATGCCGTTCGGTTTGCCGCTCGAGTCGAGCACGACCGGCATCCCCCCTCCGCCGCTCGCGACGACGAGGAAGCCTCCGTCGACGAGGTGGCGGACGGCGTCGGCTTCGAGCAGCCCGAGTGGCTCGGGCGACGGTACGACACGTCGCCAGCCACGTCCGTCGCGGGCGACGGCGAATCCGCGCTTCTCGGCGAGCTCCTGCGCCGTCGCGCCGTCGTACATCGGCCCGATCGGCTTCGATGGCGAGGCGAACGCCGGATCGTCCACTGCGACCACGGTCTGGGTGACGAGGGTGACGATGCGCAGGCCGGGGTCGCGCTGCAACAGCGCCTGCTCGAGCAGATAGCCGATCATGCCGACGGCTTCGGCGCCGATCACGTCGAGCGGCGACGGGCGCGCGCTCTGGTCGGCCTCGCTCTCGAGCAGCAGATGCCCGATCTGCGGGCCGTCGCCGAACGTGAGCACGAGGTCGTGCGCGCGCGCGAGCGGCACGAGCGCAGCGGCCGCCGTCTGCAGGTTGTGGCGCTGCACCTCGGCCGAAATCTCTTCGCCTCGCCGTGCGAGCGCGTTCCCGCCGAGTGCGGCGACGACGCGCATGTCAGATGCCCCGCGCGGCAGGCGCACGAGAGGGGTCGTCCATCCCGCCGCGCGCGCACGGCGCAGGTAGGCGAGGCGAGGCGTCGCCGGCCACTCGGAGCCTCATGCCATGGCTGCGGCGTGCTCGGCCGGCGCGGAGGCCGTGGTCGTCTCTTCGCGCACTGCGGGTGGCACGACCAGCACGGGGAGGTGAGCGTGCTGGGCGACGTCTTGCGACACGGACCCGAGCAAGATGGACTTGAACGTGGAGAGTCCGCGCGTGCCGAGCACGACGAGCTTGGCGTCGTACTGTTCCGCGGTGTCGATGATCGCGTGCCGGGTTCCCTGATAGGTGACCTCGGTGATCTCGGGCTGCGCCTTGAGACCGGCGTCGTTCGCCAGCTTGCAGCCCTCGGCTGCGACCTTGGATGCGTCGGCTTGCAGTGCGTCGTCGTCGCCGGCCGGCAGGGCGACCATTCCGCCGTAGGCGGCGACGATGAGCGAGGTCGGGCTCCAGGCGTAGAACACGATGGCCCGTTGCCCGGGGAACAGCGCAGCGGTCGTCTCGATCGCGTGCCGCGCTCCCTCGGAGCCGTCGTAACAGACCAGAATCGGCTGTGGGATGGGGACGTACATGAATCCTTCTTCGTCGTTTCCCGGACCGTAGGAGCGAAGCCGCGCAGTGCCATCGGGGCGCACGCGCAATCGGGTTTGCGGGTTCCTACGGGCGGCGGGCGTGGCGGCACCCACCGCTGCGGGGCACGGCTCGAGGCAGCGGTGAAGCCAAGCCCTGCGCTGAGGTCAGGCGGATCCGATGTCGACGATGCGCCGCTCGAGTGCGTAGCGCACGAGCTCGGCGCGTGTCGAGAGGCGGAGCTTGTCCAGGATGTGACGGCGATGTGCTTCGATCGTGCGCACGCTGAGATACAGCTGCGCAGCGATCTCCTGATTCGTATAGCCAAGGGCGATGAGCCGCAGGATCTGACGCTCCCGATCCGTGAGATCATCTTCCGGCTCGCGCAGCACGAGCCGAGCAGCCATCACCGGGTGGACGTAGATGCGATCGTCGAGCACGACGTCGATCGCCGCGGCGAGCTCGTCGTCTGCCGCGTCCTTGATGACGTAGCCCTGGGCGCCGAGCTCGAAGGCCTTGCGCGCGTAGGCGGGCTCATCCTGCATCGAGAGGACGACGACGCGGGCGCCGGCTTCCCGCATCTCCGCAATCGCGTCCAGTCCCGACCCATCCTTGAGTCCGATATCCAGCACGACCACTTGGGGCCGCAGAGCGCGCGTGCGCGTGAGCGCCTCGGTGACGCCGGAGGCCTCCCCGACGACGTCGAAGCGCCCGGTTGCCTCGAGCACCCGGCGAACGCCGCTGCGAACGATTTGATGATCGTCAACCAGGAGCGTCCGGATCACGGCGTCAGGCCTCGAGTCGCATTGATGGTGGGCACCGGCCCGGGATGTCCGCAATGGCGACACCCCGCCGGGTGAGCGGCGCTGGCGGTTCAGCCATCCGCGAAAAGACGATACAGGAGGCGGGTCCCGCGCCGCGTGCGACGCGCACGACGACCCGGCGACAG
>CAZYYP010000017.1:0-27452 GCA_964651695.1 uncultured Gaiellales bacterium | reverse complement strand
CGAGGATGGAGGCGTCGACGGTGCGCTGGAGCGTGACCTCCTGGCCGCTGGCCTCGGCCAGCCTGGCGCGGATCTGCTCGGCCTCGGCGTCGTCGATCGGCACCGCGGTGGTCAGCTCGAGCTCGAGCTGGCGCCGGGCGCGCTGGTCGGCCTCGTGCACGACGGCGACGACGTCGGCGAGCGCATCGAGGCGCTTGTTGTCGACGAGCACGAGCAGCCCGTTGCGCACGAGCGGATCGGCGCCCTCGCTCATCTGGACGAGGATCTGCTTCTTGGCGAGGTGCGGGAAGGCCGGGTTGAAGAGCGCGTCGGACAGCTCGCGGCTCGCGGCCACCGCTGCGCCGATCGCGGCCAGGTCGCGCGCGACCTCGTGCAGGCTGCCCGAAGCCTGTGCGGCCTCCACCAGCGCTGTCCCGTAGACCCGTCCTCCGGCTGCCTGCGCCATCGCGCTACTCCGCCCCGAGCTGGGAGAAGTCGACCTCGGCCAGCGCCTCTTCGACGAGGCGGCGGCCCTCGCTCTCGCTGAGCGCGCGGCCGACCACCTTCTCGGTTGCGAGCAACGTCAGGTCGGCGACCTGGTTCTTGATCTGGTCGATCGACTGGCGCGTCTCGGCCTCGATCGCCTGCTTGGCGGCGGCGATGTCGCGCTCGCGCTGGGCCGTCGCCTCCTCGCGCATCTGACGCTCGAGCTCGGCACCCGTGGCACGGGCGCGCTCGACGATCTCGCCGGCCTCGCGGCGGGCGGCGGCGAGCTGCTGCTTGTACTCGTCGAGCAGCGTCTGAGCCTCCTCGCGCGAGCGCTCCGAGGCCTCGAGGTTCTCGCGCACGATCGTGCGACGCTTCTCGACGAGCTCCGCGAGCGGCCCGAAGGCGTACTTGCGCAGAACGAGGAACGCGATGAGGAAGACGACCAGCGTCCAGATCATCAGCCCCGGGAAGGGCTTGACCAGGTCGCTCGAGTTGTCGGCCTTCGCCGCCGCGATGACGAGCGACGCGATCACTTGCCGATGAAGAACGCGACGAACGACATGAGCAGGGCATAGAACGTGATCGCCTCGGTGAGCGCGAGGCCGAGGAACATCAGGCCCTGGAGCTCGCCGCGCATCTCGGGCTGGCGGGACACGCCCTCGATCGTCTTGCCGATCAAGTAGCCCACGCCGACGCCCGGCCCGATCGCGCCGAAGCCCGTGCCGAGGCCGAGTGCGAGATTCTTCGCGGCCTCGTTGACATTACCGTCGAGTGGCATGAATCGAGTCTCCTCCTGGTTCAGTGATGCGGCTCGGCCGCGGTACCGATGTAGATGCCGGACAGCAGGGCGAAGATGAACGCCTGCAGGTTCGCAACGAGCACGAGCTCGAAGCAGTAGAAGAACACGGCCACCGGGATGCTCGCGGCAGCGACGAACACGTTCCCGATGATGATGATGAGCGAAACGCACATCAGCACCAGCAGGTGGCCGGCCAGCATGTTGGCGAAGAGCCGGACGCTGAGCGAGACCAGGCGCAGGAACTGCGAGAGGATCTCGAGCGGCACGATGAGGATGTTGATCGCCCCGGAGACCGGCGGGAACCAGCTCTTGAAGTACGGCCCGACGCCGTTGTGCTTGATGCCGACGTAGTGCGACGCGAAGAACGTGATGAGCGTGAGCGCGAGCGTGACGGAGATGTTCGAGGTCGCCGCGTAGAAGCTCGGCGTCGGGATCACGCCCCACAGCTTGTGCTCGGTATCGACCGGCAGCGGCAGGTACGAGATCATGTTGTTGATCCAGATGAAGAGGAACAGCGTGGCCAGGTACGGGAACCACGTCGTGTACGTCTTCGCGGGCAGCGACGCGCGCCCGATCTGGGTCTCGCTGAAGTCGTAGATGATCTCGACGAAGGCCTGCAGGCGCTTCGGGTGCAGTCTCAGGTGGCGCACCACGAGGAGCGCGCCGATGAGCAGGATCGCGGTCGACAGGAAGAGGTAGAAGACGCCCTTCGTGATCGAGAGATCGATCGGCCCGAGCTTCGGGATCTTGATCCACGGATCGAGCAGGAACTCCTTGGTGGGGTCGGTCTTCGGGGCGCTTGCCGCGAGCGCCTGCGCGGGCAGCGCGAGCGCGAGCAGGGCCGTCGAGAGGAGCCAGGAGAGGCGGCGTGTCACAGCGTGCCCTCCTGCGTCCCGCGCTTGGACTCGGCCCACGCGAGGCCGCGGGCGACGCTGTCGATCGTGTAGAGCACCGCGAACAGGATGGCGGCGTGGACGGCGCCGTCGGAGTCCCAGGTGCGCTCGGCGACGACGAGCGCGATGATCGTCCCCCAGGCGCGCGTCAGGAACGCGACGCCGGCGACCGCCACGGCGGGCGTCGGCGGCAGATCGAGCACGAAGCGGTTGATGCCCGCCTGGATCAGGCGCTGCACCGTCCACATGCCCGCGCACAGGAGCCACGCGCCGCTGCCCCAGCCGGCCCACTGGAAGAGCGGGTAGGCGAGGACGAGCACGGGCCAGGCCACGTGCCGCAGCGCGAGCAGCCAGTGCGCGCGCGACGGCGACGGGCGCTGGGGCGCTGCGGGCAGGTCCTCTGCCACCGCACTCACCGGATCACCGTCGACGGAACCACCGCACCCACACAAGATAGAACCCCAGCACCACGCCGAGCGCGGATCCCGCCAGTGCGAGCGGCAACGGCGCCCCGAGAGGCCAGCCGATCACCGCACCGATGGCGGCGCAGCCCACGATCGCGCTGAGAAGCAGGAAACCGGCGGCCATGCCCGACGCATCGGGCGCTCCCGGTCGCTGCGGGCGCATGCTCGTAGATCCCTGCCTCCCTGGGGTCGAAACATTGCCTGCCGCCCACTCCCTCCGCGCAGCCTGCGGCGGGCGACGCACCCCGCAGGCAGGCGGAACATAGCAGATGCCGGTGCGAGTTCGTGACAGGCGGGAGTGCCCGCCGAAGTCGGCGAAAACCGCGCGTGCAAGCCGATTCGAGACTGCGCAGCGAGTGCGTGACAGGCGGTGCTTGTGCGCCTTGACGCGGGCGCGCGCGGACGGCTGCTACGGTCGCTGCATGCTGCATCATGTCGTCACATTCACGCTCAAGCCCGATGCGCCCGCCGATCAGGTCGATCAGATCATTGCGGCGCTCGACGCGCTCGCCCCCACGATCCCCGAGGTGCGCTCGCTCGCCGTGGGCCGCGATCTCGGCCTGCGCGAGGGGAACGCGAGCTTCGCGGTCACGGCGTCGTTCGACGACGTGGACGGCTTCAAGGCCTACGCGGATCATCCGGAGCACGTCCGCATCGTCAAGGAGCTCATCGGCCCGCACATCACGAGCCGGCAGCCGGTGCAGTTCACGGCCTGACCAGGCGCTCGAGTGAGCCGTCCGGGGCGCCGAGGAGCGCG
Source organism: uncultured Gaiellales bacterium (assembly GCA_964651695.1). Classification (GTDB taxonomy): domain Bacteria; phylum Actinomycetota; class Thermoleophilia; order Gaiellales; family JALYLC01; genus JALYLC01. Next base: position 24,071 of record CAZYYP010000017.1, on the reverse strand, counting down.
GCGTGCGCGTGCGTGAGGAACAGCCCGTGCTCGACGACGCCGGTCGTGGCCTTGACCGCCGCGGCGAGTGCGACGAGGTCGGCAGCCGCCGGGAGCCCGCAGTCGAGGATGTGGTGGCCCTCGTCGGTCACGAACGGCGAGCCGTCGGCGGCGGCGCGTAGCACGGCGTCGTCGAGCGACTCCAGGAGCCGCCGGCGCGTGCCCTCCCAGCCGAAGCGCACGACCTCGACCGGGAGGCGCCAGTGCTCGCCGAGGTGCGCGACGAGCTTGCGCGCCTCGGCGACGATCACGCAGCGCCGCGCCGATTCGATCACGAGCTTCTCGCGCAGGAGCGCACCGCCGCCGCCCTTGAGCACGGCGAGGGCGCGCGTCACCTCGTCGGCGCCGTCGAGTGCGAGATCGAGCTCGGGGGCCTGACCGGGCTCGGCCACGACGAGCCCCGCCTCGGACGCGAGCAGCGCGGTCTCCGGGGCCGCGCAGACGACCAGCTCGGGTCGCACGTCGCCCGCAGCGAGCGCGCGCACCGTCGCCCACACCGCACGCCCCGAGCCGAGGCCGAGCCGCATGCCCGGCTCGACGAGCTCGACGGCCGCGCGCACTGCCACCGCCCGGGCCGCGTCGGCGCTCAGTGCTTGACTCCCTCGCCGGCGCGGCGGCGGCGCCAGGCTTCGATCACCGGCATGTCCGCCGGCGCATCGTCGTGGCGGCGCAGGCCGAAGAGCTGCAGATGGCGCTGCTTCACGACCTCGAGCACGACGACGATCCAGAGCGTGACCGCGAGCGCCGCGACCCCGAGCAGGCAGAGCACGATCGTCGCGACCGGGTGCACCGTGTTGTGGGTGTGCCACGGCAGGAAGCGCAAGGCGAGCGCGCAGGCGGCGAGCATCGCGCACCAGGCGTAGAGCGCGAGGGCCGCGCGTCTCTGCCCGAAGCCGACGCGCACGAAGCGGTGGTGCAGGTGGTTGGCGTCGGCCGACCATGGCCGGCGGCCGTACTTGAGCCGGTGCAGGACGACGAACGAGGTGTCGAAGATCGGCACGAGCAGGACGAGCGTCGGGAACACGAGCGCCACGGCCGCAGCCGTCTTGAGCACTCCCTGAACGGCGATCGCCGCGAGCAGGTAGCCCAGCGTGAGCGAGCCGGCGTCCCCCATGAAGACACGCGCAGGATGGAAGTTGTGGCGCAGGAAGCCGAGGCACGCGCCGGCGACGGCGGCGGCGAGCAGCGCCGCACCGCCGCGGTTGAGCGAGAGCGCGAGGATGGCGAAGGTACCGGCGGTGATGGCGCCGATGCCGGCCGCGAGGCCATCCATGCCGTCGATGAAGTTGAAGCTGTTCATCAGCGCGATGATCCAGAGCATCGTGACCGGGTACTGCAGGGCACCGAGGTCGATCGGGCTCACGAGCGGCAGCGTGATGTGGTCGATCGTCGCTCCGGCGGTCACGGGGATCGCGGCGGCCGCGAGCTCGCCCGCGAGCTTGACGATCGGGTTGATCTCGAAGCGGTCGTCGAGCAGGCCGACGGCTGCGCACACGCAGGCGCCGAGCATGATCGAGTGCGAGCGCCCGCCGAGCGACGGGTGCAGCAGGAGCACGGGCACCGCGACGGCCGCGAACATCGCGATGCCGCCGCCGAACGGGATCGGGTGCGTGTGCATGCGGCGGCTCGTCGTGCGCTGGTCGACGAGGCCGATGCGCACTGCCACCCGCGCTGCGAGCGGCGTCAGCCAGAGCGCGAGGACGGTCGCGAGGCTGAACGCGACGAGGGCATCGAGGCGCGCCTGTGTCACGGGCGCGCCTTCGCCCCGAGCAGGCGGATGATGGTGCCGCCCGGCCCGGAGATGCGCACGCGGATCTTCAGGAGCCCGCGCCGTGGCGTCGTGAACGTGAGCGCGACTCCGCGCCTCGCCGAGCCCGTGTGCGCCGCCTTCGCGACGACGCGGCCGTTGCGCAGCACCGTGACCGCGAAGCGCGTCGAGTTCGCCGTGCGCACGCGCACTCGGAGGGTGTGCAGGCGCCGCTGCAGCCGAACGGCGACAAGCCGCGGCTTGGCGTGCACCTTGGGCGGCGGCGCCGCGGCCGCGGCCTTCGCACCGAACTCGATCGCGCCGATGTCGGGCGGGCCGACCGTGCGCGCGTAGCCGTAGAAATCGGCCGGCGGTGCGCTCGGATCGCCGCGGTCGATCAGGAGCGCGCTGGCCGCCGTCGGCGCGCCGTTCGCGTCGAGGTGCGGATTGCCGATCACGTCGGTCGGGCTGCAGGCCTCGCCGACCTCGAACACGTTGTTCGCGGTGCGGATGCGGTCGCACATCCCGACGAGGCGCTCGCCGACGTTGTTGACGACGAGCGGCCGTTGATCGACCGGCAGGTGCGCGTAGGCCTCGCCGAAACGGAGCGACTCCGAGAGGCCGGAGATGATCGTGTTGTTGATCAGCGTGACCGCGCGCGGCATGAGCGCCGCGGAAGTGCCGTCGCCGCCGATGAAGATGCCGACGTACTGGCCCGTGTAGTGGCCGGTGACGATGTTGTCCGAGATCACCACGTCGTGGATCATCCCGCCGCCGATCGAGTCGAGCCAGATCGAGGCGGCGCCGTTGGTGCGCACGCCGAACCAGTTGGCATCGATCGTCCACGGCCCGCCGCCGCCGATCTGGATGAAGTCGTTGTGGTTGCCGTCGCCGTGCGGCAGCGCGTGATCCATGTGGTTGCCCCGGATCGTCCCGCTGCCGAAGCCGTGCACGGCGTCGGTGTCGTCGAGCGAGTCGAACGTGTCGCCCTGGATCAGCACGCCCGGCCCGGCGGCCTTGATGCAGTAGGGCGTCGCGCAGTGCAGGAACGTCGAGTTGGCGACCGTGACCGAGGCCGCGGTCTCGTCGAATTCCATGGACGCCCCGGCGCCTCCCGCACCGCCGTCGAGGCTGATGCCCGTGAAGCTGACGACGCTCGAGGAGGCCACGCTGACGAGCGCGGGATCGCTCGTGGGCGCGACGGCGAGGCTGCTGACCGCGATCCGCTGCGAGCCCGTGATCGCCAGGCCGGCGACCGTCGCACCCGGCTCCCCCGCGAGGGTGAGGTCGCTGCGCCCCGCGATCGTCACGGGGGCGTACGAGCCTGCGGCGAGCACGATCCCGCTGCCGGGCGCCGCGGCGGCGAGCGCGGCGCTCAGGGCCGCGTCCGAGGTCACCCGGATGGTGGCGGCCGGGGCCGCCGCCGGGGCGAGCGCGCCGGCGCAGACCAGGAGCGCCACGAGCGCGGGCCGGCGCATCAGAGCGTCCCGTACATGCGGTCGCCGGCGTCGCCGAGCCCGGGCACGATGAAGCCGACGTCGTTCAGGCGCTCGTCGAGCGCCGCGACGCAGATATGCGCGTCCGGCTGCTGCTCACGCAGGCGCGCGATGCCCTCGGGCGCTGCGATCAGGGCGGCGAGCGTGATGTCGCTCGCGCCCGCCTCGCGGCAGAGGCCGATGGCGTGCGACGCGGAACCGCCCGTGGCGAGCATCGGATCGAGCACGAGCACGCTGCGACCGGTCAGGCCGTCGGGCAGCTTGAGGTAGTAGGGCACGGGCCGCAGCGTCTCCTCGTCACGGCTGACGCCGACGAAGCCGACGGGCGCGTGCGGCAGCAACTCGAGCGCGGCGTCGAGCATGCCGAGCCCGGCGCGCAGCACCGGCACGATCGCGAGCGCCGAGCCCGGGATGCGGGCACCGTCGTAGTCGCCCATCGGCGTCTGCACGCGGTGGCCCTCGGTCGGGAGCAGGCGCGAGGCCTCGTAGAGCACGAAGAGCGAGATCTCGTGCACCAGCGCGCGGAAGAGCCGCGTGTCGGTGTCCGCGCTGCGCAGGAGCGTGGTCTTGTGGCGCACCACCGGGTGATCCAGCACGACCACGCGACCGCTCACGAAGGCGCCCCGTGAACCATTCCGGCGTAGAGCGGCCGGCGCTCGAGGATCGCGGAGATGCGCGCGCGCAGCGCGGCGAGATCGGCGTCCGGGCGGATCGTCTCACCGATCACGAGGCCCACCTCGCGCGCGTCGGCCTCGTCGAGGCCGCGCATGGTGGCCGCCGGCGTGCCGATGCGGACGCCCGAGGCGATCGCCGGCGGGCGCTCGTCGTAGGGCACCGTGTTGCGGTTGACCGTGATCAGCACCTCGTCGAGCCGCTCCTCCATGTCCTTGCCCGAGAGCGCGCTGCGGCGCAGGTCGAGCTGGACGAGATGCGTGTCGGTGCCGCCGGTCAGGAGCTCTCCCCCCTGCTCCGCGATGCCTGCGGCGAGCGCCTTGGCGTTGGCCTTGACGGCGCGCTGGTAGTCGCGGAACGGCTCGGTCGCGGCGATTGCGAAGCAGACGGCCTTGGCCGCGGTGACGTGGCAGAGCGGGCCGCCCTGCAGGCCGGGGAAGACCGCGCGGTCGACCTTCTGCGCGAGCTCCTGGCGGCAGAGGATGAAGCCCGCTCGCGGGCCCGCGAGCGTCTTGTGCGTCGTCGAGCAGACGATGTCCGCCGACTCGACCGGGTTCTGGTGCAGGCCGGCGGCGACGAGGCCCGAGAAGTGCGCCATGTCGACCATGAGCAGCGCCCCGGCCTCGTCGGCGATCTCCCGGAACGCGCGCGCGTCGATCTCGCGCGGATACGCCGAGCCGCCTGCGACGATCAGCTTGGGCCGGTGCTCGAGCGCGAGCGCCCGCACCTCGTCGAGGTCGATCCGCCCGTCCTCGCGGCGCACGCTGTAGCCCTTGAAGTCGTAGTAGCGGCCGGAGAAGTTGACCTTGAGGCCGTGCGTGAGGTGCCCGCCGTGATCGAGGCGCAGCCCCAGCACCGTGTCGCCCGGATCGAGCACGGCGTAGTAGGCGGCCATGTTCGCGCTCGCGCCCGAGTGCGGCTGCACGTTCGCGTGCTCGGCGCCGAAGAGCGCCTTGGCACGCGCGATCGCGAGCTCCTCGACCTCGTCCACGACCTCGCAGCCGCCGTAGTAGCGCTTGTGCGGAAGGCCCTCGGCGTACTTGTTGGTGAGCACGGAGCCGACCGCCTGCAGCACCGACGGCCAGGTGAAGTTCTCGGATGCGATCAGCTCGAGCTGGTCGCGCTGGCGCGCGAGCTCCGCGTCGCACAGCCGTGCGATCTCGGGATCGATCTCGGCCAGGCCGAGGTTGCGCAGGTCGTCGAGCGTGTGGGTCACGTGGTCTCTCTCCGGAGTCGCATCAGGCGATGAGCGCGAGCGCGTCCGCCGTGGCGAGCGCCCCTTCGCGCAGGATGACGGGTTGCGGTGCGCAGAGGTCGAGCACCGTCGAGGCGCGCCCCGCCCCCGCAGGCCCGCCGTCGACGACCACGGCGCACTCGGCGGTGAGCTCGGCCGGCACCTCGGCGAGCGTGCGGGGATCGCGGCCGCCGTGCAGGTTGGCACTCGTCGCGAGGATGGCGCCGACCTCGCCGATCGCGGCCGCGAGCGGCGGCGGGAACGCCGAGACGCGCACGCCGATGCGCGCGGGATCCGCCCCGCAGAGGTGGGCGTAGCAGCGGTGCGGATTCGGGATCAGGACGGTCGCGCCGCGCGCGAGCAGTGCCCGGGCGCGCTCGGCGAGCGCCGGCTCGAGCGGAGCGAGCAGCTGCGTCGCCGCGGCCTCGACGGTCGCGAACATGGCGGTCGACGGCTGAGCCCCCTCGCGCCGCTTGAGCGCGCCGAGACGCGCGCACGCGTCGGGCTGCGCCGCGTCGCAGACGAGACCGTAGACGGTGTCCGTGGGGATGACGGCGCAGGCGCCCCCGGCGAGCGCTCGAACGAGCGGGCCGAGGTCGACGCGCGGCTCGGCGAGGTCGAGGCGCAGCGGCACCCGTCCAGGATACCCCCGCGCCCTGCACCCATAGCGGCGAGGTGATGCCGGGACGGCGCAAGCGCGCGAACGCCGGACGACCGCTACGTGTGGTTCTGCGCGGAGACGACGCGGTCGACGCCGCGCAGGTCGCGCGTGACCTCGACCGCCGTGTAGCCGCCGGCCGCGAGGCGCTCGGCAAGCCACGCGGCCTGGCCATCGCCGACCTCGACGACGAGATGCCCGCCCGGCTTGAGGACGGCTCGCGCGCCGGCCGCGAGGCGTTCGTGGATCGCACGGCCCTCGTCCCCGGCGTAGACGGCGAGGGCCGGCTCGTACTGCTCGACCTCGGGGTCGACCTCGGCGCCCGGGGCGACGTAGGGCGGGTTCGAGGCCACGAGATCGAACGCCCGGCCGGCCACGGGCGCGAGCAGGTCGCCCTCCAGCAACTCCACGCGGTCGGCGAGCCCGTTGGCCTCGGCGTTCTCGGCCGCGAGCGCGAGCGCGTCGGGCGAGAGGTCGGTGGCCGTCACGGACGCTTCCGGGAGCTTGGAGGCCAGGGCGAGCGCGATCGCACCCGTGCCCGTGCCGATGTCGACGATGGCCGGGGCGGTGTCGCCGGCGAGCAGCGCGAGACACCGCTCGACGAGGATCTCCGTCTCCGGGCGCGGCACGAGCGCACGCGCGTCGCAGTGCAACTCGAGGGCGTAGAAGCTCCAGCTCCCGAGGACGTAGGCGAGCGGCTCGCGCCGGCCGCGGCGGCGCACCAGGTCGCGCAGACGGTCGACCTCGGCCGGCTCGAGCGGCCGATCGTGGTCGAGGTACAGCTCGAGCCGGGGGATCGCGAGGACGTGGGCGATCAGGTACTCGGCGTCGAGCCGCGCCGAGGGAATTCCCTTGCCGTCGAGGTACTCCCGCGTCGGACCCAGGAGCTCGCGGATCGTGTTCAGAGCCGGTTCCGGGGTGTCACGCGGTGCTCGCGGCCTCGAGCCGGCGGCTGCGATCCTCGTCCTGGAGTGCCTGCGTGAACGCCGAAAGGTCGCCGGCGAGCACCGCGTCGAGGTTGTGCGCCGTGAACTTGATGCGGTGATCGGTCACGCGCCGCTCGGGATAGTTGTAGGTGCGGATCTTCTCCGAGCGCTCGCCGGTGCCGATCTGCGAGAGCCGCTCGGCGGCCTCGGCGGCGTTGCGCTCAGCGAGCGCGCGCTCGTACAGCCGGGCGCGCAGGATCTTGAGCGCGCGCTCGCGGTTCTGGATCTGCGAGCGCTCGTCCTGGCAGGCCACGACGATCCCGGTGGGCAGGTGCGTCACGCGCACCGCCGAGTCGGTCGTGTTGACCGACTGGCCGCCCGGCCCGGTCGCGCGCATGACGTCGATCTTGATGTCCTTGGCGTCGATCGCGACCTCGACCTCCTCGGCCTCCGGCAGCACCGCGACGGTCATGGTCGACGTGTGGATCCGGCCCTGCGACTCGGTCTCCGGCACGCGCTGGACGCGATGCACGCCCGACTCCCACTTGAAGACCGAGTACGCGCCGTCGCCCGTGACCTCGAACGTCACCTCGCGGAAGCCGCCCTGGTCGCTGCCGGTCGCGCTGAGCGTCTCGGTCTTGTAGCCGAGCCGCTCGGCATAGGCCACGAGCATGCCGTAGATGTCGCCCGTGAAGAGCGCAGCCTCGTCGCCGCCCGCGCCGGGGCGCAGCTCGATGATGACGTCGCGCTCGTCGTTCGGGTCGCGCTCGACGAGCGCGAGCCGCAGCTCCTCCTCGACGGTGGTGAGCTCAGCCTCGCTGGCGGCGAGCTCCGCCTCGAGGTACGAGCGCATCTCGGCGTCCTGCTCGCTCTCGAGCATCCCGCGCGCATCGGCGATGCCCTGGCTGGCGGCCCTCCAGCGCCCCCCGAGCGCCGCCTGCTCGCTGAGCTCCTTGTGCCTGCGCCCGAGCTGCGCCATCCGCTGCAGGTCAGACGACACCCCGGCATCGGAGAGCTCGCGCTCGACGTCCGCGAGCGCCGACTCGATCTGCGTGACCAGTTCCTCCACGCGCCCTAGCGTAGGCGAGCGCTCAAGTGGCACTCGCCGTGTGTGCCACGTGGGTCTAGCCGGGGTAGGTCACGCGCAGCGGGATCGGCTGCAACGCAGCCTTCGCCGCGCGCACCAGCGCAGCGTCCGGGTGCGCGGGCCGGCGAAAGATCAGGACGACGTCCTGCCCGCTCGCCGTGCGCGTCCGCACGCGGAAGCCGGTGAACGATCCGGACGCGCGCGAGGCGAACGACTCGACGTCGATGTCGATGTCCTGGCGCCGGTTGTAGGTGAGGAGCGCGGAGCGGCCCCACGAGGCGTCCGCAAAGGAGACCGGAGCGCGGTGGAACGCGGGCCCGAGCCAGTACGCCTTGTCGCCGCGCGGCGCGCCGCTCGCGAGCGCCCGCAGGCTGCCCTGAAGCGAGGGCGGTGCGCCGGTGTCGTTCGCCGATGCGCCACACGCGGTCGCGAGCGCCGCAAGGGCGACGAGCGGGAGCGGCCTGAGGGACGCGCTTCGCATGCTGCTCTCACAGATAGCGCAGGCGGCGTGCGTTGTCAGCAGTCAAGTGGCACTCGCGGCGGGTGCCACTTGGCCGATCGCGCGCGGCGGCGAGCGAAGCCGCTCGGGCGCACTACGCCGGGTCGAGCACGCCGTGCGCCCGGAACCAGGCCTCGGTGCGCTCGAGCATGTCGATGCGGCGGTCGGGGCGGCCGGTCGCCTGCATCACGTGGGACTCCTCGGGATAGAGGACGTACTCGACCGGCCGCCCGAGCACGCGCAGTGCAACGAAGAGCTGCTCGTTGTCGGCTGCCGGACAGCGCAGGTCGGCCTCGCCCTGCAGCATCAGCAGCGGTGTCGTGATGTTCGCGGCGTGCGCGAGCGGCGACTGCTGCCAGAGGCGCTCGTGGTCGGCCGGCGGGTGGCCCCAGCCGAGCCGCGGCGTCCACAGGGCGCCCTGGTCGCAGTTGGCCGCGGCCGCGATCTGGTTGGTCACGCCGTTGGCCGCCACGGCGGCGCGGAAGCGGCCGGTCTGCCCGATCAGCCAGTGAGTCATGAAGCCGCCGTAGGACAGTCCCGTGACGCCGAGGCGGGCGGGATCGGCGAGCCCCTCCCCCACCGCCCAGTCCGTGCAGGCGAGCTGGTCGTCCGCATCGGCGCCGCCCCAGTCGCCGCGGATCGCCTCGAGCCAGGCGCGGCCGTAGCTGCCCGAGCCGCGCGGATCGGGCATCAGCACGCGTGCACCCGCATCGGCCAGCGCCCGGTCGGGCAGCCACGGCTCCGGGCCCCAGCTCGCCCCCGGCCCGCCGATGATCGAGAGCACGAGCGGCAGGTGCGCGCGTCCCGCACCGCGGGGCGCCGCGATCGTCGCGCGGATCGGGCCCATGGGCCCCGGGATCGAGACCTGCTCCACGGCGACTCCCGCGAGGTGGCGCTGCCACGCAGCGCCGGCGCGGGTGAGCCGGCGCGCCGCACCGCCCGGCCGCTCGAGATGCAACTCGATGAACCCCGTGTCCACCGCGCGCAGCGTGACGGTGCGCCCGCCGCCGCTGGCATAGCCGTGCACGTGCGGCTCGCAGCCCGAGAGCGGTGCCGGCTCGCCGTCGAGAGGGAACCGCCAGAGCGCCGTGTGGCCGGCCACCGTGACCGGGCTGACGACGGCGTCCACGCCATCCCAGCCGAGCCCGCCGCCGGCGTCGACCTGCCAGTCGAGGAGGTCGGATGCCAGCGTGAGATGGAGGTGCAGATGCCGGCCCGGAGCGAGGTCGCGGGGCGCGCCCCCAGCCGCCGGGACGATCCAGAGCGAGTCCTCGCAGCCGTATGGCTCACCCGCCTCGTCGATGCCGAGGAATGCCACGTGGGCACCGTCCGGGGACCACGAGACCGCGCTGCAGGAGCCGGCGAGCCGGGCCAGTTCAACCGGTTCCCCCCCGCGCGCGGCCACCGCGTGCACCGCCGGCGCAGCGGCGAGATCGGCCCGCTCGCCGCGGTCGGCGCAGAAGGCGATGCGCCTGCCATCGGGCGACCACGCGAAGCTCTCGACCGACCAGTCGCCGCGCGTGAGACGGCGGGCGCGCGCTCCGGGCCGCGCGTCCTGCAGGTGCAGGTGGGTGTGGCGGTCGACGATGCCGTCGCCGTCGTGCCGCCAGTCGGCGCGCGTCATCACGCGCGCGAGCGGCGGCGTGCCGGAGACGAGCGGCCCGACGGCGAAGCGCGTCTCGGGCGCCGCTGCGCTGAGCGCGAGCCGCTTCCCGTCGGGCGTGAGGTCGAAGCCGCTCACCCCGTGGGGCAGCGCCGTCACGACCTGCGGCTCACCGCCGGCGAGCGGCACCTCCCAGACCTGGTCGCCGCGCAGGAAGAGCACGCGGCCGCCCGCCGGGTCGAGCCGTGGGGAGGAGTCGCGCACGTCGCCGCTCGTAAGCGCGCGAGGCCGTCCGCCGTCCAGCGGCACCACCCAGACATGGCGGCGGTAGCCCTTGAGCTGCGTGCTCCGGCGGGTGTAGACGGCATGGGCGCCGTCGGGCGCAAGCGCGGGGTCTCCGAGAGCGATCTGGCCCAGTACGAGCGTGCGAGACGACGGCGGCATCCGGCGGGGCAGCATACTGCCGGGCATCAGCCTGATCATTGCGATCCTGCTCGCGCTCTTCATCCTGCCCTCGCCCTGGGGGGTCGTGGTCGTGCTGTGCGCCGCCTGCCTCGAGGTCGTCGAGGTGACCTGGGGCATCCGCCTCGCGCGGCGCCGTTCGAGCGTCGGCGCGCAGACGCTCGTCGGCCGCGAGGCCGTCGTCGTGCGCGCGCTCGTCCCGGACGGTCAGGTGACGATCGACGGCGAGCGCTGGCAGGCGCACAGCCCGATCGAGGCGCCGGTCGGCGCCAGGGTCGTGATCGAGCGCGTCGACGGCCTGACCCTCGAGGTCAGGACGCAGCGGTGATGGACGCCGCGACGGGCGGCGAACTGCGCAGCGTCTGCAGGACCACGCAGTAGCGCTCGGTCAGCTTGAGGAGCTGGTCGCGCTGCTCTTGCGAGGCGTCCGTCACGACGTCGAAGGCCAGGCGGATGTCGCGGAAGCCGACGGGGGCCTCGCGGTCGACACCGAGCGTGCCGCGGAAGTCGAGATCGCCCTCCGCGCGGACATGCGCGGAGGAGAACTCGACGCCGATCGCCGTCGCGACGGCCTTGAGCGTGACGCCCGCACAGGCGACGAGCGCCTCGAGGAGCAGGTCGCCCGAGCAGGCCTCGAGTCCGCTCCCACCGGTCGCGGGGTGCAGCCCCGCCGTCACGAGCGCCCGCCCGGTCTCCACCTTGCACGTGATGCCGGCGTCGTCGATGTCGCCCTCGGCCGTGAGCGTGAGCACGGCTGCGTCCGGCTCGTCGCGGTAGCGCTGCTTGAGCGGCGCCTGCAGGGCTCGGAGTGCGTCGCCGTCCACGATCCCCCGGCCTCCCTCAGGCCATGACCTCGACGCGCGGGCCGAGGTCGGACTTGCTCTTCTTCTCGGCCGCCAGCACGCGCTCGAGCGCGGCGATCGAGACGGCGACCTGATCGAGCGTGGGCTCGCGGGTCGTCAGACGCTGCAGCCAGAGGCCCGGCGCGAGCACGATGCGCACCATCCGGAAGCGCTCGAACCTGGCGGCCAGCCGGATGACCTCGTAGGCGAGGCCGGCGATGAGCGGGAGGGCGACGACGCGCGAGAGCACGAGCCAGTACCAGGGCAGGTGACCGACGACCTCGCCGAGCGCCGCGAAGACGAGGATCGCGATGACCATCACCCAGAGCAGGAACGCGGTGCCGCAGCGCAGATGGATGAGGCTGTAACGCTGCACCTCCTGGGGCTCGAGCGGCGCGCCGGCCTCGTAGGCGTTGATCGCCTTGTGCTCGGCCGCGTGGTACTGGAAGACGCGCCGCAACTCGGAGGAGAGGCCGATCAGGGCGAGGTAGGCGATCAGCAGGGAGATGCGGATGCCGCCCTCGATGAGCACGAAGACGAGCGAGTTGCCCGGGTTGATCCAGTTGGTGAGCAGCGCCGGCGAGACCTTGAAGAGTGCGAGCGAGAACCCGATCGCGAACACGAAGGAGGCGATCATCGCGAAGCGGCTGAGCTCCTCGGAGGCGTCCTCCTCGCCTTCATCGGTGACCGAGAAGCGCGCCGAGACGGAGAGCGCGCGCATGCCGATGGCGAGCGACTCGCCGAGCGCCACGACGCCGCGGACGACCGGCAGGCGCAGCCAGCGGCGGCGCAGCGCCACGCTGTCGACGTCGTGCTCGATCTGCGAGATGCGGCCGTCGGGACGGCGCACGGCCACGGCCCAGCTCGAGGGTCCGCGCATCATCACGCCCTCGAGCACCGCCTGACCACCAATCGTCGCCATCAGGCGGCGATCAACTCAGGTCACGCAGTTCCTGCGGCTTCGGCGGCTGCCTCAGCCGCCTCGGCTGCCTGCGCGCGGGCCTGGCGCTGACGGAATCGCTCGACGCGCCCGCCGCTGTCCATGAGCTTCTGCTTGCCCGTGTAGAACGGGTGGCACTCGCTGCAGACCTCGATCGAGATCTCCGGCTTCGTGGCACGAGTCATGAACTCGTTGCCGCACGAGCAGCGGACGTGGGCAGCTTCATAGCTCGGGTGAATCTCTGCGCGCATTGGCCTCAGATTAGCACGCGACCGAATGCGCTCCGCGCCACTTCCAGGTCGTCGTCACCGAAATCGAGGTGCGTCACGAAGCGCACGGTGCGGCGGTCGTAGGCGCCGCACAGCACGCCTGCGGCGGCCAGCTCGTCCACGATCCGCTGGGCCGGCTCGTCGCGCGTCGCGCGCACGAGCACGATGTTCGTCTCGACCGACGCGAGGTCGACGGACACGCGCGGGCACTCGCCCAGCGCGACCGCCAGCGCGCGCGCCCGGGCGTGATCGTCGGCCAGCCGGGCCATGTGGTGGTCGAGCGCGTGCAGGCCCGCCGCGGCGATGACGCCCGCCTGGCGCATGCCGCCGCCGAGCACCTTGCGCAGCCGCCGGCCGCGCGCGATCGCCTCGGCCGAGGACACGAGGATCGACCCGACCGGCGCGCCGAGCCCCTTGGAGAAGCAGAACTGCACGCTGTCGCAGCCCGCACTCGCCTCGGCGAGCGAGCAGCCGCGCGCGATCGCGGCGTTCGGGAGCCGGGCGCCGTCCATGTGCACGCGCAGGCCGAGCTCGCGGGCGGCGGCGGTGACGCGGGCGAGCGCCTCGCCGCTCCAGACGCGGCCACCCGAGCCGACATGCGTGTTCTCGATCGAGAGCAGGCGCGCCCGCGCGCGGTGGATGTCGGCCGCGTCCATGGGCACGGCGGTGCGCAGCTCCTCGACGTCGAGCGCGTGGCCCGGGCTGTGGAGCCCGCGCGTCTGCGCGCCCCAGAGCGCCGCGACGCCACCCGCCTCGTCGATCAGGAGGTGCGCGTCGCGATGGGCGTAGACCTCGTCGCCCCGTCCCGCCCAGATCCCGACGGCGATCTGGTTGGCCATCGTCCCCGACGGGACGAACAGCGCCGCCTCGCGTCCGCACGCCTCGGCGGCGCGACGCTCGAGCGCGTTGACCGTCTCGTCCTCGCCATAGACGTCGTCGCCCACGAGCGCCTGCGCCATGGCCTCCCGCATCGCGGGCGTCGGGCGGGTGACGGTGTCGGAGCGGAGGTCGGCCGGCATCGGCGTGAGACTAGATGGGCGGCGCCTGGCCAAGTGGCACTCGCGGCGAGTGCCACTTGGCCGATCCCCCCTGACCGTCTGAGTACGATGGCCGGGTGCCGACCGCGCCCGCTGCGTACCCGCCGCCCTTCTCGGTCTCCGAGGTCATCGCTGCTCCCGAGGCGCCGGCCGACGAGCAGCTCGAGGTCGGCGTCGCGATCGTGGGCGGAGGGCCTGCCGGGCTCGCGTGCGCGATCCGCCTCGCGCAACTCGTCGAGGGCGACCCGGCCGTCGCCGAGATGCTCGGCGAGGTGCCGATCGCGCTGATCGACAAGGGCCGCGCCGTCGGCGCGCACCAGCTCTCGGGCGCCGTGGTGCAGCCGGCGCCGCTGCTGGAACTGTTTCCCGGCCGGTCGCTCGAGTCGATGACGAGCTACGGGCCGGTCGAGCGCGAGGCCGTGTACCTGCTCACGAAGTCGCGCTCGGCGCGGCTGCCGATCGTGCCGCCGCCCATGCACAACAAGGGCAACCACGTCTTCTCGCTCGCCCGTCTGACGCGCTTCATGGCCGAGCAGGCCGAGGAGCTCGGCGTGATGGTGCTGCCGGAGACCGACGTGCAGAAGCTGCTGGTCGCGGACGGCGCCGTGCGGGGCGTCCGCACCGGCGACAAGGGCCGCGGGCGCCAGGGCGAGGAGCTGGCGACGTTCGAGCCGGGCGCCGAGCTGACGGCGCGCGCGACCGTGCTCGCCGACGGCGTCCAGGGGATGCTCTCGAGCGCCGCCATCGAGCACTTCGGCCTGCAGCCCGAGAACCCGCAGATCTACGCACTCGGCGTCAAGGAGGTCTGGCGCGTCGCGCGCCCGCTCGACCGCGTCGTGCACACGATCGGCTGGCCGCTCAAGGCGCGTGCGCGCTACCGCGAGTTCGGCGGCACCTTCGCCTATCCGATGGGTCCCGACACGCTCTGCCTGGGCCTCGTCGTCGGCCTCGACTACGCGGACGCCTCGCTCTCGGTGCACGACCTGCTGCAGGAGGTCAAGCTGCATCCCCTCTTCCGGCGCATGCTCGAGGGCGGTGAGCGCATCGGCTGGGGCGCGAAGGCGATCCCCGAGGGCGGCTACTGGTCGATGCCCGCGAGCGTCTCCCCGCCCGGCGCGGTGATCCTCGGCGACGCGGCGGGCTTCGTCAACGTGCCGCGCCTCAAGGGCGTCCACTACGCCATGCGCAGCGGCATGCTGGCGGCGGAGACGATCCATCGCGCGCTCGCCGACGGCGTCGACACCGCCCACCCCGGCGCGCTCTCGCTCTACGACGCGCAGGTCAAGAACTCCGAGATCTACCACGATCTGCGCCGCTACCGGAACATGCGCCAGGCCTTCCAGCACGGCCTCGTCGTCGGCGGCGCGCTCGGTGGCGCGATGGACACGATGCACGGCGACTTCCCGCCCTGGCGCCTGGCGACACACCCGGACGCCGAACAGCCGGTGTTCGTCGGAAAGCACGCCTACGGCGAGCGCGACGGGCAGCTCACGTTCGACAAGTTGTCGTCCGTCTTCGCGAGCGGCAACCGCAGTCGCGACGACCAGCCCGATCACCTCCGCATCCAGCGACGCGTGCCGCGCGAGCTGGCGGTCGCCTGGGCGAACCTCTGCCCGGCGCAGGTCTACGAGGTCGGCGCCGAGGGCGAGGACGGGCTCGTCGAGCTCGAGGTCACGCCCTCCAACTGCGTGCAGTGCGGCGCGATCACCGCCAAGGGCGGGCGCCTGACGCCGCCCGAGGGCGGCTCGGGCCCCGAGTACACGCTGACCTGATCAGGCCGCCGCGCTCGCGGGCGGGGCGCGCAGGTGGCGCTCGATCTCGTTGGCGGCCTCCGCCGCTGCCATGAGGTTGCCCTGCGCGACGTCGACGCCGAGCTCGCTCAGCAGCGCGAGCTGGCCCTCGGTCTCGACGCCTTCGGCGGCGACCGTCAGGCCGAGCACGCGCCCGAGCTCGACGATCACGCGCACGAACTCGCGCTCGCCGGGGTGCGTCTCGAGCGCGTCGATGAACGGCCTCGCCAGCTTGAGCACGTCGACCGGCAGGTTGCGGAGCTCCGCCAGCGACGACGCGCCGATGCCGAAGTCCTCCACGGCCAGGCGCACGCCGAGCGCGCGCAGCGCCTTGCAGCGCTCGACGACCTCCGCGGTGCCGGACGCGACGTCGCTCTCGGTCAGCTCGAGCATCAGCGCCTCCGGCGGCAGGTTCTCCCACTCGAGAGCCTGCGCCACGAGGGCCGGGAATGCGTCGTCGGCGATCTGGTGGCGGGAGACGTTGACCGAGACCACGAGCTCCTCGGCGCCCGCCACCGTGGCGCGCCAGACCGCAGCCTGCCGGCACGCAGAGCGAAGCATGCCGCCCCCGAGCATGCCGATCAGATGCGCTTCCTCGGCAAGCGCGATGAACTGCTCGGGCAGGAGCATGCCGAGCCGCGGATGGTGCCAGCGCGCAAGCGCCTCGACCGCCCAGCAGTGCCCGCTCTCGAGCTCGATCAGCGGCTGGAAGTGCGGCTTGATCTCGCCGTGCTCGATGGCTGCGCGCAACTCGTCGACGAGCGCATCGCGGGCGACCTCTGCGTCGTACATGCCGGGCGAGAAGATCGCGCAGCGCGACCTCCCTCCCGCCTTCGCCGCGTACATCGCGAGGTCGGCGTTGCGCAACAGCTCGCCGGCCGAGCCCGCGCCCGAGCTCGCGAGCGCGACGCCGATGCTGGCGCGCACCCGCACGGGTCGCTGCCCGACGCGCAGCGGCGCGACGAGCGCACCCAGGATGCGCTCCGCCGCGCGCTCGGCCTCGACGGCCGTCGGGGCGTGCTCGAGCAAGACCGCGAACTCGTCGCCTCCGAGCCGCGCCGCGAGGTCGTCCTCGCGCAGCGCGGCGCGCAGTCGCGCGGCCACGCCGACCAGCAGCGCATCGCCCGCGGCGTGACCGAGCGTGTCGTTGACGCCCTTGAAGTCGTCGAGGTCGAGGAACATCACCGCCGGTGCCGTGTCGTCGCGCGCGAGCGCCGCCTCCACGCGCTGCGCGAACAGCGAGCGGTTCGCGAGACCGGTCAGCGGGTCGTGCCGCGCCTCGTGCGCGAGGCGTTCCTTGAGCTCGGTGACGGCCGCCAGCGCGCGCGCCGCGAGACCGCTCTCGAGCGCACCTCCGGCGTGCGCCCCGACGGCCTCCAGGAGGCGCCGCTCGCGCAGGCCGAACGGCTCGGGGCGCTCGACGGCCAGCAGCCCGACGAGCGCCGTGTCACCGCGCAGCGCGACCGCGATCGCGGCGGGCATCGCGAGGCCCGTCAGTCCCATGCGCCGGTCGGATCCGGTCTGTGCGAGGTCGACGGTCGCGACGTGCGCGAGCTCGGCGAGCAGCGCCCGCTCCGCCGCCGTCGTGTCGCCGGTAAAGGAGCGCCGGGCGCGCTCGCGACCATCGACCTGGGCGCGCAGCACGCGGCCGTCGGCCGCCTGCAGGACGAGCGCGGCTCCGACCGCCCCGACGAGCTGACGCGCGTGCTCGAGGAGGACGCCCGCAGCGGCTTCGGTGCCCGCCGCCGCATGCACGTCGCGCATGATCGCGAGCAGCGCGTCGACCTCGGAATGCCGGCGAACCTCGCGCACGTGGGAGTGGTAGGCGAGCGCCAGCGCCCCCGCCGGGACGGCCAGCACGAAGAGCCCGAAGAGCACCGGTGCCGGGAGGTCGACGACGTGCAGCGGGCTCGTGCGGGCAGCCAGCAGGCCCACGCAGAGCGCGACCGCCGCGAGGGCGATGATGGCCGCGACGAGGCGGGGGGCGAGGGCACGGCGGCAGGCCGCGACCCGCGCCCTCACCGACTGCCCCGGCAGTCTCCGGTGGGGGTGATCGCGGAATTCAGCATGAAAGAAATAGCTGAAAAGTGATCCTCATGACCCCTCGACCAGGGGCCCTGAAGATCCCCCTATCGGACAGAAGCTACGAGCCGCGCTGAGCGCGCACGAGCTCGGTCAGGCGCGGCAGCACCTGATGCACGTCGCCGACGACGCCGAGGTCGCAGAAGTCGAAGATCGGCGCATTCGCGTCCTTGTTGATCGCGACGATCGTCTCGGCCCCCGCCATGCCGACCTTGTGCTGGATCGCGCCCGAGATGCCGCACGCGACGTAGAGCCGCGGCGAGACCGTCTTGCCGGTCTGACCCACCTGGGCCGCGTACGGATACCAGCCGGCATCGACGACCGCGCGCGTCGCGGCGACCTCGCCGCCGAGCGCGCGGGCGAGGTCCTCGCAGAGCGCGAAATTCTCGGGTCCGCCGAGCCCGCGCCCACCGGCGACGAGCACGTCGGCCTCGGAGATGTCGACCGCGGACGCTTCGGCGGCCTCGTGGCCGACGACCCGCGCCGCGCTCGACCACGGCTGAACCGCGACGGTCACGCGCTCCACCGCCGCCGTCCCGGTCGCACCCTCGGTCGGCGCGTAGGTGTTGGCGCGCGCGACGATCACGCCGCGATCGCCGGTCAGCGCGCAGTGCGCGAGGACCGAATCGCCGAGCCCGGGCCGGCGCGTCACGAGCCGGCCGCCGTCGGCGTGGAGCTCCAGGGTGTCGACGATCAGGCCCGTGCCCAGGCGCGCCGCGAGCGCCGCGGCGACATCGGAGGCGAGCACGCTGGCGCTCAGCAACACGATGTCGTGCGGCGTGGCCGCGAGCACGCCCGCGAGCGCGTCGACCATCGGCTGCGGAAGCGACTGCTCGAACGATGCGTCGTCGCAGACATAGACCGTGCCCGCGCCGTGCCCACCGAGGGCGGCCATCGCCGCGTCGTCGAGCCCCTGCCCGCAGACGACCGCAGCGACCCGGGCACCGAGCGCACCGGCGAGGCGCGCGGCCTCCTCGAGCAGACCGAGCGAGCTGGCGCCGACCGCGCCGTCGTGCTGCTCGCAGAAGACGAGAATGTCACCCATCAGATTGCCTTCCGCTCGAGCAGGAACGCGACGATCTCCTCGGCCGAGTTGCCGCCCTCGTCCTCGATGCGCCGGCCGCCCTCCTTGGCCACCGGTGGCGTGAGCTCGAGCACCTCGGTGCCGGAGCCCCCTTCGACGCCGAGATCGGCCAGCGAGAGCGTCGTCTGCGGCTTCTTGCGCGCGCCCATGATCGCCTTGAGCGACGCATAGCGCGGCTCGTTGATCGCGTCGGAGACCGAGATGACCGCCGGCAGCGGCGCCTCGACGACGTCGTAGCCCGTCTCCGTCTGGCGCTTGGCGCGGACCCCGTCACCGGCCAGCTCGAGCCGCGCCACCTGCGTCACGAGCGGCCGCTGGAGATGCTCGGCGACGGCCGCGGCCATCACGTAGGAGTCCGAGTCGGAGGCCTGCTGGCCGAGCAGCACCAGATCGGCGCCGAGATGCTTCACCGCCGCTGCGAGGACGCGCGCCGTCGCGGCGATGTCGGCGCCGGCCAGCGCCGGGTCGCTCACCAGCAGCGCCTCGTCGGCTCCCAGCGAGAGCGCCTTGTGGAGCGTTCGCAGCGCGCCTTCGGGGCCCATGCAGAGCGCCGTGATGACGCTGTCGGCACCGGCGGCGCCCTCCTTCAACCGCACGGCCTCCTCGAGCGCGTGCGAGTCGTAGGGGTTGATCGTCTTCTCGCCAGATCGGTCGAGCCTCTTCGTCCCCGGATCGATCCGCTTGGGAGCGGTCGCGTCCGGCACCTCCTTGACGCACACGGCGATCTTCAACGCAGCTCGCTCCTCGTTGCTCGACTCAAGCGCGGCCGCCTCGCGGCAGGCCGGCGGGATTCCGACCGCCCCAACATATCGACTGCCACGCGGCACGCGCGGCGCGTATCGCCCGGTCGACAGGACCGGTGGCCGTGTCGTTGGCGGCCTGGATCGCCGCCGGGAGGCCCCAAGCCGGTTCGGGGGGCTCCGGGATCGGTCAAGTGGCACTCGCGGCGAGTGTCAATTGGCCAGGCGACGGCCTGCCCTCACGACGCCGACCCGCCCGGATCTGAGGATCGTTCGCACATCGAGGCGTGTCGAGTCTCGCTCAAGGCCACGACGGGCCGGGCCTCGCAGCCGCCCAAGTGACACTCGCCGCGAGTGCCACTTGGCCAACCCCAGGCAGGCCGAAGCCGCGACCTGTGGTATCTCGTGACCATGGGCTCCCTCGCACGGCCGGCCGCGCTCGCGGCACTGGCGCTCGCGCTGGTGCCGGCTGCGGTGCGGGCCGACACCTCGAACATCGTGTTCCCCGTGGCCGGGCCCGTGGTCGGCTGGCACGACGACTACGGGACAACGAGCGGCGGCGTGCGGCAGCTCGGCAATGCGATCGCGGTGGCTCCGGGCACGCCGGTCGTGGCCGCAGCGGCGGGACGGGTGCAGTTGCTGTGGCACGGCAGCGGCGGCTGGAGCATCACGCTCACGACGCCGAGCGGCGATCAGTTCGTCTACCTGCACCTGGGCCGTGACGGCGATCGCACCACTGCCTACCTACCCGGTCTCAAGAGCGGCGCGCAGGTCGCGGCGGCGCAGCGGCTGGGATTCAGCGGCTACTCGGGCAATCTGACGGCGAAGACGCCGCTGATCGACTTCCAGTACCTGCCGGGCGGCGGCGAGCCGGTCGACCCCTACGAGATGCTCGCGAGCGCGCGCAGGCTTCCGGCCGCCGCGCGGCCGGCACCCGCAGCGCCGGGCAAGCTGCGCATGACGGGAGTCCTGACCTGGAGCGTGCGCGGCGACCGGTCGTCGCTCCTGCGCGTGCGCACGGCGAGCATTTTCAAGGGCGGCACGACCCGGCGCGTGGAGCAGTCGCTGATGATGACGCTCGCGGGCAACGCCGCGATCGCGCGGCCCGGCGGCAAGGCGGGGAGCGGATCGCTGCTCCCCGGGCTTCGCGTCACGGTCTGGGCGACGTCGCAGAAGGGCGGCGCGCTCGTCGCCACCCGCGTGCGCATCGAGCCGTGAGGTCAGCTGCCGACGAAGCGCGCGGGGCGCTTCTCGGTGAAGGCCGTGAGGCCCTCGCGCGCGTCGTCGGTCGAGAAGAGGATCGCGAAGAGGTCCGCCTCGTGCACGAGGTTGGCGCCGAGATCGCCGTGCAGCGAGCGGTTGGTCGCCTCCTTGGCGTAGGCGAGCGCGATGGGGCTCTTGGCGGCGATCTCGTGCGCGACCTCGAGCGTGCGGGCGAGCAGCTCGCCGGGCTCGAAGACCGCGTTGACGAGGCCTCGCTCGAGCGCCTCGTCGGCCTTGACCATGCGACCGGTGAGCATGAGCTCCTTGGCGAAGCCGAGCGTCGTGGTGCGCGCGAGGCGCTGCGTGCCGCCCCAGCCGGGGATGATGCCGAGGTTGACCTCGGGCTGGCCGAAGCGCGCAGTCGTCGAGGCGAAGCGCAGATCGCAGGCCATCGCCATCTCGCACCCGCCGCCCAGGGCGTAGCCGTTGACGGCGGCGATCGTGGGCTTGCGCATCGTCTCGAGGAGGTGCGAGAGGTCCTGGCCGTGCTCGGAGTACCTGCGTGCCATGAGCGGCGTCTTGGTCGCCAGCTCGGCGATGTCGGCACCCGCGATGAACGCCCGCTCCCCGGCGCCCGTGAGCACCGCGACACCGCACGCGTCGTCGTCGGCGAGCCCGCGGAAGGCCGCGAGCAACTCCTCGAGCAGCTCGCTCGAGAGCGCGTTCAGCACGTCGGGCCTGTTGACTGTCACGACCGCGACACGGCCGTGCATGCTGACGTCGATCGACGTCACCCGGTGGCCGCGTGCTCGTGCAGGTAGTCCACGATCGCGGTCGTCGAGGTGCCCGGGGTGAACACCATCGCGACGCCCTGGGCGCGCAATGCCTCGGCATCCGGTCCCGGGATCGTGCCGCCGACGATCACGAGTACGTCGTCGGCGTCCTCGTCGTGCAGCAACTCGAGGATGCGCGGGACGAGCGTCATGTGTGCGCCCGAGAGGATCGAGATGCCGATCACGTCGGCGTCCTCCTGCACGACGGTCTCGACGATCTGCTCCGGCGTCTGGTGGAGCCCGGTGTAGATGACCTCCATGCCCGCGTCGCGCAATGCGCGGGCGATGACCTTGGCTCCGCGGTCGTGGCCGTCGAGACCGGGCTTTGCAATCACTACGCGGATCCTGCCTGCCATCGCTCCGATTGTAGGTGCGGCGTCCCTCAACGGGGCGGGGTCACGCGCACTCCATCCTCTACGCTTTCTCTTCGGTGACCGACCGTACCGATCCGTACGAGATCATCGGTGTGCGCCGAGACGCCTCGCTGGCCGAGATCCGCATCTCCTATCGCCGGAGTACGCAGATCCTGGCCCCCGAGCGCTTCGCGAACGCCAATGACACGGTGCGCGCAGAAGCTGCGCGGCGTCTCACCGCGCTCAATGGCGCCATGGAGGCGATCGAGGCCGAGCGCGCCGCCGAGAGCGGCTCGGCGCTCGGCTCGCTGACGTTCGGCGGGCCGGCCGTCTCCCCGGCTGCCGAGCCGTCGCTGCGCTCCGTCGCCGTCGTGGACGATCCGCCGCCGCTCGAGCACGAGGCCGAGGCCACGCACGACGGCCTGCTCGATGCGCCTGTCATCGACGCCGGGCCGACCCACGACCCGCTCCTCGACGCGCCCATCATCGAGGCCGGTGCGACGAACGACGGGCTCCTCGAAACCCCGGCCCCGGACGCCGAGGCGACCAGCGACGACCTCGCCGACGCGGCGGACACCGCCGCGGAGGCGCTGCCCGAGCCCGTCGAGGCGCCCGAGCCCGAGGCGTCCGCGGCGATCGAGCCGGACGCGCCCACGGGCGAGCAGTCCTGGCTCACGGAGGACGACACCCAGGACGGGATGCCGCGGATCACCGGCGAGGACGCGGCCGAGGCGCGCGTCGGCGAGCGCGATCCCGAGCCGGCCTCCGAGCCGGCGCCCTCGCTGCTCCAGACGCCCAATCCCCCGGCCGTCGCCGCCCCGCAGCCGGCCGCGCCGCGCTTCGAGCGCGAGCGGCCTGCCAAGAGCACTCCGCGCACGGGCTCGCTCCTGCCCCGCATCCTCGGAGCATGCGCCCTCGTCGCAGGCCTGGCGGCCGTCGCCGCCTACTTCCTGATCAGCGGCGGCAGCGGCAAGCCGGGCGCCGGGCAGTTCCAGCGCGCGAGCGCCCCCGTGAGCTTCTCGTACCCGGACGGCCTCGTCGTGCGCAAGCCGCCGAGCGGCGGCCTGCTCAAGCCCACGTTCTCGACCGCCGTCGGCGTCGACGCGGCCAACTACGTCGTCGTCGCCACGTACCACATCTCCGCCGACGTGCAGGCGGACGGCTCGGCCATCGGCACCGGGGGTAGCCGGCTGACCGTCGACCGCTTCGACGAGTCGGTCGACCGCGCCGCCGAGCGCATCGCATCCGCGCAGAAGCTCAAGGCGAACGGCCTCGCGCAGCCCGGCAAGGCCGGCGACATGATCGCCCGCGTCTACGACTACACGCGGCCGGGCGGCAGCAGCGCCCGCTACGCATTCGCGTTCCGCGGCCACACCGAGTACTCGATCGCGTGCTTCTGGGATCCGGCGCACGCGAAGGCGCTGAGCGCTGCCTGCGACCAGGTCATGACCTCGCTGCAGCGCGAGACCCCGTAGGGGCCGGCTCAGAAGACGGGCGTCTCGCGGTAGACGCCCCAGACGCCGCGCAGGACGTCGCACATCTCGCCGAGCGTCGTGTAGACGTCGCTGCAATCGACCAGGGCGGGCATGACGTTGCGGCCGGCAACGGCGTCGTCGCGCAGGCGCCCGAGCGCCGCCTCCACCGCGGCGGCATCGCGACGGGCCTTGACGGCGGTGAGGCGATCGATCTGGCGCTGCTCGACGATCGGGTCGACGTGCAGCAGGTTCGGCTCCTCGTCCTCGCTCGCGACGTACCTGTTGACGCCGACGATCACGCGGTCGCCGCGCTCGACCTGCTGCTGGTGGCGGAACGCCGAGTCGGCGAGCTCGCGCTGGAAGTAGCCCGCGTCGATCGCCGGGATGACGCCGCCGAGCGCGTCGATGCGCGCGAAGATCGCGTACGCCTCGCGCTCGAGGCGGTCGGTGAGCGCCTCGACGTACCACGAGCCGCCGAGCGGATCGGCCGTCGAGGTGACGCCGACCTCGTGCGCGAGCACCTGCTGGGTGCGCAGCGCGAGCGTCGCGGCCTCCTCGGTGGGGAGCGCCATCGCCTCGTCGAAGGAGTTCGTGTGCAAGCTCTGGCAGCCGCCGAGCACGGCCGCGAGCGCCTCGACGGCCGTGCGGACGACGTTGACCTGGGGCTGCTGCGCGGTCAGGGAGACGCCGGCCGTCTGCGCGTGGAAACGCAGGAGCAGCGAGCGCTCCTCCTGCGCGCCGAAGCGCCCGCGCAGCTCGCGCGCCCAGATGCGGCGCGCGGCGCGGTACTTGGCGATCTCCTCGAAGAAGTCGAGGTGCGCGTTGAAGAAGAACGAGAGCCGAGGGGCGAAGCGATCGACCGGCAGCCCGCGCTCGATGCAGGCCTGGACGTACGCGAAGCCGTCGGCGAGCGTGAACGCGAGCTCCTGCGCGGCGGTCGCCCCGGCCTCGCGGATGTGGTACCCGCTGATCGAGACCGGGTGCCAGCGCGGCATCTCGT
>CAZYYP010000016.1:0-27739 GCA_964651695.1 uncultured Gaiellales bacterium | reverse complement strand
TGATCGCTCTGGTCGATCTCAATCGCCTCGAGGTGCTGCGTGTCGACGACCACGGGGTCGTGCCGATCCCGCCCGAGAGCGGCAACTTCGACGTCGTGGCGGGCGCGCCGCTGCGCGACGACATCGCCCCGCTCGAGATCACCCAGCCGGAGGGTCCGGGGTTCGTGCTGGACGGGCGCGTCCTGTCGTGGCAGCGCTGGCAGGTCCACGTCGGCTTCACACCGCGCGAGGGACTCGTGCTCAACCAGGTCGCCTACCAGGACGGCGGGCGGCTGCGCTCGATCCTCTACCGCGCCTCGCTGTCCGAGATGGTCGTGCCCTACGGCGATCCGAGCCCGAGCCACTACTGGAAGAACGCCTTCGACGGAGGCGAGAACGGCGTCGGCATCGCCGCCTCCTCGCTGACGCGCGGCTGCGACTGCCTCGGCGAGATCGTCTACCTCGACGCGGTCGTGTCGGACGCCGCGGGCGACCCGGTGCCGATCCCGAACGCGATCTGCATCCACGAGGAGGACGTCGGCGTGCTCTGGCGCCACATCGAATGGCGCGACGGCTCGGGCGAGGTACGCCGCTCACGCCGGCTCGTGATCTCCTCGTTCTCGGCGATCGGCAACTACGACTACGGCTTCTTCTGGTACCTCTACCAGGACGGCACGATCGCCTACGAGGTCAAGCTGACCGGCGTGCTCTCGACCGGTGCGGTCGCTCCCGGCGAGCGCCCGGCCCACGGCACGCTCGTCGCACCCGGCCTCAACGCGATGGTGCACCAGCACTTCTTCAACATGCGCCTCGACCTCGACATCGACGGGCAGGCCAACGGCGTCGACGAGGTCTGGACGGAGTCGCTCCCCGCCGGGCCCGGCAATCCGCACGGCAACGCCTTCCGCCCCTGCCGAAGGCGCTTCGCCACCGAACTCGAAGCCCAACGCCACGTCGACACCGCCTCGGCGCGCTGGTGGGAGATCGTCAACCCGTCGATCCTCCACCGCCTGGGCGAGCCGATCGGCTACCGCCTCCTACCCGGCGAGACCACATTCCCGTTCGCCCAGCCGGACGCCCCCGTGAGCAAGCGCGCCGGGTTCATCCGCAAGCATCTCTGGGTGACCCCCTACCGCCCCGACGAGCGCTACGCCGCCGGCGAGTATCCGAACCTCCATCCCGGCGGGGCCGGCCTGCCCGAGTGGACGAGCGGCGACCGGCCGATCGACGGCCGCGACATCGTCGTCTGGTACACGTTCGGCCACCATCACGTCCCGCGGCCCGAGGACTGGCCGATCATGCCGGTCACGACCGCAGGCTTCTCGCTCAAGCCCGTCGGCTTCTTCGCGCGCAATCCCGCGCTCGACGTGCCACCGTCGAAGCCGCACTCCGACCACTGCCGAACCGGGAGCAGCACGTGAGCACGATCGAAGGGCGGGTCGCCCTCATCACCGGCGCGAGCAGCGGCATCGGCGCCGCCACCGCCAAGACGCTCGCGGCGCAGGGCGCGAAGGTCGCGCTCGCGTCGCGCCGGGGCAGCGACGAGGGCATCGCCGGAGCGCTCGCGCGCTCGTGCGACGTGCGCGTGCCCCAGCAGGTCGAGGACCTCGTGGCCGAGACGGTCGAGCGCTTCGGCCGGCTCGACATCGTCGTCGCGAACGCCGGCGTCGGGGCCTACGGCGACTTCCTCGACATCGCGCCCGAGCACCTCGAGGAGATGATCGACGTCAACGTCAAGGGCTTGCTCTACACCGTGCGAGCGGGGCTCCCCCACCTGCTCGAGAGCCCGGCCGCCGACCTCGTGGTGATCGCATCCATCGCCGGACAGCGCGCGCCCGAGGGCGAATCGGTGTACGCCGCGTCCAAGTTCGCGCAGGTCGGCTTCATGCGCTCGCTCGACCACGAGCTCTACCGGCGCGGCGTGCGCTGCTCGACGATCGCGCCCGGAGGCGTCTGGACCGAGTTCGCCATGGGCGAGGGCCGGGGCCGCTCCGCGGGCGATGCCGACCTGCCGGGCATGATGCGCGCGCAGGAGATCGCCGATGCGGTGGTGCACGCGGTCACGCGGCCGCGCACGCACCGCGTGCTCGAGGCGACGATCCTGCCGATGAGCGACGACTCGATGAACTGACACCGAAAGCGCGAGGGGTTGGCGATGGCACCGAAGGTCACGATCATCGGGGGCGGCTCGAGCAGCTTCGTGCCTGTCCTGATCCGCCGGCTCATGCAGTCGGAGGCGCTCGAGGCCGCGCGCGTCTCGCTGATGGACATCGACGCGGGCCGCCTGGGCGTGATGCAGGCGCTCGCCGACAAGCTGATCGCGAGCGAGGGCAGCGACATCCGCGTCACGAGCACGCTCGACCAGCGCGAGGCGCTCGTCGGAGCCGATTTCGTGATCGCCGCGATCGCCGAAGGCGGCATGGACGCGTGGGCCGAGGACCTCGAGATCCCGGGCCGCTACGGCATCGTCATGCACGTCGGCGACTCGATCGGCCCCGGCGGGGTCATGCGTGCCTTCCGCAATGCCCCGGCGCTCGCCCAGGTCGCGCGCAACGCGGCCGAGGTCGCCCCCGGCGCCTACATCTTCAACTACACGAATCCGGCCCCGATCGAGGCGCTCGCCATGCGCACGGCTGCGCCCCAGGTCAAGTCGTTCGGGCTCTGCTCGTGCGCCGCGCACGCGAGCAGCCGCGAGTGGCTGGCACGGCAGGCCGGCGTCAAGCCGGAGGACATCGCGATGCCGCCGGTCGTCGCCGGCATCAACCACTGCGCCTCGATCCAGTCGCTGCGGTTGCTCGACGGCACGGATGCGATGCCGCTGGTGCACGCGCGGGCGACCGAGCCGGTGGTCAGATGGGCGCTCGAGACCTACGGCGTGCTGCCGTACTGCTGGACGCACTGGACGGAGTTCTTCCCGCAGATGCAGCGCCTCGAGGCCCCGTACTCGGGAACCGCGCAGGGCGTGAAGATGCGCTACGGCATCGAGACCCACGACATGGACTACGAGCGTGCGCGCGTCGCCGGCCTCGAGGACCTCGCGAAGAGCTGGACGGCGCCCGGCGCCGAGCCGGTGACGCTGGCCGACCTGCCGGTCGGCGACGAGGACGAGGGCATCGAGGTGATCGACGTGATCGAGTCGATCGTGCGCAACGGCAACATCACGCGAGTCGTGATCGCGCCCAACAACGGCGCCATCCCGAATCTGCCCGACAACGCGATCGTCGAGGTCAACGCGCAGATCAACGCCTACGGCGTCCGTCCGATTCACGCGGGACCGCTGCCCGAAGCGCTCGCGGCGCACCTCCGCCACTACGTCGGCTTCCAGCAGCACGTCGTCAAGGCGGCGCTGTCGGGTGATCGCACGGCCGCCCTGCATGCCTTCCTGCTCGACCCGACGACCCAGGCGCACCTCGATCTCGACCAGACGCAGGCGCTCCTCGACGAGATGCTCGAGGCGAACCGGCGCTACCTCCCGCTCTTCTTCGCCTAGTGCTCCGGGACGGAGCGCAAGCCATCGCCAGCGAGCCCATCAGCGTCTGCGTCTCCGGAGCCCTCGGTAGCGTTGGCCGAGCGCTCGTGCCCGCCATCGCGGCCGCCGGCGATCTCCGCCTCCACTCGGCCGTCTCACGGCGCGAAACCGGCCGCGACGTCGGCGAGGCGCTTGGCGGCGACACCATCGGCGTGACCGTCGAGCACGACCTCGAGCGAGCGCTCGATCGCCGCCCCGACGTCCTCGTGGACTACACGCACCCGGCCGTCGTGCGCCGGCACGTCGCGCTCGCGCTCGAGCGCCGGATTCCCGTCGTGATCGGGACGAGCGGTCTCTTCGACGACGACTTCGCGGCAATCGACGCGGCCGCACTCGAGGCCGGCGTGGGCGTCGCCAGTGGCAACTTCTCGCTCACGGCGGCCCTGCTCCAGCATCTGGGCCGCATCGCCGCCCGTCACATCGGGCGCTTCGAGGTGATCGAGCAGAACGCCGCGGCCAAGCCCGACGTGCCGAGCGGCACGGCGCGCGAGCTCGCCGAGTTGCTGGCGCGCGAGCGCGGAGCGCTGCCCGAGCACCCGGCGACCGAGCTGATCGGCCCGCCCGAGGCACGTGGCGCCGCGATCGCCGGCGTGCCCGTCCACTCGCTGCGGCTGCCGGGGACGAACGCCGCCGTGGAGGTCGTCTTCGGGGCACCCGGCGAGCGGCTCGCGATCCGCTACGAGGAACAGGGCGACCCCGCGATCTTCGTCGCCGGAACCCTGCTCGCGGCGCGCCGCGTCCAGGGCTTCACGGGCCTCGTGCGCGGACTCGATTCGCTGCTCTTCGGCGGCGGCGAGGCGATTCGACGCTGAGGGCCACGTGCCGGCACGGAACCCGCCGCCGGATCGTGAGTCGGATCGTTCTAAAGGGTTGTCGATGAGGCGTCGATGCCTGGCACATGTGGCGCCGATCGCTCACCAACACCGTCGGGCGCGCCCTGCTCGGCCTCCCGTCGCGCCCCTTCGCCGACGGCACGCCCGTGCTCGCCGGTCGCGCGCAGACACGCTGGGGCTCGTGGTGGGATCGCCATCCGCGGATGCTGCACGCCATCGCGCTGCTGGCGATCACGTGGATGACGGCCTATCTCGTCTGGCGCATCGGCTGGAGCTGGCGCGGTGCCAGCCCCTGGCTGTGGGCCACGCTGCTGATCGCCGAGGCGTATGGCTTCTGGGGCCTGGCCATGCTGACCTGGTTCTCGTGGCGGCTCCCGCGCTGCGAGCGGCCGCACGCGACGCCGGGACGCAAGGTCGACGTGTACGTCTGCACCTACGACGAGCCCGCAGCCGTGGTGCGGGCCACGCTCGCGGGCTGCGCCGCCCTCGGCTATCCGCACACGACCTACCTCCTCGACGACGGCCGCCGGCCGGAGATGGCCGAGCTGGCCGCCCACTGGGACGCCGTCTACCTCACCCGCCCCGACAACGCGCACGCGAAGGCCGGCAACATCAACCATGCGCTGCCGATCACCGGCGGCGAGCTCGTGTTCGTGCTGGACGCCGACCACGTGCCGCTGCCCGACGCGCTCGACGCCGTCGTGGGCTACTTCGACGACAGCGCGGTCGCGGTCGTGCAGACCCCGCACGACTTCTACAACCACGACTCGATCCAGCACTACGAGGTCGGCCGTCACGAGCAGTCGGTGTTCTACTCGGTGATCTGTCCCGGCAAGGACCGGCACAACGCCGCATTCTGGTGCGGGTCGGGTGCTCTGATCCGCCGCTCGGCGCTGCTCGGCGTCGGCGGCGTCGCCGTCGAGACGATCGCCGAGGATTTCCATACGACGCTCAAGCTCCACCGCGCGGGCTGGAAGTCGCACTACCACGACGAGGTGCTCGTCCAGGGCATCGCTCCGCACGACCTCGCCGCCTACCTGCTGCAGCGCGATCGCTGGGCGCGCGGCAACCTCGCGGTCTTCACGACCCCAGAATCGCCGCTGCGGGCGCGCGAGCTGACGGGACTCCAGCGCCTGAGCTACTTCGCGAGCCTCTCCGCCTACCTCGCCGGCCCCGTGCGGCTGCTGATGCTGCTCACGCTCGCCGCGGTCGTCTGGACCGGGCGACTGCCACTCAGCGCGAGCCCGCTCGCGCTCGGGCTGCTGTGGGCGCCCGCCACGCTGCTCACGATCGTGGCCGGATCCGCGCTCTGCCGTGGCTACCAGCGCATCGCCGACACGAGCCACTTCGAGCTCTGCACGGCGGCGATCTTCACCCGCGCGCTGCGCTGCGTCGTGCGTCCGGGTCGCACCACGTTCAAGGTCACGCCGAAGGAGGGCGTCGACGCCGGCGGCCTCCCGGCGCTCCGTCAGCTCTCCTGGGTCGTCGCGATCACCCTCCTGCTCAGCGCCGGTCTGATCATCCGGATCCTCGACGAGGCCGGCGTCCCGCTCGTGCGCAACCTCCCGGGCATCGCATTCTGGGTCGTCCCGCTGCTCGCCCTCTTCGAGCTCCGGCGCCTCGTGCGCACCCTCGCGATCGTCGCGCAGCGCCGCCAGCGCCGCATCGAGTACCGCATGCCCCTCGACGCGCCGGTGGTCGCGAGCGCGCGCGACGGCGCCGCGATCGCCGGCTGGACGCGCGATCTGTGCCCTTCCGGCCTCGGGCTCGAGCTCTCGGCACCGCTGGCGCCGGGGACACCCGTCACGGCGACCTTCCCGATCCCCGGGCTCTCCGGCGAGGCGCGCGCGATCAGCCTGAACGTCGTCGCGCAGTCCTGCCGCCCGCGCGGATCGCACTGGGTGATCGGCACGAGCATCGCCGGCTCCGGCGACGAGGCCGAGCGCCGCATCGTGGAGTACTGCTACGTCGTCTGCCAGGCCGATCGGCTGCGGGGCGGGGAGCCGGTGGCGCTGCCGGCGCCGGTCGTGACCGAGGCGCCCGCGCGCGAGCTCGCACCCGCCGCCGAAGCCGTCGCGGCCTAAGCGGCCGCACGCGCTGCGCGCCGGCGCCGGCGGTGCCGTCGGCTCCCGCGCCGCCTTTCCCAGACCCGGATGGTCAGAGCGCTGCGGTGCGCCGGTGCAGAACGACCGCCGCCACCCTGCGAGACCCGTCGCGGCCGCCGAGTGCGCGCAGGCCGTTGAGGATCGCCGCGACGTCGATCGCCTCCTGTGCGAGTGCGCCGTGCAGCGGCGAGATCCCGCCGAACGCCGCGACGACCATCAGCGCCGCGCTGAGACCCATGCCGACGAAGATCCCGGTGCGCGCGACCGCGAGCGTGTCACGGCCGATCTCGATCGCCTCGGCCACGCGCCCGAGATCGTCGACCAGCACCACTGCATCGGCAGCGTCCGAGGAGATCGTGCTGCCGGTCGCTCCCAGCGCGACGCCGACGTCGGCGGCGGCGAGCGCCGGTGCGTCGTTGAGACCGTCCCCGACCATGACGACGACCTCGCCCGCGCGCCTGAGCTCGCTCACCACGCCTGCCTTGGCCTCGGGCGTCGCTTCGGCGTGGACGTCGGCGATTCCGGTCGCGCGCCCGACCTCCGCGGCCACCGCCGCGGCATCGCCGGTCAGCAGCACCGGGCGCGCACCCGCCGTGCGCACGCGCTCGACGACGGCCGCGGCGTCCGCGCGCAGCACGTCGGAGCAGTGGATCGCTCCCGCGAGGCGTCCGTCGATCGCGACCCACACCACGGCCACGCCGGGGGCTGCGTGGCCGTCGGGCGCGGCACCCGCGAACGCCGCCCGGCCGACGCGCACCTGCCTGCCGTCGACGCGCGCCTCGACGCCGTCGCCGTAGCTCTCGACGAAGGAGTCGGCGGGCGGGAGGACGAGACCGCGCTCGCCGGCCTCGGCGCGGATCGCCGCGGCCAGCGGATGCGCCGACCGCTGCTCGGCCGCCGCCGCGACCGCGAGCACGTCGTCGGCCGCCTCGGCCACCTGCGGATGGCCGGTCGTCAGCGTGCCGGTCTTGTCGAACACGACGACGGTCGCCGCGCCCAGACGCTCGAGTGGCGTGCCGCCCTTCAGGACGATGCCTCGCCGGGCCGCGCGCGCGAGCCCCGAGACGAACGCGATCGGGGTGGCGAGGATGAGCGGGCACGGAGTCGCGACGACGAGGACGGCGAGCGCAACCACCGCCGAGCCGGAGACGGCCCAGCCGAGACCGGCGACCGCCAGCGTGATCGGGAGGAACACGACGGCGGCGCGGTCCGCGAGCCGGGCCGTGCGCGGCCGGTCGGCTTCGGCCTGCTCGACGAGGCGCACGATGCGCGCGTAGGTCGAGGCCGCCGCGGGTCGCAGCGCGCGCACCTCGATCGCCTCTCCGACGATGCTCGCTCCACTGCGGATCTCCTCGCCCGGCCCGCGCCGAGCCGGCAGCGGCTCGCCCGTGAGTGCCGCCTCGTCGAGCACGGCCTGCCCGCTCTCGAGGGTGCAGTCGACGGGCACGATCTCACCCGCCAGGACGAGCAGGCGATCACCCGTGACGACGTCGCCCGACGGGACGTCGACGAGCCGGGCGCCGTCGTGCCGGTGCGCCACGGCGGGAGCCCGGGCGGCGAGTGCCGACAGCTCGCGCCGGGCGCGGCGGAACGCCCGCTTGTCGAGCAACTCGCCGCCCGAGAGCATCAGCGCGACGACCAGGCCCGCCTCGAACTCGCCGAGCGCGAGCGATCCGCCGACGGCGAGCAGCGCGATCACGTCGGCGCCCAGCTGACCGTGCAGCATCCGCCGCACGACGTCGACGGCGAGCGGCACGATGACCGCGAGCAGGACGACGGTCCAGAGCACGTGCGCGGCGCGGGCCTCGCCCGCCAGGCGCAGCACGAGGCCGGACGCCAGGGCAAGGGCGATCGTCACGGGAACGAGAATGCTCCGCACCCCCGCAGCATGCAGAATCGCGTGGGAGTGCACATCGGCGCTCCCCGCGGGACAGGTAGGTAGGAACCCGCAGGCTGCGCGCCGGCACACGCCGGCGATGGCGAGTGGCGTGCGAATGCCACCGATCCCGGGCCGGAACCGCTCGGCTCGACGCGAGCGTCGGGACCGAGCCTTCGCGTCAGCTCGCAGAGGAGCCTTCCCCGCTCCGCGTGACCTGCAGGGCGACGGGATCCTCTCACCCGGCTGCCCGGTCACACTCGCGCACGGCCTCGTCGCACACAACGCACCTGGCAACCCCGCCGGCTGCACAGTCGACATCGGGTGTGGTCGCTGCGTGGCGACCACCCGCCGCGGGTAGACCGGTGCCACTGCGGGTGACACCATGCGCCCATGGCCTCCGGGTCCGAGTTGCCCAGCGGGACGGTCACCTTCCTGTTCACGGACATCGAGGGCTCGACGCGGCTGCTCAAGCAGCTCCGCGACGACTACGCGCGTTTGCTCGCCGAGCACCAGGAGCTCTTGCGTGCCGCGTTCGCCGCCCATGGCGGGCTCGTCGTGGACACGCAGGGCGACTCGTTCTTCGCGGTGTTCCGCCGGGCGCAGGATGCGGTCGCTGCGGCGATCGCGGCGCAGCGCTCGCTCCAGGCGCATGCCTGGCCGCAGGCTGTCGAGGTGCGGGTGCGGATGGGCATCCACACCGGGCAGGCCGAGGCGAGCGACGGTCGCTACCACGGTCTGGCAGTGCATCGCGCGGCTCGAGTCGGCGCCACGGCGCATGGCGGACAGGTGCTCGTCTCGCAGACGACGCGCAACCTGCTCGACGACGAGGAGGAGGACTCCGCGGGCATCTCGCTGCGTGATCTCGGCGAGCAGCGCCTGAAGGATCTCGACCGGCCCGTGCGGCTGTATCAGCTCGAGGGCGCCGGCCTGCCGGCCGCGTTCCCACCGCTGCGGACGGCGGAGCCGGAGCCCGGCGAGGCGCCCGTCGCCGCGGCGGCCCGCGCGCGGCGGAGACTCCGGCTCGCGGTGACGATTGCTGCGGTCGCAGTCGTCGCGGCGATCGCAGCGGGCGTCCTGCTGACCGGCGGCGGCGCCGGCTCTGCACAGGCCGCGCGTGTGGCAGCGGACTCGGTCGGCATCTTCGACGCCCGGAGCGGGAAGCTGATCGACGCGGCGCTCGTGCGGACCGGCCCGAGCGCGGTCGCGGTCGGCGCGGACGCGGTCTGGGCGACGAACGTCGACGACGACTCCGTCTCCCGGATCGATCCGCAGACGCACGCGTCGGTGCAAACGATCACGGTCGGGAATGCCCCAGCGGGGATCGCGACCGGCGGCGGGTTCGTGTGGGCCACGAACAGCCTCGACGGGACGGTCTCGAAGATCGACCCGACCACGAACGGCGAGGTGCAGAAGATCCCCGTCGGCAATGGGCCGCTGGGGGTCGTGTACGGATTCCGGTTCCTGTGGGTCGCCAACTCGACCGACCGCACCGTGATGCGGATCGATCCGCGAACGGGGGCGCGGCGCACGATTCCCGTCAGCGCCGGCGCGGATGGGATCGCCGTCGGGTTCGACGCGGTCTGGGTGACGAGCGAATCGGACGGGAGCCTCAGTCGCATCAACCCTCGCGCCGGCATCGTCACCCAGACGATCAACGTCGGGCGGGGGGCAAGTGCCGTCGCAGTCGGTGCGCAGTCGGTCTGGGTCGCCAACAGCCTGGAGCGCACGGTCAACCGGGTCGATCCGGCGACGAACGGCGTCATCGCCGCGATCCCGGTCGGCGCCGGGCCGAGCGGGGTCGCCGTCTCAGCGGACGGCAAGACGGTCTGGGTCAGCAGCGAGCTCGCGGGCACGCTCTCCGAGATCGATCCGAAGACGGACAAGGTCGTCCGCACGGTGACCACAGGCAACCGTCCTCAGGCCGTCGCGATCGCCGGAACCACCATGTACGTCGCCGTGCGAACGTCGGGACTCGCGCATCGCGGCGGCACGCTGAACGTTCTCACCGCGCCGGACACGTTCCACTCGATCGATCCGGCTGTCGCCTACGCCTACCCCGACTGGTCGGCGCTGATGCTCACGAACGACGGGCTCGTGACGTACAAGCGTGTCGGCGGCAGCGACGGGACGCGTCTCGTACCCGACCTCGCGACGACCATCCCGGTTCCCGCCGACGGCGGGCGAACGTACACATTCGAAGTGCGCCCCGGGATCCACTACTCCAACGGCGCGCTCCTCCGGCCGGCCGACTTCCGCCGCGCGATCGAGCGTTCCGCCGCTGCCTTCAAGAGCACGGGCCACGGCACGGGCTATTACTACTCGAGCGTCGAGGGGTACGACCAGTGCATGAAGACGCCGAACCGCTGCGATCTGTCGAAGGGGATCGTGGCGGACAACTCCTCGGACACCGTCACGTTCCACCTCGCCCGCGCCGACCCGGACTTCCTGCAAGAGCTCGCGCTGCCGTCCGCGTACGCGGTGCCCGCGAGCACGCCGCTGAAGGCGCGGCTCCCGCTGCCTGCGACCGGCCCGTACATGATCGCGAGCTACGCGGCAAACCACCGTCTCCGGCTCGTCCGGAATCCCCGCTTCCGCGAGTGGTACGAAGCGGCTCAGCCGCGTGGCAACCCGGACGCCATCGTCGAGCGGCTCGACGTACAGCCGAGCGCGCAGCGCGCCGCGGTCGAGGCGGGGAAAGCCGATGTCGCGCTGGACGCCGGCGCGCCGGACAAGGGCATGTTCCCGCCCCCGTCCCTGCTCTCGGCGTTGCAGACGGGATACGCGAGCCAGCTCCACATCGATTCTCCGATCGGGACGTACTACATCTTCCTCGACACGCGGCTGCCGCCGTTCGACAACCTCAAGGCGCGGCAGGCGGTCAACTACGCCGTCGACCGCAACCGGATGGGAGCCCTCCGCGGCGGCGCCGCCGTCGAGCAGCCGACCTGTCAGGTGCTGCCCCCGAACATCAACGGGTACCGGCGCTACTGCCCGTACACGATCAGCCCGAACGCCGCCGGCACGTATACCGGGCCCGACATCGCGAAGGCCCGGCGGCTCGTTGCCGACTCGGGCACCAAGGGCGAGCAGGTGACCGTCGCGGGCAATCCGATCTTCAAACCGCACGGCGGCGCCTACTTCATGTCGGTGCTCCGCAGCCTCGGCTACAAGGTTCACTACAAGGGCTATACGTTCGAGAGCTACTTCCCGGCGGTCATGAATTCGCGCAACAACCTCCAGGCCGGCATCTACGGCTGGCAACACGACTACCCGACGGCCGGCAACTTCCTACCGCCCCTGCTCACCTGCAAGTCGTTCACTCCGCGCTCGAGCGACAACACCAATCTCGCCGAGTTCTGCAACCGCCGGATCGACGCCGAGATCGCCAGGGCTCGCGCGCTCGAGGTCGCCGATCCCGGCGCGGCCGCGACGCTCTGGACGAAGGTCGACCACGACATCACCGAGCAGGCACCGTTCGTGTTCCTGCAGAACCCGCGAAACGCGACGCTCGTCTCCCGCCGCGTCGGCGACTACCAGTACAACCCGCAGTGGGGAGTGCTCCTCGACCAGCTCTGGGTGCGCTAACCGGCGTTCAGCGATCGGTCTCCTGCCCATGGCTGCCCTTCGGCGTCACCTTGACGCCGGCCACCCGAGCTGCGAGCGCCGCGTCCGCCCGGCTGACACAGGCGAGACGGAGCGTGATCAGCGCTGCGGCGGGATTGTCGGACTCCTGGCCGTGACTGCCCCTGGGAACGAACGCGGCGAACCGGGCCGCAAGAGCCGTCTTCGCGAGGGCGTCGCAGCGGATGCGGATCTTCGCCGCTGCTTGTGCACCGGTCTCCGGCCCGTGGCTGCCCCGGGGCGCATTGCCGGCGAGAGCTGCCGGCGCAACCGCAAACGTGAGAGCGGCGGTGAGGATCGTGAGGCGGTGAGCTTGCATGGTGGCAGTACTCCCTCGGCGTTGCCTCTTGGTCGCTCCAAGCTAGGTCTGACCACGGGTGCGCGCCGTGCCCGTCCGCAACCTGCGAACGTGACCGTCATCACACTCGGGGGGGAGCCGTCGTTCGTCGGACACAGGTGTCGCCGAGGCGGCGGTGCGAGGCACCACTCGGGGTCTGACCCGGAGCGTTCAGGCGCTCGGCTCGACGCGAACGTCCAGCCCGAGCCTTCGCGTCAGCTCGCGGAGGAACCGCCCCGCTCTGCGACGAGCGTCGGATCAGGGTGCACACCGCAGCGGATCGCCCGCCGCTGGTGGTCGGTCACAACGCGGCCCGCGCTGATCACGACGCAGTACTGGACGATGTGCGGGTCGCCGAAGTTGACCTTGCAGCGCGTCACGGCGAGCGACTGGTACGTCTTGGGATCGCGGTAGCAGTGCGCCCACCTGACCGAGAGGTACTCGCCCTCGAGCTGACGGACGAGCGCGGCTCGCACGGCGGGCAGCGGCGGTGGCGGCGGGGCGGCGATCACGGCGTCAGCACGACCTTCGTGGCGAGCCGCTGGTCGAACAGCCGGTAGCCCTCTGCGGCATCGGCGAGCGCCAGGCGATGCGTCACGACCGGCGTCGGGTCGAGTCTGCCTGCCGCGACGAGGCCGAGCAGGCGCTCGCGATCGTGCGCCGGATCGCCGATCGTGAAGCGGAGCGTCAGCTCCTTCTCGAACATCAGCGCGTTGTCGAGCGGGTAGTCGGGCTCGAAGTGCGCGCCGACCACCGAGATCGTGCCGCGCCCGCGGCACAGCCGGAGGCTCGCGTCGAGTGCGGCCGGAGCGCCTGCCGCCTCGATCACGACGTCGGCGCCGAGACCGCCGGTCGCCGACAGCACGACCTCCTCGGCGGCGGCCGGCTCGATGGGCTCGGCGCCGAGCCGCTCGGCGAGCTGCCGCCGCTCGGCGATGCCGTCGACGGCGATCACGCGTCCGGCCACGCCGACCGCGCAGAGCACGGCCATCAGGCCGACCGGTCCGCAGCCGAGCACGACGACCGTGTCCCCGACCCCGACGCCGCCGCGCACGACCGAGGCGTAGCCGGTCGGGAGGATGTCGGCGCAGAAGATCGCCGCTTCATCCGGAATGGCGTCGTCGAGCGCCAGCAGGCAGCGGTCGGCTGCGGGCACGCGGACGAACTCGGCCTGACCACCGTCGAGCCGCGGATAGACGCCCGAATAGCCGAACAGCGCCCGCCCCTGGCACTGCGAGATGCGGCCGGCGCGGCAGTGCCCGCAGGTGCCGTCCGAGATCGTGCTCGTGCACACCACGCGCTGCCCGATGCGCACGCTGCGTACCTCGGAGCCGACCTCGGCGACGGTGCCGGTGAACTCGTGCCCGAGGATCGTCCCGTTCTCGAAGCCGGGCGTGAAGCCGTGGAACGGGAACAGGTCGGCTCCGCAGATCGCGGTCGCCGAGACCTGCACGATCGCATCGCCCGGGTCGAGGATCGCAGGATCGGGCACCGTGTCGACACCGACGTCGCCGGGTGCGCGCAGGACGACCGCCCTCATGCCGGCTGCTCGATCTCGACGAGGTAGCCGTCGGGGTCGACGCAGAAGAAGCGGCACCCGCCCCAGGGCGGGCTGAACGGCGCGGCGAGCATCGCCACGCCCTCGGCCTCCAGCGCGGCATGCACGGCAAGCGCATCGGCCACCTCGAGGACGAGCACGACGGCGGCGCGCGACCGATCGGCCGGGGCCGTCATCAGGACGCCCGGCCGGTCCTCGGCCGGGTGGCCCTGCTCGGCCAGCGAGATACGCGCGCCCGCGCACGCGAGCGTCGCGTACGGCGGATCGCCGTAGACGGCCTCGACGGCGAGGCCGAGGCGGTCGCGGTAGAAGGCGAGCGACGCCTCGAAGTCCGCGACCGCGAGGATCGCGCCCGCGCGCGTGACGGCGAAGGCCGGCATCAGCTGTGGGTGTGCCCGCCGTCGGCCACGATCATCTGCCCGGTCACCCAGCCGGCCTCCTCCGAGGCCAGGAAGGCCACGGCCGGGGCGATGTCCGCCGGCACGGCGCGGCGCGGGATCGCCTGGAGCATCTGCACGAAGTCGAACGCCTCGGCGTGCGGGCTCGCGAGGACGCCCTCGGACGCGGTCAGCCCGGGCGCCACCGAGTTGACGGTGATGCCGTACTTGCCGAGCTCGCGGGAGGCCGCGCGGGTGAAGGACCACACGCCACCCTTGGACGCCACGTAGTGGGCGAGGTTGGGCGTGCCCGCCAGGATCACGTTCGACGCGATGTTGACGATGCGCCCGTAGCCGGCCTCGCGCATCGGCTTCTCGACCGCCTTGATGGTCAGGAACACCCCGTCGAGGTTGACCGACATGATGCGGCGCCACTCCTCGAACGTGATGTCGTCCCAGGCGGTGAACGGCACGATCGCCGCGACGTTGACGAGCACGTCGACCTTGCCGTGATGGCTCAGCGTCTCGTCGACCATGCGCTGCACGTCGCCGGCGTCCGAGACGTCGACGGTGAGGCCGAGCGCGCCGGGCAGCTCGGAGGCGGCCTGCTCCGCGCCCGGGCCGTTGATGTCGGCGAGAACGACGCTCGCGCCCTCGTCCGAGAGTTTCTGGGCGACCGCCCGCCCGATCCCCTGGGCGGATCCGGTGACGATCGCGACGCGGTCCTGCAGCTTCATCTCAGGCCTCTAGACTAGATCTCGTAGCAGTCGGGGGCATGGCGGTAGGTGTGCCAGGCGTCCATGTCGTGCGAGTAGAAGATGTCGGCGCCGTGCTCGGCGGCGAGCTCCTTGACGCGGCGGATCGAGCGCACGCCCGCGCTCGGGTTGTTGTGGAACCCCGGCTGGATGCCCTTCTCCAGGGCGGCCGCGGTGTAGGCGACGTCGAACGCGAAGAGCATCGGCCGCCCGTCGCCGCTCGGCGTGAGGAGCAGCGAGTAGTGCCCGACCGTGTGGCCGGGCGTCTCGTAGAGGAACATCCCCTTCGCGAGCTCGAAGTCCCCGGTCACGGGGTCGAGGTTGAGGCCCTCGTAGTCCCACGAGTGGTCGGAGTAGCCGAAGAACTCGAACGGCTCGTGGTTGCGGGACTGGGCGACCTCTTGCGCGTTGATCACGGTGCGCGTGCCCGGGAAGAGCTTGTTGCCTCCGACGTGGTCGATGTGGAGGTGCGAGTTGACGAGCGTCGTGACGTCCGAGACCGAGAACCCGCAGGCCTCGAGCTGCGCCGGGATCGTCTGCTCGGGCGTCTGCTCGGGCAGCTCGAACGGCAGCACGCGGTTCATGTGGTCGAGGTCGATGCCGGTGTCGAACAGGAAGAGCCCCTCGTCGTGCTCGACGAGCACGCTGTAGACCGGGATGCGCGCCTGTGGTCCCGGCACGTTCCAGAGCAGCTGCGTGTGCTCGATCACGATGGAGCCGCTGTCGAGCAGCCAGACCTTCATGACTCGAGCGCCTTGCGCACGGCGACGAGCTTGCGCGCGCGCTCGGCGCGCAGCTCCGCGATCCGCTCGGGCGTGTAGTCGTAGAGGCCCTTGCCGGATTTGATGCCGAGCTCGCCGCGCTCGACGCGATCGGTGATCGTCTTCGAGACCTCGGTCCCGTTGCAGAGGTCCTTGTTGAGGTACGAGCCGACGTTGCTGTAGATGTCGAGCCCGGCCATGTCGAGCAGCTCCATCGGCCCGATCACCGCGAGCTTGTAGCCGATGCCCCAGCGCACGCAGCGGTCCATGCCGTCGGCGTCGATGATCCCGCGGTCGACGAGATCGACGGCCTCGCGCATGATCGCGTAGAGGATGCGGTTCTCGACGAAGCCGGGCACCTCCCGCTCGATCACGGCCTCGTAGCCGATCCGCTCGACGAGCGCGACCGAGGCGTCGATCGTCGCCTGGCTCGTCTTGTCGCCGGGGATGACCTCGATCATCGGGATGATGTGCGGCGGGTTCGACCAGTGGAGCCCGACGACGCGGGACGGGTCGGAGCAGACCTCGGCGATGCGGGTGATCGGGATTCCCGACGTGTTCGAGGCGAGGATCGCGCCCGGGGCGGCGAGCTGCTCGAGCTTCGGGAAGAGCTCGTGCTTGAGCTCGAGGCGCTCGGGGATCGCCTCGGCGACGAGCTCGGCGCCGGCGAGCGCCGCGCCGAGATCGCTCTCGTAGCGGATGCCCCCGCCGCCGGCGCGCGGCATGTCGAGCCGATCGAGCACGCCGTCGGCGAGCGCGAAGCCGGCTTTCGCGTTCTCGAGCGCCTGGGCGCTCACGTCGTAGAGCGCGACCTCGATGCCGGCGCGCGCGAGCACCGCCCCCATGCCCGGGCCCATGGTGCCCGTTCCGATCACCGCTGCGCGTTTCACGTCTGCCATCGTTCCTCCTGTTGCAATTCCCGGAT
Source organism: uncultured Gaiellales bacterium (assembly GCA_964651695.1). Lineage (GTDB taxonomy): Bacteria > Actinomycetota > Thermoleophilia > Gaiellales > JALYLC01 > JALYLC01. The sequence continues at coordinate 11,080 of CAZYYP010000016.1, read as the reverse complement.
GCGCCGCCAGACGCGCTCGGGCGTCAGTGGAAGCCTCGTCATCGGCACCCCCGCGTCGGCGAGCGCGTTCACGATCGCCGCGGGTACGGCGGCGAGCGCTCCCTCTCCGCAGCCCTTGGCGCCGAACGGGCCGGGGCCGTCGCCGTTCTCGACGACGATCGACGTCATCGTCCCCGGCATGTCCTCGAACGTCGGCACGCGGTAGTCGAGCATCGTGTCGTTGGTGAGGAAGCCGTCGGTGAAGACCATCTCCTCGTAGAGCGCGTTGCCGATGCCCTGCATCGTCGCGCCCTCGTCCTGGCGCTCGACGAGCTGGGGGTTGATCGCCCTCCCGACGTCGGCCACGGTCGCGGTGCGCAGGACCGTGACGATGCCCGTCTCGGGTTCGACGGACACCTCCGCGGCCGCGACGCAGACCTCCCAGAAGACGGGGCCCTCGGCGTAGGAGCCGCTGCCCTCCGGGCGGACCTCGCCACGCCCGATCAGCTCGCCGCCGGCGAGGCCGAAGCGGCGCTCGATCAGCGACGGATAGGTCTCCGCCTCGGGCGCCTGCTCGCCGGCGATCTCCTGGAGCTGGCCCAGCACATCCTCGGCCGCGCGCATCACGGCGAGCCCCGCCAGCGTGGTCGAGCGGCTCGCGCCGGTCGAGCGGTCATAGGGCGTGAAGCGCGAGTCGGTGCCACGGACGACGACCGTCTCGGCCTCGATCGCGAGCACCTCGGCGGCGATCTGGGCGAACACCGTGCGCGGCCCCTGGCCCATCTCGGTCGTGCCGACGAGCACGGAGACGCGACCATCCGCCTCCATCCGCACGACCGCCGTCGAGACCGGGTGCGCGCCGGCGGCGAGCAGTCCGACCGAGACGCCGCGCCCCACGCGCGGCGCCTTCGGCTCGCCCCACCCGACCGCCGCGGCGGCCTTCTCGACATCGCCGACGAGGTCGGCATCGAGCGGCTTTCCGCCGACGCGGAGCTCATCGCCCGGCAGGCACAGATTCTGGCGGCGGAGCTCGAGCGGGTCCATGCCGCACTGCCGCGCGATCTCGTCCACCTGGCTCTCGCCGATCCACTGCAGGTGCGTCGCGCCGAAGGCCCGGTAGCTGCCGGACGGCGCCGTGTTCGTATAGACGCAGCGCGCGTCGACGCGGAACGACTCCCAGCGGTACGGGCCCGGCGCGGCGTCGCCCCCCGTGGCCGTGACGCGCGGCCCGTTGTCGGCGTAGGCGCCCGTGTCGAACCAGCATTCGGCCTCGCGGCCGAGCAGGCGCCCGTCGCTCGTCGCCGCCGTGCGCACGCGGGCCTTCATGCCGTGCCGGCGCGAGGTCACCATCGACTCGTCGACGCGATTCTGGATCCGCACCGGACGGCGGGCCTTGCGGGCGAGCGCCACCGCGATGGGCTCCATCTTGGTGTACGACTTGGAGCCGAAGCCGCCGCCGAGGTACGGGACGATGACCCGTACCGACGAGAGCGGCAGCTCGAACAGCGCGGCGATCTCGGCGCGCACGAGGAACGGGTGCTGGCACGTGGCCCAGAGCGTCACCTCGCCCCGCTCGACCTGCGCGATCACGGTGTGCGTCTCCATCGCGTACTGGTAGACGGCGGGGAACTCGTACTCGCCCTCGACCACGATGTCGGCGTGCGCGAAGGCGGCCTCGACCTCGCCGCGCTCGATGCGGTAGCGGTAGCAGACGTTGCCGTCGCGCGGCGGGAGCTCGCCCAGCCCATGGAAGAGCCCGGGCCGCAGCGGGCCGTCGTTCACGATCGGCGCCCCGGGGGCGATCGCCTCGTCGACCGTGCCCGCGACCGGAAGCTCCTCGTACACGACGTCGATCGCGAGCAGGGCGCGCTCGGCGGTGGCCTCGTCCTCTGCCGCGACGGCCGCCACGGGCTCGCCGTGGAAGCGCACGCGGTCGATCGCGACGATCGGCCGGTCGCGGATCGCATGCCCCCAGTAGGGGTCGATGTCGCCGAGGTCGCGCGCGGTCAGCACGCACACGACTCCGGGCATCGCCTCGGCCAGCGAGGCGTCGATCGAGACGATGCGGGCATGCGGGACGGGGCTGCGCAGCACCTTGCCGTGGAGCATCCGCGGGACGACCATGTCGCCGACGAACTCGGCCTCGCCGCGCAGCTTCTCGCGGCCGTCGAGGCGGGGAACCGAGCGGCCGACCTGGGGCGCCTGGGTGCGGGTCGGGCTCTGCACGCTCACGCGGGCACCCCGGCCAGCTCGCAGACGGCCTCGACGATGCCCTTGTAGCCCGTACAGCGGCAGAGGTTCCCGGCCAGCGAGCGCCGCACCTCCGCCGCACTGCCGAGGTCGCCGGCTGCGAGCAGCGACGACACCGTGAGCAGCATCCCGCCGGTGCAGAAGCCGCACTGCAGCGCCGCGTGGCGCATGAACGCATCCTCGAGCCGGGCGAACCCGGGCTGGGCCGCGAGGCCCTCGATCGTCGTCACCTCGCGTCCCTCGGCGTGGACGGCGAGCGTGCAGCAGGAGCTCACGGGCTGGCCGTCGAGCAGCACGGTGCACGCGCCGCAGACCTGGACGTCGCACGAGCGCTTGGCGCCGGTCAGGTCGAGGCGCTCGCGCAGGAAGTCGAGCAACAGCTCCTCGGCCGGCACCTCGCGCACCACCGTCTCGCCGTTCACACGCAGCTCGAGGTTCACGAGCGCACCCGCGCATCTGCCTCGTGGCGCCCCAGCTTGCGGAGCCAGGCGGCCCAGTACTCGGCGACGAACGCGTCGCGGTACTTGTCGCCGTGCATGGCTTGAGCGGCCTCGCGCGGGATGGGCCGCAACGGCCCGTAGGTGGCCGCGATCGACTGCAGCCTGGCCGCGCGTTCGAGCGTCGCCGCGCTGAGCGTCACCCAGGGCAGATCCTTGCCGGCCACGAGCACCCCGTGGTTGCGCAGGAGCATCGCCCGGTGGCTGCCGAGCGCGGCCGCGACGGCGCGGCCCTGCTCGGCGTCGACGATCAGCTCCGGCGAGCCCTCGAACGCCGGCACGCCGTCGGCGAACAGCACCGCGTCGTGCGTGAGCAGCTCGAGCGACGCCTCGGCCGCTCCGAGCGCCGTCGCGTAGGGAGGGTGGCCGTGCACGACTGCACCCACGTCGGGCCGCGCGAGGTACACGGCCTGGTGGAGCACGGCCTCGAGGTGCATGTCCGGCGCGAAGACGCTGCCGGCGTCGTCGAGCGAGAACTCGACGATGTCGTCGGGCTCGACCTCGTCCAGGGCCACGCCCTTGCGCTTGATGTAGACGTGACCGTCCTCATCGCGCGCGCTGACGTGCCCGAGCGTGAGATCGGCGTAGCCCTCCATCGCGAGGATCCGCGACGCCCATGCAACCTGCTCGCGCAGCGACTTCTCGGCCATCGTCAACCGCGGCGCTCCGTCGGCGGATAGCCGGGATGCGGGAAGCCGAACACCATCACCGCGTCCTCGTCGCCCGTGTTCGAGACGGCGTGCCAGACGCCGCCCGGGATGTAGAGCGCATCGCCCTGCGCGAACGCCAGCGCGCCGTCGTCGAGCAGCAGCTCGCCCCGCCCGGAGACGACGAAGGCGAACTCCTCGGTCTCGTGGCACACCGGCGCGAGCGTCGTGCCGGGCGTGAAGACGGAGTAGCCGAGCGACGCCTCGCTTCCGCCCACGCGGTCGCCGGTCACGAGCATGCGACTCCAGCTGCCGTTCGGGAGCTCGATCGGATCGACCGTCGTCAGCGGGACCACCTGGGCTAGATCGCCCATTCGCCGTCCTTGAGGATGTAGGTGCCGTCGTCCACGATCTGCATCGTCGCCTTCAGGAACACGCCGTCGAGGTGCAGCTCGCAGACGTTCTGCCCGCCCGGATAGGCGTTGTGATTGTCGCCGAGCGCGAGGTGGACCGTGCCGACGCGGCCCTTCTCCGAGGGCGTGCCGTAGGGCGCCTTGGTGCTCGTGCCGAACGCGAACTCGCCGAGCACCGTCGCGTTCTCGACGCCGTCGATGGCGGCCTTCAGCCTCGTCGCCTCCGCCCCGCCCTCGATGCTGACGACCTTTCCGCCCTCCATCTGCCAGGTGATCGGCTCCTTGACCTGACCGGTCAGCCCGATGCCGAGCATCACGCCGTCCACGACGGCCGTGCCGTGCGTGAAGTCCTCCACGGCGGCGAACGCGACCTCCGCCCACAGCGGCACCGGCCCCATCATCTGACCGCGCCGCTTGATCGGCGTCACCTCGAGCGACGGGCGGCCCTCGATCGAGACCTCGAAGTCGGTGCCGAGCTCGGTCGTCACGTGCACGCGCTTCTTGCCCTCGAGCAGCGCCATGGCGTCGACCGCGCGCTGGGTCGCGACGTGGATGTCCTCGATCGTGAGATCCCACGTGCTGCCCATGCCGCCCTCGACCGAGGCGATCTTGCCGTTGGCGGCGCACGTCTCCTTGACGGCCGAGACGTGGGCGAAGCGGTTGGCCCACTCGAGGTTCGTGATGATGATGACCTCGTCCGAGGCCACCATCGCCTGGTGCAGGTTGCGCGGCGGCGCCATCGGGAAACGCACGTCGGCGCGGCCGCGCCGCACCTGCGTCTCGTTGTTCATGACCACGGGCCAGGCGCCGCGCTCGAGGCAGACCTGGGCCACGGCCTCGGCCTGCTCGCGGTGCTCGTCGTCGCAGATGATCGTCACGACGTCGTCCGCCTCGACGGACATGCAGACGTCGACGACGAGCGCCGCGTCCTGCAGAAGCTTGTCAGCCGGCATTTCGACTCACCCCACTCGCTCGTGTGTGAACTGAGGCAGGACTTCCTTCGCGAAGCGCTCGACCTGACCGAACTGATCGAGCGCACCGAAGCGGCAGATGAAGTGATCGACGCCGGCATCGGCAAACGTGCGAAGCCAGCTGGTGATCTGATCCGGCGTCCCGACGGGTCCCCAGTTCGAGAGATCCATCGCCTTGGAGAGCTCAGGGTAGTACTGCGAGATGTAGGAGTCGAAGTCGGCGCGCGCCGCGTCCTCCGACTCGCCGATGTTCATGGTGACCTGGTAGGAGATGACGAGCCGGTCGAAGTCGGCGCCGACCTCGTCGGCGTGGGCGCGGATCAGCGCCAGCTGCTCGACCAGCTCCTCCGGATGCTGCGCCCGGCAGCAGGTCATCCAGCCGTCGCCCCAGGTCACGATGCGGCGGCAGGCGGCGCGCAGCCGGCGCTCCATCACCTCGGGCGGGGCGTCGCCCTTGAGGCGCGGGTTGGACACGACCCAGATCGGCGGCGGGCTCTGCACCGGCATCAGCGGACCGAGCTCGGTGCCGGAGTAGAAGGAGACGTCGTCGTAGGTGAAGTGCTCGCCGTGGAGCGTGACGCGCCCCTTCGTCCAGAGCTGGCGGATCGCCTCGAGCCCCTCGTCGAAGATCGCCGCGCGCTTCGTGTAGTCGAGACCGAGCGCCGCGAACTCGCGCCGGACGCCCTCCTCCGGATTGCCCATGCCGGTGCCGAGGATCGTGCGCCCGCCCGAGATCGCGTCGAGCGTCGCCCACTCGAGCGCGAGATAGAGCGGGTTGCGCGTCGACGAGACCATGCAGGCGGTCCCGAGCTTGACCCTCGAGGTGCGCTGCGAGACCGCCGAGAGGAGCGAGATCGGCTCCCAGCGCGGCTTCGAGAAGAGGCTGTCGCCGACCCACACCGAGTCGAAGCCGAGGTGCTCGACCTCCGCGGAGAGGTCGAGCAGCATCTTGAGGTCGTAGTCCGGGGCGATCAGCGGCTCCCGGTTGTTCAGGTTGACCCCGAAGCTGAGGCCCCGTCCGTCAGCTGGCATTGCGCAGGACCATCTCCTCGCCGGATGCCGCCTCGAGGCGGCGCTGGGGGATGCGGATGTGCTCGCCGAGCAGGCGTGCGGCCTTGTCGGCGTCGCCGGCGCGCACGGCGCGCAGGATCGCCTTGTGCTCTGCGGTCGACCGCCGCAACGAGCCGCGCAGCGCCAGCGAGCTCATCCGGTAGCGGCCCATCTGACCGAGCAGCCTGCTCATCGTCTCCTGCAGCATCGCATTGTCCGACGCCTCGACGAAGGTGGCGTGGAAGGCGGCGTTCGCGCGGAAGAAGGCATCGACGTCGGCCTCGACGTCGGGTCCGTCGGCGTAGGCGACCATCTCGTCGACGAGCGCCTGCAGGCGGTCGAGGTCAGCGGCGTCGAGGCGCGGCACGGCGAGCCTGATCGCGAGCGTCTCGAGCGCTTCTCGCACCTGGTAGGCGGCGAGGAACTCCTGCGCGGAGAGCGCGGTCACGATCGCGCCGCGCCGTGGGCGCACCGTGACGAGCCCCTCCGAGGCGAGGCGGCCGATCGCCTCGCGCACCGGGCCGCGCGACACGCCGAGCGACTGCGAGAGCGCGACCTCGTTGAGCTCGCTCCCCGGCGGCAGGCGGTTGTCGAGGATCTCCTGGCGCAGATGCTCGTGCACGCGCTGCCAGAGCGTCAGGTTCTCGAGCTTCGCGGCGCGCCCGCCGGCCTCGTCCCCCTGCCCCGTCTCCTCGGGCCTCATTGCATTCACTCTTCCTAGCCGGTATAAGACCACGGAATGTCAAGTGTCGACAGTTCGTAGTCGACCCTAGCACCTCCGAAGGGATGCGATCAAGCCGGTGATCTTCGATTCGCACATGCACGTCGGCGACTTCCCGCTCTTCAACGTCTCGCTCGACCGCGAGGGTCTCGCCGCGCTCATGCACGAAACCGGGATCACCCAGGCACTGCTGTTCTCCCCGGACAACGAGCTCGTGCGCGAGATCGCGGAGGAGGTGCCCGGCGTGTGGGCCCTCTACTGGGCCAACCCGAACCGGCCGGGGACCGTCGACGAGGCGCGCGCCTTCCTGGAGCACCCGCGCTTCCGGGGCATCAAGTTCCATCCGCTGCTCGACTCCTACCACCCGAACGACCCGTCCGTGCACCCGCTGATGGAGCTGGCGGGCGAGCGCGGGCTGCCGGTGCTCTTCCACACCGGACACCCGATCTTCACGCTGCCGTGGTCGATCGAGGAGGTCGCCGCGAACTTTCCGGAGACAAAGGTCGTCTTCGGTCACATGGGGCACGGCAACGTCGTCTACATCAACGCGTCCATCGACATCGCCTGCCGGCGGCCGAACGTGTACCTCGAGACGTCCGGCATGCCGATGCACACGAAGATCCGCGAAGCCGTCGAGCGCGTCGGAGCCGACCGGGTGCTGTACGGCTCGGATGCGCCCTTCCACCATCCGGCCGTCGAGCAGCTGAAGGTGCAGCTGAGCGGCCTCGGCCAGGCCGACATCGACCGCGTCCTGGGCGGGAACGCCGCGGCCCTCTACCTCGCACCTGCGAGCGCCGCATGAGCGAGGCCCGCGTGTTCTCGGCGCCCACGCGCATCGTCGCCGGGCTCGGCGCGCTCGACCGACTCGCCGGCGAGCTGCAGGCGCTCGGCTCCCACTCGGTCGCGGTCGTCTGCGACGAGGGGGTCGCGAGCGCCGGCCTGCTCGACTCCGTGCTCGCGGCCATGGGCACGGACGCCATCGTCACGCTGCCGCTCGTCCGCCCCGACCCGCTGGTCGCGGACGTCGAGGCAGCGGCGGCCGTGGCGCGCGCGGAGAGCTGCGACGCGGTCGTCGGCATCGGCGGAGGGAGCGCGCTCGCGCTCGCCAAGGCCGTCGCGCTGCTGCTGCGCAACGACTCGCCGATCACGGGCTACGCCGGCTGGAACGCGGCGCCCGACGCGCCCGCGCCGGTGATCGCACTCCCCACGACGGCCGGATCCGGCAGCGAGGTCTCGAACGCCCTCGTCCTGCACGACCCCGCGCAGGCGAGCATCGTCGTCATCCGCGGCCACGGCTACGAGCCGCGGGTCGCGATCCTCGACGGCCGGCTCTTGCGGACGCTCCCGGCGGGGCCGCTCGTGGATGCCGCGCTCGACGCGCTCAGCCACGCCGTCGAGGCGCTCTCGGTGCGCGGCGCGAGCAGCTTCACCGACGCACTCGCGCTGAGCGCGGCCGGCAGCCTGCGCGACGCGCTGCCCCGGGTGCTCGAGAAGCGCACCGACGAGGATCTGCAGACCCTGCTCGAGGCGAGCGCCATGGCGAACCTCGCCTGTGGGAGCTCGGGGCTCGGCCTCGTGCACGCGATCTCCTCGGCGACGCGCCTGCGCGTGCCGCACGGACGGGCCAACGGCGTGCTCCTCCCCTGGGTGGCGGCCTTCAACCGCGAGGCCCTGCGGCCGCAGGCGCTGGCCGAGGCCGACCGGATCGCCCCGCTCTACGAGCGGATCGGCTTCGAGCCGTCCTTCCGTCCCGGCGAGCTCGACGACGAGGCCGTCGCGAGCGTCATCGAGGTGGCGCTCGCCAGTCCCCTGCACCTCAACAACAGCCGGCACGCGACGGCCGGGGAACTGGCGGGGCTCCTTGCCGGTGCGAGAGGCTGAGGTGGGCGTGACCTCCTCGATCGAGACGTTCCCCGCCCTGATCGGCGGCGAGCGCCGCCTGGCTGCGAGCGGCGAGACGATCGACGCCCGCAACCCCGCCACCGGCGAGCTGATCGGGCGCTTCCCGCGCTGCGGGGCGAGCGACGTCGCGGCGGCGGTCGAGGCCGCCCGCGCCGCGTTCCCGGCCTGGCGCGCGACACCGGCAACCGAACGGGCGGCGAAGCTCCTGGAGTTGGTGGAGGCGCTCGGGCGACGTCAGGAGGACCTGGCGCGCATCGACGCCGCCGACAACGGCAGCCCGCTGCGCGACATGCGCATCGACGTCGCGATCGGCATGGCCGAGCTGCGCTACTTCGCCGGGCTCGCCCTGCAGTTGCGCGGCGAGACGATCCCGGTCGCCAACGGCCGGCTCAACTACACGCTGCGCGAGCCGTTCGGGGTGGTCGGCCGGATCGTCCCCTTCAACCATCCGATCCTGTTCGCCACGATGAAGATCGGCGCGCCTCTCGTCGCCGGCAACACGATCGTGCTCAAGCCATCGGAGCACACGTCGCTCTCGGCGCTCGTGCTCGCCGAGGAGCTGGCGCGCATCTTCCCGGCGGGCGTCGTCAACGTCGTGACCGGCTACGGCGCGGAGGCGGGCGACGCGCTCGTCGCACACCCCGACGTGCCGCGCCTGGCGTTCATCGGGCTGGCCGAGACGGGCCGCGCCATCCAGGCCCGCGCGGCCGGCGTCGCGATCAAGCACGTGACGCTCGAATGCGGTGGCAAGAACCCGATCGTCGTCTTTCCCGACGCCGACATCGATGCCGCGCTCGAGGGCGTCGTGCGCGGAATGAACTTCAGCTTCCAGGGTCAGTCGTGCGGCTCGACCTCACGGCTCGTCGTCCACGAGGACATCCACGCCTCGTTCGTCGAGGCGCTCGCTGCGCGCATCGACGGCCTCCGCGTCGGGCTGCCGGAGGAGGAGACGACGCAGGTCGGCGCGCTCGTCAGCCAGGCGCAGCTCGAGAAGGTCAGCGGCTACGTCGCGCTCGGCAAGGCCGAGGGAGCGACGCTCGTCGCCGGCGGCACGAGGCCCGAGGAGCCCGAGCTCGCGAACGGCTTCTTCATCAGGCCCGCGCTCTTCGACCACGTGGATCCGGGGATGCGCCTCGCCCAGGAGGAGATCTTCGGGCCGGTGCTCGCCGTCATGCCGTTCCGGGACGCGGCGCAGGCGCTCGCGATCGCCAACGACATCCGCTTCGGGCTGACCGCCAGCGTCTACACGCGCGACCTGCAGACGGCGCACGCCTTTGCGCGCGACGTCGAGGCGGGTTTCGTGTGGGTCAACGACAGCGGTCGTCACTTCCTCGGCACGCCCTTCGGCGGCGTCAAGGAGAGCGGTCTCGGCCGCGAGGAGGACACCGAGGAGCTGTACTCCTACACCCAGACCAAGAATGTCAGCGTGCTCTTCGAATGAGAGTGTTCCTCCTCGACAGCGGAACGATGATGATCGACCGTTCGCAGCTCCTGTGGAACGTCGACTGCGGCCAGCGGCTGCGCTTCCCGATCTACTCGGTGCTGGTCGAGCACGACGACGGGCTGTTCCTGTTCGACACGGGATTCGACCTCGAGCACGTGAGCCGGGTGTTCCCCGGCGAGCTGCCGCTGCAGAGCGAGGCCCAGGGGATCGTCCAGCAGCTCGCCCTCTGCGGATTTGCGCCCGGCGACGTCTCGTACGTCGTGAACTCGCATCTGCACTTCGACCACGTGGGCGGCAACCGCCACTTCCCGGATGCGACGACGCTCGTCTCGAAGGCCGAGCTGCGCCAGGCGAAGGTGCCCGAGACGTTCGAGCGCTACGCCTACTCCGACCAGAGCTTCGACCACCCGGGCGTGGTCTACGAGTTGCTCGAGGGCGACGTGGAGCTCGCAGCCGGGCTGCGGCTGCTCGAGACCCCGGGGCACTCCGCCGGGCACTACTCGCTGCTCGTCGAGCCGCCCTCGGGCCAGGCGCTGCTCTTCGCCTTCGACGCCGCATACGCCCACGAGAGCCTCGAGCGGCTGATCCCCTCGGGCTTCCATCTCGACCCGACGGCTGCTGTACGGTCGCTGCGCCGGCTCTCGAAGATCGCCCGCGCCCACGACGCCCGCATCTACGTGGCCCACGACATGGCTGCGTTCAACGACTACAGCCTCGCTCCCGCGGGAGTCATATGACGTGACCACTTCACGCGCTCAGTCCACACGCACGGCGGATCGGAAAATCTCAGAGGAGGCACTCGAACGGTGAGACGGAAGACACTCAGCACGGGAGCGGCGCTACTCGCCATCGGCGCAGTCGCGATCGCCACGACGACGACCGGCGCACTCGCCAAGTCGTCGGGCGTCTCGAAGATCGCCATCGCCACCCCGGCGAAGGCGAACGACTACGGCTGGAACCAGCAGGGCGTGGCAGCCGCGCACAACGTCGCCAAGGTCAACGGCGCGAAACTGACGGTCAACGACGGCATCGGCTACGACAACACCCAGGCCGTCCTCCTGCGGCTCGCCCGCAGCGGCAACCAGTTCGTGATCGCGCAGGCCAGCGGCTACAACGCCATCGCCCCGCGCGTCGCGGTACAGACCAAGGTGCCGATGATCAGCTACGACAATCCCAAGAACCTGATCAAGAACTACATGTCCGACA